>PNAP01000058.1 GCA_003169735.1 Chloroflexota bacterium | reverse complement strand
GCCTATGTCCTGGACTCCGACACCCTCATCTCCACCACTCGCCCTCACCCGATGGATCGGCTGCGAGCGCCCGTGCCCGTTACGCTTCCGCCGTGCCCGACAAGCTCGCCATGCCCGACCATCCCGACCTTCCCCGCCTGACCGCGCATGCGGTCCGCAATCGCGCCGGGTGGAACGCCTACAGCACCGAGTACCAGCGCGATCACGGCCAGCAACTCCGCCCCGGCGGTCTTTTCGCCTTCAGCCACGGCTCGACGCTCCTCACCATGTGCTGGGCGCTCGACCAGGACCACCCGTCCGACCGCCTCGTCTTTCCTTCGTTCGGTCTCCACCGCATCGATGACGAGCAGATGGCCGAATTCCAGCTGTCCTACGGCGACTGGATCCGGCTCTTCCGCGCCAACGACTTCACCATCGAGGATCTCATCGAACCACAGCCGGCGGTCGATGCGACGAGCACCTACCGCGACGCCGAGGACCTGGCCTGGTCACGTCGCTGGCCCGCCGAGTCGATCTGGCGCTGCCGCAGAACCTGAGCCCCGCGCTCGTCCAACGGCGTGGGTTTGTTGCGCTCACCGGCTAGCCGCGCCGGCTGAGCGCGGGCGCTTGGACTCGCTAGCCGCGCTCGTCCAACGGCGCCTGCTGCGAATGGTCCGGCGCGATGATGACCTTCTCACCGCAGGCACACTCGTAGACATGGCCATGCTTGATCCAGTCGCGCTCGGGGTCGTGCTCGGCCGCGTCGTGCACCTCGCGGCGTCGCATCTCGACCATCTCGTCGCCATGGGGATGCATCACGCGCATCGAAAATGGGTCGAACATCAGGCTCACCTCCGCGGCCGATGGTACGGCAGCGGCTCCTAGGTGAACAGCCCGGCGATGGGCGTCCCGTTCGAGATGCAACGAACCTCAGTCGAGCGCGGCCATGAGCTCGGCGTGATGGTCGCGCAACCACCGGCGCGACGCGTCGGCACTGGGAGCGTGGCGTCGCACGAGCGTCCAGAAACGGCGCGAGTGACCGGGCACGGCCAGGTGCGACAGCTCATGGATGACTACGTAGTCGAGCACGTCGGGCGGGGCGAGGACGAGTCGCCAGTTGAGGGAGATGGCGCCGGCCCGCGAGGCACTCCCCCATCTCGCTCGCTGCGCGCGCACCGTGACGCGTGTCGGTCGTACGCCGACCAGCGGGGCAAAGAGGCTGACGCGGGCGACCAGCAGGCGCCGCGCCTCGGCGCGCAGGGATCGCTCGATCCGGTCGCGCATCGCCGTGTCCCGCGCGGCGATGAGGCGGGGCACTCCGGCGACGTGCAGGACGCGGCCGTCCGCGAGCGTCGGTCGAGCGTCAAGTCGGACGCGCGTGGCGCGGATGCGCGCCACCTGGCGATCGAGCCACGCGCCGTGCTGCTCGACGAGAGCGGCCGCCGCCCGCTCGGGCGCGCGCAACGGCAGGACCACCACCGCGTCGCCCTCGCGCGTGACGGTCAGGCGCACGTGACGGGCGCGCGTCGAACGGCGAACGGTGAACGGCCGCGTCGCAGACTCCATGCCGACCAGCCTACGCGAGGCGATCAGCCGGCGGTGGCGTCGCTCGCATCAGTCCGGAACATCGCCGCATCGGCATCGAAGATGGCGTCGGACGCGATCTTGAGTCGCCGCGCCAACACCGCTTCCACGACCTCGAATCGCACCGCGTCCCCTGCGCGAAGCTGACCAAGGACGGGCCGATCGACCGACGCGACGACGGCCACGATGGGGTAGCCGCCAACGGTCTGATGGTCCGCCAGCAGCACGATCGGCTGGCCCGAGGGCGGCACCTGGACGGCGCCCCAGGTGACTGGGATCGAGACGAGATCCGGCCGCGCCGGAACCGGCAGCGCCGATCCGTCCAACCGGATGCCCATCCGATCCGACCGGCCGGAGACCTCCCATGAGTTCGATCGCAGGCCTTCCAGCGAGCCCTTCGGGAATCGGTCGAGGTGTGGGCCGGCCACGACACGTACGACGGTCGAACCCGACGCACCGACCGATCCCCCCGCCCGGCCCGGCCATCGTCGCCCTGCCAGCCCGAGTGCACCGGGCTTCATCGGCCGCAGCAGGTCGCCTGCTCGGATCGGACGTCCTTCGCCGTCGATGCCGCCGAATCCCCCGACCGAGCAGGTCGAGCGCGAGCCGAGCACGAGCGGGACGTCGATGCCACCGGCCAGGCTGAGGTAGGCACGACAGCCGTCGCGCGCCGCGCCGAAGCGCAGCGTGGTGCCTGCCCGCACCAGCGCCGTGGTGCCCGGCCGCAACGGGCGGCGCTCTTCCGTCACCTCGCACTCGAGGTCCGCACCGCTGAGCCCGATGACGCACGTCTCGCGGACCGCCAGCTCCGGTCCGGCCAGGGTGATCTCCAAGGCCGCGGTGGAGCCGGCCGGTCCGCCGACGAGCTGCTCGAGGACACGCAGCGCGAGAGGATCGCATGCGCCACCGCGCGGCACGCCCTGGTCGGCTGCCCACGGCCGTCCCGCATCCTGGATGGTGGAGAGCAGCCCCGGGTCGACGACCTCAAGCACGCGACGGCGGCCAGGCTAGGCGCGAGGTTCCGGCACGAACCGGACCCGCTGGCCGGCACGCAACAGCGACGGCGATTCTCGGCGCGAGTCCCACAACACCGCATCCGAACGCCCGATGAGGTGCCAACCGCCGGGCGTCTCGAACGGATAGACGGCGGTCTGGCGGCCGGCGATGCCGACGCTCCCCCTCGGGACGCGCAGGCGCGGTTCGTTGCGGCGCGGCAGCTCCAGCTCGGGCGGCAGGATGCCGAGGTAGGCGAAGCCGGGCACGAACCCGAGCAGGTAGACGGTGTAGACGGTCGAGGCATGCGCTTCGATGACCTGGTCGGTCGTCAGGCCGGTCCGGTCGGCCACGGTTTCGAGGTCTGGCCCGTCCGCGTTGCCGTAGCGCACGGCGATGTCCTGGACGGGGCCCTCGATCTCGACCGATGCCTGAGCCGTGCGGGCGGTCCTTGCGACCAGCGCGGTGAGACGCCGCGTCGCCTCGGCTTCATCGATCGAGGCGGCGTCATAGGGCACGAGCACCGACGCGTACGAGGGGACCGGCACGCCCCATGGACTGTGCCAGCTCTCATCGCGTGCCGCCCGCACGCCCCGAGCGACGGCATGCGCCTGCTGGTTGACCGCCGCGTCGATGACCTCGCCGAGGACGACCAGCAGCGCCTCGTCGCCGAACGGGACGATCAAGCGGTCAGCGGCCTGAGCGGGATCCCGGCCGCTGCGAGCGTCTCGCGCACGGCTTGCGCGATGCGCGGCGCGCCGGGGGTGTCGCCGTGAAGACAGATGGTGTCGGCGCGAACGTCGACGGCGCGTCCACCGTGGGATCGGACGATGCCGTCGCGCGCGATGGAGAGTGCCTGGGCAGCCGCAACGCGCGGCTCTTCGTGGAGTGACCCTTCCAGCGCGCGGCTGCGCAACGAACCGTCGTCCTCGTACGCGCGATCGGCGAACGCCTCGGCCGCCACCGCCAGGCCCGCCGCGCGGCCGGCATCGAGGAGTGCTGATCCGGCCAGCCCGACGAGGATCACGTCAGCGGAGAAGCGGCGGACGCCGCGCGCCACGGTCGCGGCAAGTGCCGGGTCCCGCGCCGCTCGGTTGTAGAGCGCGCCGTGCGGCTTGACATGGACGAGGTTCACGTCGGCCTCGCGGATGAACGCCCACAGCGCCCCGAGCTGTGCCAGCAGGGACGCCTCGAGCTCCTCGGCCGACATCGCCAGGTCACGGCGCCCGAAACCGTCGCGATCGGGATAACCGGGATGCGCGCCGAGGGCGACGCCACTCGCCTTGGCGAGTCGGACCGTCCGTTGCATCGTGACCGGATCGCCGGCGTGCGCACCGCAGGCCACGTTGACCGAGGTGACGAGTGGGATGAGCTGCTCGTCAGCCCCCATCACCCACGGGCCGTAGCTCTCGCCGACGTCCGCGTTGAGGTCGATGGAAGGACCTAGTGCGACATCGATGTGACGGCCGGAGGCGCGGGCGGCACGTTCGGGCCGCAGGCTTCGGCTGACGTGTCCAGGATGGTCACGGTCATCGTCGAGGTGTCGATCCGGACATCGGTCCAGCGCTGGTTATTCGTCTCGTTGGATTCGAGGAACTGACCCAGCGGGTCGACGGTGGCGCAGATGCGGTATTTGCCCTTCGGGATGCCCGTGACATCGATCCACTGGTGCTCCCACATGGGCGGGTAATCGTCGCCCCACCCCACGTCGAGGCCCATCGTGACCGAGGTCGATTGCAGGTCGCCACACGAGAGATAGACCGGACTTGGCGGCACGGCGGCCGGCGGGTGCGACATCTTGCGAGCGTCGACGAGGCAATAACCGATCTTGCGCAGGCCGTAGACATCGCCGCCCGGCTGGCCGGCCGTGTACAGCTGCACGGACATGAACTGGACGACGTGGTAGTGGTTATGGTGCTGGCCGACGTCATAGACCATCACCGCCGCCGTGCGGCGCGTGCGCGAGCTGCCGTCGGACTCGAAGACGCGCTGCCGGACGACCATGTAGCGATCGGTCGGGTCGACCTTGACGCCGTCGGCCTCGAGCGGCCCGGCGCCGACGTTCCAGCCGATGGTCCCGAAACGGAGTCGGATGTGGCCGTTCGGTGCCTTCACCAGACCGATGCCGTAGAGCGGCGCCATGCGCAGGTCGGGCAGAAGATCGGTGACCGTGCCCGACGGAGCGACCGAACGTGTCAGCGCCGCGGGAGAAGAACTGTCAGTGGCGAGTTTCGCCGAGACCGTCGTTATCGGGGAGGCGATGATCAGGCCGAGCCCCAGCACGATCGCGCTTGCCCGCGCCGCACGCGAAATCCTCATCGACCCGACCTCCCCTGCCAGCGACACCTGCAGCTCCAGCGGCGACCGCAGGTCCCGCGCCGGCTCGACTCTAGCCCTTCTTGGCGCAGCGCGTCCTTTGAGCGTCATCACCGCGCCCGCTAGAATGGGCGGCCTTGGGGCGATAGCTCAGTTGGGAGAGCATCTGCATGGCATGCAGAAGGTCCGGGGTTCGAGCCCCCGTCGCTCCACCAGGTCCGACTGAGGCCATCATCTGGCGGTGATCTTGCGCCTCTTCGGCCGCTCCTTGGCCAGCCCAGCGACGGTGACTAGCCCGAATCGACCGCCTCGCGCGTCTTATGTCGTGTGCAGCTGGCGACGAGTCTCGGAGTGGCGTTGACGCCGACTCTGGTCGAGCTGCTCCGGACGCGCGACCCGGAGGCGATGGATCGAATGCTCGCAGAACACGGCAGGGTCATCCAGGGCGTCGCGTATCACATCCTGCACGACCGAAGCGACGCTGAAGACGTCCTCGCTGAGACGGTCATCGCCGCGTGGCAGAAAGCAGGTCAGCTCCGCCAGGCCGATTCGATCCGGCCGTGGCTGCTCCGAATCTGCGTCAACCGCAGCCTCTCGCGGCGGCGAAGCGGCGCCCGGTTCGTGCATCTCGCCGCGCTGCCGGAGGGCGTGACGGCCGATACGGCGCAAGGTTCGACCGAGCGCGTCGCGATGCTCGGCGCAATCGCCGGTCTGCCTCCCCGGATCCGCGCAGCTATCGCGCTCCGTTACTACGCCGACCTGAGCGTCGAGGACGTGGCACGGGCGCTTGGGACAAGCCCGAACACCGTGAAGGCGCAACTTCAATCGGGCCTCGACCGACTCCGCGTCGAGGTGGTGCGCGACGATGACTGACGCCGATCGCGACCTCGAGGACCGCCTGCGCGAGACGTTGCGCTCCGATGCCGATTCATACCCTGTTCGCGTCAGCGGCGCGACCCTTCGTGCTCGAGCCGATCATGGATCCATCGACCCGTTCTCGATGCGTCGGCGCGGGGCCATGGCTGCGGTCGTTGCCCTGATCGCGGTCGTCGGCGTCCTCGGCGCCATGGTTGTCGGCCGATTGCCGGCGGCGCAGGGAACCCCGAGCCCGCGCGCCGCCCTGGTGAGCCCATCTGCCCAGCCGACCTCGACCGGAGTCCCAAGCCCGACCGGCCGGCCAAGCCCCAGCCCGATCGCGCTCGCCGATCGATGCCCGACAGATCCACCGTCGTCGGTTGTCCCTCAACCGACTGCCACGCACGAGTTCGATGGTGAGTACTACGGGCCGGCCCAATGGTGCGAGGGCGGTGGCACTGGATGGGGACCGGTGGCGGGCGCGCAGTTCTCGCCCGACGGTCGATCCCTCTATGTGATGTTCTGGGGCGGGGACTGCTTCTACGTCGACCATGCCGTGGTCACTGCCTCGGGCTCGGCGCTGAGTGTCGATCTCGGGATCGTCAGAGTCGAGCATCCATCCGGCGTGCCGTGCGAGGCGTCTCTCTTGTACGAATACGTGGTGATCGGACTGACAGTGCGCGTCGACCCGAACAACCCGCCAACCCTGCTCGATGCGAGCGATGGCAGCGAGATCACGACATCGCCCTGGGAAGGCCCGGTCCCGAGCCCAAGCCAGAGCCTCCCGCCGCGAGCATCGATCGCGCCGGCGGGAAGCGCCGTGGTGGCCCGCTTTCGCGTCAACGGCGGCACGACCCTCCTCGATGTCGGCACGGTGCAACGCGACGGGACCTTCGCGACGGTGGCATCGATCACCGACCCGGATACCTTGTCGGCACTCGGCAATGGATCCGGTGTGCGAGCGGTCGTGAGTGACGACGGATTCGCTGCCGTCGATGGGTCCAGCGTCGCAGGCAAGCCGACCATCTGGGTCTACGACCTCTCCGGCGCTGCCGATCCGCCGCTGAGAATGCCCGTCGTCCTGGACGGCGAGGGGCGCGACATGGCCTGGGGCCCGACGAACGAGCTGGTCTTCTCGACCGACCACTCCCTCGTGATCTACGACCCGAGAACGCAGGTCACGACCACCATCGAGACCGGCCGGCGCTATTTCGGCATCGGCTGGTTGCCGGATGGTTCCGGAGTCGTCGAAATCGAGCAGGAAGGATCCCAGAGCAGCGGCGGTGCCAGCGACCTGGAGCTGGCCGTCTTCCTGCCGGATGGCAGTCCCAAGTCGGTCCTGACGACATCATTCCCGCAGGTCATCTGGGGGCTGGACACGGTCCGCCCGTACGGCGCGAACGGCCAGTGGCTGATCCAGGCGAGCGGTGGCAACGATGGGTCCGGCGGCTCGAGTGGTTGGGATGGCGAGATCACCCGAGTCATGCCGCCGGGCGGACCGTGGAGCCCGATCTGGGCGAGCGATCCCCACGTGACCGCCGGCTCCGGGCAGTGGGACGCGGCGGGCACGGGCCTCTGGTTCAAGGATGACCCCAACGGGGTCAGCGGCCAGGCGGCCGATCGCAAAGCCTCTCTCATCCACTACGTTGCGCCTGAGCAGCCCGACCGGACGGTGCGTTTCGACGCCACCAGCAACGAACTGGGTGTCGCCACCCTCGCGCCGGACGATTCGTTCGCCCTCATCGGCGACGACGGCCTCCGCTGGATCGACATGGTGACGGGCGCCTCTCACCTCATCAACAGCCCAAGCGACGGACAGGGGGCCGGACCCTGGCAAGTGGCCGGCTGGTCGGCCGATTTCCCGCCGTATCCGGCCACGAGCGCGGTCGGACCCGGCCCAACGCCCACGCCGGCGCCGAGCGTTTCGCCCTCCGAATCGCCCTCGGCCGGTCGGGCGCCGATCGCGCCGGCGGGTTCGGTCGTTCTCGTTCGATGGGTCGGGTCGAACATCGAAGTGATGGCGATGTCGGCGACCGGCTCGACGACACCACTCGGGACGATCAGTGACGCCGCCAGATGGTTCCCGCAGGCGGTCCCGGCCGACGAACTTGGACATGGGCCTGTCAGCGAAAGTGGGTATGTCGCTGTCGATTACTACCCCGTCCGTGGCGATGCGGGCCGCGAGGTGGCGGTCTTCGATCTTGCGGATCCCGGAAGAGACCCGCTCGTGCTCGATGACTACGAGTACTCGGCCTGGGGTCCTGACGACGACCTGGCAGTCGTCGACTACGTTTCGAACCGGGTGGCCTTCGTCGATCTCGCCGACTGGACACCTCAGCACGTGCCAGCGATCCGTCCGATCGACATATTCAACAGCGAGTTGTGGTGGTTGGCCGACGGCTCTGGGATCCTCATCGACGCCGGGAAGCGTCCCGGGGACCCGAACCCATTCGCGATCGTGCGCCGCGACGGTACGATCCGGGCGAGTGTGGAGGAGATGCCGCCTCTTTACCCGGGATCCACGAACGAGCGACCCGCCAGTTCGACGATGCAGGTGATCTCGAGTAACCCCGAACGATTCGGCCAGAACATCCTCGTCGACGGCAAGGTCTGGGCGGGCTTCGACTCCATCGACACCTACCCGGAATGGGACGCGACCGGGCGAGCGCTGATCGCCCTGACGCGAACGTCCGGGGCCGATTCCTACGACGTGGTGCGGTCCGTTGCCTCGGGCGACGTCCAGATCACCTTCACCACCGGGGACATCCCGAGCCATCTCACGAGTCCCATCTTCGCGCCCGACGACTCGTTCGTGGTGACGGCCACCGACGATGGCGGACTCGTCGTCATCGACCTCGTCGGCGGGACGGCAACGGTCGTCCCGCCCGGTCCCGACGAGCAAGCGAACGTCGATGACTGGCTGATCTCCGGCTGGGGACCGGGGTTCCCTGACTATCCGGTCGTGCCGTAGGGAACCCTGCCAGATGCAAACCCGGGTGGCGTTGGGCGGAACCGCCAGGCCCCACATGCCGGCGGTCGGCATCCGGCGACGCGGCCCCACGCTCAGGTGAGCGGCATGAATCCGGCGGAGGCGCGTTCTCGAGCCACTGCGACACCGAACCGGCGCGGTTAGTCGTCCTTACGCTACCCCGGTTGGCATCAAGCTCCTATCTTGTCAA
>PNAP01000072.1 GCA_003169735.1 Chloroflexota bacterium | reverse complement strand
ACGCCGACGAACATCTCCACGAACTCCGAGCCGGAGATGCTGAAGAAGGGCACGCCCGCCTCACCGGCGACGGCACGGGCGAGGAGCGTCTTGCCGGTACCTGGGGGGCCGACCAGGAGCACGCCCCTGGGGATCCGGGCGCCCAGCGAGTTGAACTTCTCGGGGTACTTGAGGAACTCGACGACCTCCTGGAGTTCGGCCTTCGCCTCGTCCACACCGGCGACATCGTTGAAGGTCACGACCGTCTTGTTGCCGAGGAACATGCGGGCGCGGCTCTTGCCGAACGAGAGCGCCTGGTTGTTCGTGCCCTGCGCCTGGCGGAACATGAAGAAGAGGAAACCGCCGATGAGCAGCACGGGCAGCATGGTCGTGAGCAGGATGCCCAGCCAGGCGCCGCTGTCGCTCGGCGCGACCCCGACCACGGCCGGGACCGTGGTGCACGCCGGCGGCTTGCAGGCCGCCGCCATGTCGGTCGCGACGTCCGTCGTGAACTCGCTCGGGACGCGGCTGGTCACGATGATGTTCTTGCCGTTGGTGTCCTTGTCGACGAGGGTGATGGAAAGCTGGTCGGAGGACTGCTCCACCCGCACCACTTCCCCAAGGGCGACCCTGCTCAGGAACGACGCCCCGACGTCTGCGTTGCCCGGACCGCTGTAATCGACGTCCTTGGTCTCGCTGCCGGGGAAGATGAACATGTAGAGGAGTGCCGCGGTGCCGACCACGAGCACCAGCGTCACCAGACCGTTGCGCAAGAAGCGACTGTTCAAGGGAAAGAAGCCTCCGGATCCGACCCTCTCGCTGCTGCGATGAGGGGACGCAAGTATAGGACCGGAACGATCCCACCCTTGGATACGATCCGATGGTCCCGGTGGATGGGCGCCAACGCGCCGTTGGGCGAGCGCGGCTAGCGAGCCCAAGCGCGAGCGCTCATCCGCGCGGCTAGCGGTGAGCGCAACAGAACGCGCTTATCGCGGCTTGCTCCCTAGCTCAGGCTGAACGGCGGGTAGCGGCTCGAGAGCAGGAGGACGTAGGCGAGGACGCGCATCAGCCAACGGAGGTAGCCACCGACGATGGTGTAGACCAACGATGCCTGGTGTCCTGTCAGCAGGACGGGGATCCAACTCACGAGAAACACGATCCAGACGACCAGCGACAGGAACGCCAGCACGATCAGGTGCGGGATCACGAGGACGTAGCGGACCACGATGCCGACGATGGGGATGCCCCACAGGCGGTTGATCGAGCCTCCCTCATCGATCTTGACCCAGATGTCCTCGGTCGGTTGGCTCCGAAGGCTGAACGCCGGGTAGTGACTCGTCAGAAGCGAGATATACGCGAAGGTGCGGGCCGTCCATCGGAGATAGCCGCCCACCCACGTGTAACCCCAGCCGGGGTATCGCCCGAACAGGAGCACCGGGATCCACGTGAAGATGCTGGCGATGACGGCCACGACCGCAACGACGTAGAAGACGATGATGTACGGGATCAGGACCAAGCCGCGGATCCACAAGCCGATGAACGGGATTCCCCACAGCCGATTGATCCGGATGCCGGGCTGGAACTGAACGTCGACGGGATAGTCGGTCTGGGCTCCGGCCATGGTTTCCACCTCTCATCCGGCGCGCGGCGCGGTCCACCTGGGGGATTGGTAGCGGAGGGCGGATTTGAACCACCGACCAAGGGCTTATGAGTCCCCTGCTCTACCACTGAGCTACTCCGCCGCCGTGCCGCGATTCTAGCGCAGCGGCCTTACCCGGTTTTGGGGCAGACTTCCGACCATGAGCGATCCCGTCACACCGCCGCCGGCGCGACTCCCGGCGCTCTACCTCGGGCATGGCGCTCCGCCACTGCTCGAGGACCCGGAATGGATGCGGCAACTGAGCGCGTGGTCCGGGTCGTTGCCGCGTCCGAAGGCCATCCTCATCGTCAGCGCCCATTGGCAATCGGCGCCGATCTCGCTCTCGGCCACCACGCGCGTGCCGCTCGTCTACGACTTCTACGGCTTCCCGCGCGAGTACTACGAGCTGACCTATGACGCGCCCGGCGCGCCCGAGCTCGCGCATCGCATCAAGGGTCTGATGCCGGCCGGCGAGCCGGTGCTCGATCGGCCATCGCGGGGATTGGATCACGGCGCGTGGGTGCCACTCCTTGCGATGTACCCCGAGCACGACATCCCCGTCCTCCAGATGTCGATGCCGGACCTCGATCCGGAGCATCTCTTCGCGGTCGGGCGCCGGCTGGCTTCGTTGCGCGACGAGGGCATCCTCATCATCGGAAGCGGCTTCATGACCCACGGGCTGCCCTTCATCGGCGAGTATTTCGCGGGCAAGCCCGGCGCGCCGGCGTGGTCGATCGAGTTCGATCGGTGGGCGGCCGAGGCGCTCACGCGCGGTGACCTCGATGCGCTGTTCGACTTTCGCAACCAGGCTCCGGGGATGCCCTACGCCCACCCGACGGTCGAACACTTCGCGCCGCTCTTCGTCACGCTCGGTGCCGCATCCAAGGTGGACGAGGCACCCACATTCCCGATCGAGGGCTACTGGTTCGGGCTGGCCAAGCGGTCGGTCGAGGTCCGCTGAGGCTCGATTCAGGGCGGATACGCGTTTCCTGCGCCGGCCAGGATGGCCGATGACGCCGAGGTGAGAACGGGCTGAAGCACCGACCCCGCAAGGACGGCGACGCCCAGGCCGATGGTGATCGCGGCCGCGGCAGCGGCGATGAACCCGCGCAGCGACGTCACGCGGCGCCAGTCACGACCAACGATCGCGTGCTGCGACCCTGACATCGGCACCGCGCTCGGCGTCGCGCGAGGCACCCGGGTGATGCCCTTCCTGAGGAACGGGACCGCGCCGAGCGCCACCACCAGGCCGTGTGGCCACAGGTTGGGCAGTGCCAGCGTCGCCGCGATGGCGACGGTCCACGGTCGGTCGGTGCGAGCGCCCCAGACGACGAGAAGGATGGCAGCCGGAAAGCGGATCCAGAGCGGCGGCGGGATGCTCAGTTCGGCCGGGTTGGCGAGGCCGGAGGCGAGCGACCCATACCAGTCGCTCCACAGTCCCGGTGCCACGAGGTAGCTGATGGCCGAGATCGCCGCTGTCGCGCCGAGCGCGATGGCCAGGGCGCGCCACTCCCTTCGGACCGCGAACCAGAGGAGGCCCACGCCCGGCGTGACCTTGGTCAACAGCACGAACGACCAGGCGGCCGGATAGCGGAAGCCGAGAGCCAGGGCGACCGCGATGAGCAGGTGGATGTTGCCGTGGTACAGCTCCAGGGCTACGGGCGGCAGCGCCACCAGCATCAGCGTCCAGCGGCCGCCGAGCCATATCAGGCATCCGACCAGCAGGGCCGTCCAGAGGGTCACGAAGACCCACCAGGGCAGCGCCCCGAACGCCGAGAAGAGCAGCCCGATCGGCGGCGCGTAGCGGAAGGCTCCCAGCTGGTAGATGCCCCACCCCGCCACCGTGTATCGACCGGGCAGGTCGTGGAACCAGTACGAGATCGCGTCGAACCCGAAGCTCCGCCCGACGAGCGGGATGACGACGAGGATGAAAGCCGTCGTCATCAGGCCGGCCAGCACGAGCCCGTCGCGCACGGCCCGCAAGCGGAGGCGTCGCCGGTCGGCGGGCAGCCGCAGCCACCACGGACCGATCGTTCCTGCCATCGAGTCGACGCCGCCAGCCGCCAACGCACTTCCTCCGCGTGGGCCGCGATGCTACTCCGTCGTCGACCGCCCCGCGAGCGGTTCGCCCCGATAGGCTGGCTAGACTCACCCCCGTGAGCGAGCCTCGATGACGCCCCGACCAGAGATCCGCGGCCTGAGCTTCACCGACATCCTCGGCGTCACGACCGGTCTGGTGCGCACGCACCTGCGCGCCCTGGTGGCGTTGGCGGCCATCTTCCTGGTGCCGGCCTACCTCATCGGCGCACCGGCGGAGCTGCGTCTGTCCGATCTCGCCCCGGCCCTACCGAACCAGGATCAGCTCGACCACGCCACGAGCGCCCAGATGGACGCGCTCGTGCAGACCATCCTGCTCTACCTCGGCGTCTGGGCGCTGGACCTCGTGGCTGGGACGCTGGCATCGGTCGCGATCTGCCGGCTCATCGCCGACCGATACGCGGGTCGGGCGTCGTCGGTCGGCGGCGCGGTCGGGTGGGCCATCCGACGGGCGCCGACCGCGCTCGGCACGGTCCTGCTGGACACGCTGGGCGTCGCCGGGATCGGCCTTGGAGGTGCGACGCTGGCAACCTTCCTGTTCGTCGCGCTTGGTTCGAGCGGGTCGAGTGGCGGCATCGGCGCGTTCCTTGCCCTCGTGGTCGGCGTCGCGTTCGTTGGCTTGCTCATCACCGTGGCCATCCGCTGGACGTTGGCGATGGTCGCCGTCGCTCTCGAACCCGTCGGACCGCTGCATGCCCTGGTGCGAAGTTGGCGACTGACGGAGCGCGTCGGGTGGCGGCTGATCAGCATCATCCTGGTCACCCAGTTCTTCGAGGGATTGGTCGGGCTGGTCGCCGGCTCGATCGTCCTGGCCATCACCGGTGTCGCCACGAGCGGACCCACTCCCACGAGCGTGCTCCTTCTCGGGCTTCTTGCGTCAGGGTCGGCGTCCGTCCTCGTGGCACCCATCACGCCCGTGGCGCTGACCATCCTCTACGTCGACGTCCGGAGGCGGCGCGAGGGGTATGAGCCGACGGGACCACTGGCCGAGCCCAACGACGAGCCCGACACCACGACCTAGCCGAAGAGCAGGTCGAGCCACTCCTCGAGCGGGGTCTTGGCAGCGGCCGGCGCGGCCTCTTCGCCGAGCGGGACGATGTGCGCCGGGGCGGGCGCACCGGGATCGAGCGCGAACACGCGCTCACCGGCTCGGCCCATGCCGAAGACCCGCGCCTCGGTGGAGAGGAATGCATCGGTCTGGATGAGCGAGATCTCGGCGTTGCCCGCGTCGATCTGAGCCTGGAGGCTGGCATTGTCGGCGCGCACCTGCGCGGCTTCTCGATCGACGGCGCTGGCATGCGCGAGCTCACCGCCGAAAACGAGCGTCAGCCATGCCACGACCACGACGACCGCGATGGCCACGAGCGTCCGGATCGAGAAGCGCCCCGCGCCGCTCATCAGACCTCGAGGCTGGAGCAGGCGCTGATGTTCGGACGTCATGCGTTCGCAGCGTAGCTGCGTGCAGCTGCTATGTCAAACGAGTCTTCACCTCCGGGCGAGCGTGGCTCATGCACGACGAATGCCGTTGCAGGGCTGCTACACTGCACGCCAAACAGAACGGATGTTCCGTATGAGGTCGCCGGCCATGCGCATCCACGCCGAGCTCGACACCCGTGCCGCCCTGGAGCGATTCCTGGCCGATCCCGTGGTCGCTGCCGGGGTCACGGCGCGGCGGACCCTGCCCGCTCGACCGGCCGACCTGCTCCCCTTCCCCGATTGGCTCGATCCTGCGCTGACCGGCGCTCTCGCTACCAAGGGCTTCCGCGGCCTCTACCGGCACCAGGTCGAGGCGCTGGAGGCTCTGCGGGCGGGGTCGGACGTGGCCGTGGTGACGCCGACGGCCTCGGGCAAGTCGCTCTGCTACAACCTGCCAGTCCTCCAGACGGTGATCGAGGACCCGCACGCTCGAGCGCTCTACCTGTTCCCGACCAAGGCGCTCAGCCAGGACCAGCTGGCCGAGTTGCGCGACCTGTCAGGGCTCGCCGGGATCGAGCTGGCAGCGGCCGTCTATGACGGCGATACGCCGGCCCCCGTCCGCAGCGTCGTCCGCGCCGCGGGCCAGGTCGTGATGACCAACCCCGACATGCTCCACGCGGCGATCCTGCCGCATCACACCAAGTGGTTCCAGCTCTTCGAACAGTTGCGCTACGTGGTCATCGATGAAGCGCACACGTATCGCGGCATCTTCGGCAGCCACGTCGCCAACGTCCTGCGAAGACTGGCCCGCATCTGCGCCCACTACGGGTCCCAGCCGCAGTTCATCTGCTGTTCCGCGACCATCGGCAATCCGCGCGTCCTGGCCGAGACACTCACCGGGCGCACGGTCACGGTCATCGATCGCAACGGCGCGCCATCGGGCGAGAAGCACGTGGTCGTCGTACGGCCGCCGGTGCTCGATGAGCGCAGCGGCATCCGGGCCGGCGCCTCGGGCACGGCCAGGCGCGCCGCGCTCTCGTTCCTGCGCGCGGGCCGGCAGACCATCGTCTTCGGGCGATCGCGCGTCGCCGTGGAGTTGCTGCTGACCGGCATCCGCGAAGGGCTGCGCGAAGGCCGCGGACCGCTGGAGCGAGTGCGCGGCTATCGCGGCGGGTACCTGCCAAACGAACGCCGCGCCATCGAGGCGGGCCTGCGCAGCGGCGAGATCCTCGGTGTCGTCAGCACCAACGCGCTCGAACTCGGCATCGACATCGGCCGGCTCGATGTCGCCGTGCTGGCGGGCTATCCGGGCAGCATCGCCGCGACGTGGCAGCAGATCGGCCGCGCGGGGCGCCGCCAGGATGTCTCCGCGGCCATCCTCGTCGTCGGCGCCGGCCCCGTCGACCAGTATGTCGCCGGCCACCCGGAGTACCTCTTCGAGTCATCGCCCGAGGAAGCCCGACTCGACCCGGACAACGTCCACGTCCTGCTCGCCCACCTTCGCGCGGCGACCTTCGAGCTGCCCTTCGGGGCGGGTGAGCGGTTCGGGCCGGAACCGGCCGACGACCTGTTGGCATTCCTGGCCGAGGAAGGCCACGTCCGCCAGGCGGACGATGGACGCTGGTACTGGGCGAGCGAGAACTTCCCCGCCTCGGAGATCTCGCTGCGCGTTGCCGCTCCCGAGAACGTGGTCATCATCGACACCGGCGGCGATCGGCCGCGGGTGCTCGGCGAGGTCGACCTGTTCTCGGCACGGACGCTGGTCCACGAGAACGCCATCTACCTGCACGAGTCGCGGCAGTTCCATGTCGATCGGCTCGACTGGGACGAACGCAAGGCGTATGTCCGTCCGGTCGATGTCGAGCACTACACGCAGGCCGAGCTCGCGGTCACCTTGAAGCCGCTCGAGACGTTCGCCGAGGCCGAGCTGGCGGCCGGCACTCGAGCCCACGGTGAGGTCATGGTCAGCAGCCTCGCCACCATCTACAAGAAGCTGCGGCTCGAGACCAACGAGAACCTCGGCTGGGGCCAGATCCACCTGCCCGAGATCGAACTGCACACGACGGCCTGGTGGCTGGCGGTCGACCCCGCTGCGGTGAGCGGTTGGAAACGGGCCGAGCTCGATGTCGCGCTCGTCGGCGCGGGACGGGCGCTGCAGACGGTCGGCAGCATCCTCTTGATGAGCGACCCGCACGACCTGGGCATGGTTGCCCAGGTCCGGTCACCGCATGCCGAGCGGCCGGTCATCTACTTGTATGAAGCGGTCCCCGGTGGCGTGGGACTGGCGCCACGACTCTTCGAGCGGCATGCCGAACTGGTCGGCGGTGCGCGCGAGTTGATCGCCAGCTGCCCGTGCCTCGATGGTTGCCCGGCCTGCACCGGACCGCGCGGCGAGATCGGCGGTGTCGGCAAAGAGCTGGCCGTTCGGCTGCTTGCGCTGATGGAGCCCGAGCGCGTCGCTTCCCCGTTGCGAGCCGCGTGACGCGTGAGCTGGCACGAGCCGCGGGCACGGTCGTGACCATGACCGACCAGGCGCTCCGACTCAGAAGGTTGGCCCGACTCCGTGAGCTGGAGCCACGCCTGCGGTTCGCGGCGGAATCGGAGCGCCCCGCGCCGCGGCCTCCGTCGCTGCATGGGGCAGCGCGACTTGCAGCGGCCATCGGCGGACGCGAGGTCGTCGCCGAGAACGGATCGTTCGTGGTGGTGGAGCGGGAGATCCATGCACCGTTCGACCCTCGACCGCTGGCGCGTCTCCCCTATCCGTTCGATCCTCAACGGCCGCTCTTCCTGCTGGACACCGAGACGACCGGCCTCGGGACCGCTGCCGGAACGCTGGTGTTCCTGATCGGGATGGCGTGGTGGGAAGGGCCGACTCTGCGGGTCGTCCAGTTGTGGTTGCCGGACCACCCGGATGAGGGCGCATTCCTCGATGCCCTCACCGGGTACATCCCGCGGGACGCGTGGCTGGTGACATATAACGGTCGGACGTTCGACTGGCCGCTGTTGACGACCCGATTCCGGCTCATGCGTCGGCCGCCCCCCGAACTGGCCGGCCATCTCGACCTCCTGCCCATCAGCCGAGCGTTGTTCAGGCACCGGCTGCCAGATGCGCGCCTTGCGTCGGTGGAAGCTGGCGTGGCGGCAGTGCGCCGCCGCGGGGACCTACCCTCGGCGCTGATCCCCGACCGCTACTTCGCCTGGCTGCGCCGCGGCGAGGCGGAACCGCTGCGTGACGTGCTGGAACACAACCACCAGGACGTGGTCTCGATGGCGCGTCTGCTGGCCGTGCTTGCCGTCCGTCTCGCGGATCCTGCCGGGCACGCGGCGGCACACCCCGGCGACCTGGTGGGACTCGCACGCGTCTACCGCCGCAGAGGGCGGACGGCGGAAGCGCTGATGTGCCTCGAATCTGCCCTGGCACTGCCAGATCCCGAGCGGTCATCCTGGACGGGCGGAACGACCTTCGATCGCGGGCAGGCGTGGCTCGAACAGGCGGCACTGTTCGGCTCGCAGGGCCGTTCGGATGAGGCGGTCGATGCCTGGCAGCAGGCCATCCGCTGCGGCGGCAGAACGGCCGTTCTCGGCTGGATCGGACTGGCCAAGCATCGCGAGCACCGCGCGCGGGATCCGCAGGGTGCTCTGGCCGCGGCGCTGACCGCGGAGCGGTTGGTGGCGTACCGCCGCGCCCTGGGTCGCTTCGACCCGTTCGCCGAGCGGGATCTTGCGCGGCGCTTACGCCGGTTACGGTTGCGGGCCGCGCGCCGCCAGGGATTCGCGCAACGCGGCCAGATCGGGCACGCCATCGACGCCGGGCCGCCCGACGGTCAGGCTGGCCGCCGCGGCGGCGAGGAGCACGTGCCGGCGGCGTGAGGGTGACCATGCGGTTGCCACGCCCTGCACGGCCGCGGCCATCCGCGTCGCGAGGAGCGTGGCGAGGGTCACGTCACCGGCCCCCGTCGGGTCGACCGCGGCCGCCGCGGGGACCGCGCCGTATCGGATGACGTTGCTGGTACTCATCGGGAGCCGGATGAGGACACCGCCGCGTTGGCCCGCCGTCAGCAAGAGCTCGGCACCTGGTCGAGTCATCGCGTCGAGCGCGGCGAACGGCCATTCCGGCGGCAGGTCATCGACGCTCGCCCCGATCAGGTCGGCCCGGGCGAGCAGCGCGGAAGGCCACGGCGCTCGTGGCATGACAGCTTGTCCGGCGAGCAGGGTCCGCAGCAGGCCCTGCCAGCCCACGGCGACGGTGGCGTCGGGTGCCGGGAGGTGCGCGCACGCCTCGGGCAGCTCGCCGGCGACGGGAGCGAACAGCCAACCCGGCGCCGCGAGCCAGGCCGTGGGGATCGACTCGATGGGCATCGGATCGCTGATCTCGACCGCCGTCTGGACGCGTCCGCTGGGAGTCTCCTCGTTGACGAAGACCGGCCCATGAGCCAGCGGAACCGGCACCAACCCCACGCCGGCTGAGCGGAGCAGGTCCAACTCGTGGGCGCTCCGCGCTTCCGGGTCGAGGCCGATCAGGGCGACGGTCCGGACCCCGAGCCGTGCCAGTGCCAGCGCGCCATAGGTCGCGGCGCCGCCCAACCTCCAGCCGCGCGGGTCGTCGTCGGTGAGGTCGCGCGATGCGGCACCGACGACGACGACGCTCGGTGGCGCCGTCTGTGCGGTGGTCGGCTTCGGATCAGGCGTGCCGGACACCCCGCCTATACTCGGGTGGATGCCACTGAGCGACGGCGACCGGATGTATTTCTACGAGCTCCACGAAGGAGACGACGAGGTATTCAGCGACGTGCTGCTCGCCCACGACTCCGAGTATGACGAGAACGAGTTCCTGGAACTGGTGCTCGAAGCCAGGGCGGCCATCCTCGAGACGTACGAGGACGATTCACTCAGCGAGGCGATCGCCCACGAGCTCGAGAAACGCCACGGCTTCCTGGTCATCGACGATACCCAGCTGCGGGCGTCGGTCGCTGTCTCGGCGAACGAGGACGAGACCGTGATCGTGCCGGTGGCGGCGATCTCGTCACCCGGTATGAAGATGGCCGAGGAGGACGATTTCCGCAGCCTGGTGCTGGACGTCGAGCCGGATGACTCCGTCTGGGGCAGCGACTGACGGCATCCTCGCAGGGCGAGCCAGCGTCGGGCGCCTCACACGTTGAAGAGGATCTCGATCACGTCGCCGTCGCGCACCCGATAGGTCTTGCCCTCTGACCGAAGCTTGCCGTGCTTGCGGGCTTCAGCGAACGAGCCGAGAGCCAGGAGTTCGTCCATCGGCACGACCTCGGCGCGGATGAAGCCACGCGCGAGATCGGTGTGGATGGCGCCGGCGGCATCGACCGCGTTGGATCCATCAGGGATCGTCCAGGCGCGTGTCTCGTCGGGCCCCGCGGTGAAGAAGCTGATCAGGCCGAGGAGTTCGTAGCTCAGCCGGATGACGCGCTCCAACCCGGAGTCGGGCACGCCGAGCTCGTCGCGGAACGCCTGCGCCTCCGACGGGTCCAGCTCGCCCATCTCCATCTCGATACGAGCGGAGAGCGCCTCGATGCGGCTGTGATGGTGCTGGTATCGCGCCGCGAAGTCGCCGACCAGCACGGCCGAAGCAGCGATCTGCCCGTCGCCGACATTCAGCAGGATGAGCACCGGCTTCTCTGTCAGGAATCGATAGCCGCGCACGATCCGGCTCTCGTCCTCGGTCAGCTCGAGGTCGCGGATGGGCCGTCCCTCGGCGACCGCCGGACGCAGCCGCGCCAGGACGACGCGCTCGCGCCCGTTCTGCTCTCGCTCGGCCGGCGTCCCGTGCCGACCCGTCGTGTCCAGCTTTTCGAGCCGTTTCTCGATGACGCCGAGATCGGCCAGCACGAACTCGAGGTCAAGCTGTTCCAGGTCGCGCCACGCGTCGACCGAGCCGCTGGGATGCGGCACCGATGGGTCGTCGAAGACTCGCACCACGTGCAGGAGGGCGTCCGCCGTCCGCAGCCGGGCCAGTTGATCGGGCGGGATGTCGGACGCCCGACCATCGATCGCTGAGGGCGGCGCGGGCAGATCGACGTAGGTCACGTCGGCCGGCACCTCGCGCTTGGGCTTGAAGAGCTCGGTCAGTCGACTGAGCCGGTCGTCCGGGACCTTGACCACGCCGGTGTTGACGGTCAGGCCGCCGAAGCCACCGGTGTCGGCATGGCCCCGCGCGAGCGTATTGAAGACGGTCGTCTTACCGGCTCCGGCCAGCCCGATGATGCAGACCTGCATCAGCTAGTACCCGACATCCGGGTCGACGGCGTTCTCGAGCCGTTCGCCGCGTGTGAACCGGCCGAGGTTCTCGCAGAAGAGTTCGATGCTGCGATCGAGCACGCGGCCGCTCGTCCACGAAGTGTGCGGCGTGACGATCAGGTTGGGCACGTCGTAGAGCGGCGAGTCCGGCGGCAGCGGTTCGTCGCGGAACGCATCGAGCACCGCGCCGCGCATCGGACCGTCGCGCAGCGCGCGCACCAGCGCCCGCTCGTCGACGAGCTTGCCACGCGCCACGTTGATGAGCCACGAACCCGGCTTCATGCGTGCCAGCATCTCGGCATCGAAGAGATCCTCCGTGGCCGTCGTCAGCGGCAATGCCAGCACCACGAAGTCGCTGACCGCGAGCAGCTGGGGCAGGGCGTCGGCCGGCAGCACCTCGATGCCCGAGGACAGGTCCTCATGCGCGTCGATGCGACGCCGCGTGGCCACCACCCGGCAGCCGAACGCCGCCGCGCGCCGCGCCACGGCCAGCCCGATGGAGCCGAGCCCGACGATGCCGACGGTCACGTCGTGCATCTCGATGGCTTCCAGCGGCTGCCACGTGTGTTCGCGCTGCAGCTCCAGCAGCTGCGGCAACCGACGGTTCACGGCCAGGATCATCATCAGCACGTACTCGGCGATCGGATCGCTGAAGACGCCGCGGGCGTTGGTGATGACGAGGTCGCGCGCCGCGGCGGATGGGGTCAGCACACGCTCCACGCCGGCCGTCGCCGAGTGGACCCAGGCCAGGCGCGGGCAGCGGTAGATGAGTCGATCGAAGACGGCCGCCGGCAGCGGGCCGCGCAGCAGGACCTCGACATCATCGAGCGGACCGTCGGCCAGACCCTCCAGCGAGACGCTGACGAGGCGCGACCCGGGCGCTGCGGCACGGATCCGCTCCAGGTCGGCCTGGCGATAGCGTGCCGAGAGGATGGGCGTCAGGGCGATGGCCGCCGGGACGCCGTCCGGCCCCGAACCCGGGCCGCCGCGAACCGTCACGCCGTCCCGGTGGGGGTGGCAGCGGCTCGCCCGATCCGTTGCACCCACGCGGCAGGATCCCGGAACTCCTGATCGGTCGGCAGCGCTTCCGGCCCGTCCCACAGATGCCGGATCGCGTCCTCGCCACCGGCGGTGAAGACGCCCGACACGAATCGCTCCCCGAGACGGTACTGCTCCATCTTCATGTCCAGCCCGGTGAGGCGGCCGATGATCCGTTCGACGCCATGGCGACGCTTCTCGCGTCGTGCCTCGAACCGTTCGCGGATACCGGCGACATCGGTGGTCATCGCCGCGCCGACTTCGTCCATGACCCAGTCGCTGAACCCCTCGAGCAGGCTCATCACGACCTGGGTCTCGCGCAGCAACCGGCGCTGCTCCGCGCTGAGGAAGCCGGCGATGCCGCCCTCCCCCGCCGCTGCCCGCCAACGTCGGAGGATCGCGCCGAACCCCTTGGCCTGGACCTGGCGCGCATCGTCGAGGAAGAGAGCCAATTGCCGCTCCAGATGATCTCGCAGGTAAGGCCGTACCCAGGGATGCGCTTCCATCTCGAAGGCGTGCGTCGTCTCGTGCAGCGCGATCCAGGTCCGGAAGTCGTCGAGCGGCACGCCCAGTTGCGCGGCGGTCAGGCGCACGTTCTCCTCCACGAAGAGGAGCCGGCCCGGCGCCTGCTCGGCGGAGAGCAGAGCGACGTCGTACTGACCGAGCACGCGGCCGCCGAGGAAACCGAGCAGGAAACCGATCTGCTGGCTGGTGAGGAATCGATTGGCAACGGCCGCCACCTCGGCGCCGATGCCGGTCCCCCGGCCCGGCACGATCAGCTGGTCCTCCAGGCGGTCGACGAGTTCGCGGATGGTGACCAGGTTGGCGCGCGCCCAGCCGGCCCGATCGACGACCTCATGGCGATCCACCACGCCGGGGAGCGGCGTGCCAAGCCGTGCTTCGAGGGCGGGCACGATGCGCGCCATCGCGGCCGCGTAGGACGGGGCGCTGGCCTCGAGCTGGTGGCGCGTCAGCGTGCCGGGGAGGCGTCGCAGGCGGGACGCCGCGAGACGCTCAGCGCGCGGCCAGTCGACAAGTCTTCGTGGAGCATGACGTCGCTGGCTCGCGGCGTCGCCGCGCGTGACCAGTCGTTGGACACGGCTCGCGAAGTAGCGCGCGGCCACCCCAGCGCCGATGGCGATGCCTACGCGAGCGGCACGGCTGCCGAGGACGGCCGCCGCACTCGGCGGCACGACGATGCGCTGGCGCACGGCAGCTCCGCCGACCCGCGCCGTCACGCGGCGCCCGGCAGTGCCACGGGCTCGACGGTCGGGAAAAACGAGCCGAAGAGCCGCTCGTTGGTGCGCTGGAACGCCCGGAGGTCGCCGGTCGAATAGAGGGCGTGCCTCGGCAGCGCATCGGTCGGAGCCAGCAGGTGGTTGACCTCGAGCAGGCTGGCCAGCGCGCTCGAGGTCGCCGATGCTGAGTCGATGACCGCGATGCCGGGGCCGACCTGGGCGGTGATGACCGGCGCCAGGAGCGGGTAGTGGGTGCAGCCGAGCAGCAGGGTGTCGATGACCGCGTCTCGCGGGATGGGGAAGACGGAGTCGTCGGCGTCCTCACGCCGGTCGAGCAGTGGCCCGAGCGCGTGACGGACGGCGGCCTCGACCATCAGCCCCTCGAGCGCGCCCGATTCGACCAGCGGCACCAGGTCGGGCGTGGCGTGTTCGTACACCTCGATGAACGGGTTCTCGTCCTTGATGGCCTGGAAATACGCCCTCGAGCGCACGGTCGCCTGGGTGGCGATGACGCCGACGCAGCGCGTCCGTGTGGCCAGCGCCGCCGCCGTGGCGCCGGGCCGAACCACGCCGAGGATGGGGACGTCGTAGCGCCGCCGGAGCGTACCGAGGGCGACCGCGCTGGCGGTGTTGCACGCCACTACGATGGCCTTGACGTCCCGCGCCGCGAGCTGGTCGAGGCATTCGGCGCTGAACCTGGTGACCTCTTCGTCGGAGCGCGGTCCATACGGAGCCCGAGCATTGTCGCCGAGGTAGACGGTCGATTCGCTGGGAAGGCGCCGGATGACCTCGCGCAGGACGGTCAGGCCGCCGACCCCTGAATCGAAGAAACCGATCGGCCGCGAGTCGGGCATGACCCGCTAGCGCCGTGCCGCGGCGACCATCGGGACCGATGGTGCCAGCAGGGCCGCCGCGATGCGTGCCATGCCCTGGCTGATGACCGCGGCGGGATCGGCCAGCACGAACGGGATGCCCTGGTTGTTCGCTTCGACGACCAGCCGGCCGTCGCTGACGAGCTGGAAGTCCGGGACGCGGCCGAGTTGCACGGCGACCGTCTTCGGGTCGATACCGCCCAACGAGTCGGCGCGGTTCATGAGGAATCTGATCTTTTCGAGTGGGTACCCGATGGCCTGGAAGGTCTGGCCCATGACGCGCGTGTTGTGGAGCGTCGTCGAATCGGGCGTCACGATCTGGATGACGCCGTCGCTGCTGTCGAAGAAGGCGAGGACGGCGTCGTTGACCGTCGAGGGCGTGTCGATGATGACCACGTGGTAGACGCGGCGGAGCAGAGAGAGCGCCTTCTCGATGTCGCGCGACGTGACCATCTCGGCCATCTCGATGCGTGGCGGGGCGAGGAGGATGTCGATGCCCGACGGGTCGCGCCACATCACCTCCTGGAGGTCGCTCTCGGCGATCCGGTCGGTCGGTAGCTGGAGGATCGATGGCGCGCTCTCGGGCACGCGCAGCAGGGTGCGCAGGTCGGCGAACTGGAGGCTGCCATCGACGAGCGCCACGCGGAAGCCCAGTTGCGCGACCGAGACGGCCAGGTTGAAGGCGACCGTCGTCTTGCCCACTCCGCCCTTTGCAGCGAACACGCTGAAGACCCGCGACAGTGCGTCGGGTGAGCTCGCGCGGTGCTCGGCAGACGCTGCCTGGAGGGCGTTCATGAAATCGAAGCCGGAGAAGGGCATCGAGAGCACCTTGACGATGCCCATGCCGGGCCCGACCTTGATCGGCTTCTGGGGCACCGTCAGCGCGATGATGGGCAGGTCGAAGCCGGCCTGGCGGACCCGCTCGGCGACCTCCAGCCCGTTCAGCTTGCCCTGCAGCAGGGCGTCGACCATGAGCATGTCCGGACGCAGCTCGCGGATCTGGTCGATGACCTTGCGGCCGTCGGTCAGGACGTCAAGGAGCTTGACCTGATCCTGGGCGTTGAGAAGGTTGCGGATGTACTGCGCGACCTGGGAAACATCCTCGACCAGGAGGAGACGGATCTGCGACGAGGGTGAACCCACGATGCGACTATACCAACGTGCGGCCGGGCTTCGGATGGGCCAGAAGGATGGCCCGCTCCGAACCATAACCGAAGGGGTTCATGGCGTAATCGCCCGCCAGCCGTTCGACTTCGAGGCCGGCAGCTTCGGCCATCGCGACGAGTTCGTCTGCGCCAACGAGGCGCATCCGATCGACGCGTTCGACCCGCTCGACCGGGCCGCCACCGACCGGCCACGAATCGAAGATCTGGGTGAGCGTCACCGTCGCGGTCGCACCGTCATGGGACGCGCCGGCGACCTTCGAGACGCGCCGGCCGGTCTCGCCATCGTCGCGCAGCCACTCGAGGATGAGGCGGCCATCGTAGAGCGCGAGGTCGTCGGCGCCGGGCAGCCAGATGTCGATGACGGCGACCCCGTCGGGGAGCAGATGCCGTGCCAACGCCGCGAGCGCACCGGATTGCCGCCCGCAATCGCCGAGCAGCAGCAGGCTGTTGAGGGCCAGGATGGCGAGCGCGAAGCGGTCTGGAAGCGACGCCGTCAGGAGGTCCGCCTCGACCAGCGTCAGGTTGCCGCGGCGGACCGCACGCTTTGACCGCTGCGTGGCCGACCAGGCGCCGCCGGCTCGAGCGAGCATCGCCTCGTCGATGTCCAGGGCAGTGACGGCGTGGCCGGCGGCAGCGAGTGGGACCGCCAGCCGGCCGGTACCCGCCGCGAACTCCAGGATCGGCCCACCGGTGCGGGTCGCCAGCGCCTCGTAGAGGGCGAGATCCCCGGGATCATCGATCAGGTCAAGGTCGTAGTAGCGCGCCAGCGCCGCGGCCGCGCTCTTTCGCGTCGCGACCTCAGTCACCGCGGAACTCGCGCCACGCGGCGTCGACGAGCTTCGGATCGGCGAACAGCTCGTACGCGGTCTGGGCCACGATGGCGGCCACGGTGAGCGTCACCTCGTCCGCCCGCGGAGTCCCGGCGGCGTCGCGGAAGACCGTCGAGTGGCCGGGCACGCCCGCGTCGCAGATGCTGACCGACGGATGGATGGTCGGCAGCACCTGGCTGACGTTGCCCATGTCGGACGAGCCGAGGTGTTCCGTGTCAACCGGGTGATCCACGATCCCGTAGGCGCCCATGTTGGCGACGAACCGGTCGCGCAGCACCGCGTTGTCCTTCATCGTCGAGGAACCGCCGGTGAATTCGGCAGTGCCCTCGCAATCGGCAGCCAGGGCGGCGGCCTGCACGAGCGACGCGAACCGCGCCTTCATGCGTTCGAACTCGGCCTGGTCAGTGCTGCGGACCATGAACCGGCCCCTGGCCACGCTCGGGATGATGTTGGCGGCCGTCCCGCCCTCGAGCACGATGCCATGGACCCTCGCGTCCGGGCGCAGTTGCTGGCGCCACAGGCCGATCGAAGTGAAGAGCATCACCAGTGCGTCGAGAGCGTTGCGGCCCATCCACGGATCCGCCGCGGCATGCGCCTGGAGGCCCGTGAAGGTCACCTCGATATCGACGCTCGCCAGCAGCGCGCAGCCGGCCTGCGTGACGTCGGTCGGGTGGAAGAGCAGGGCCGCGTCGACGCCCTCGAAGAGGCGGTCATCGAGCATGAACTGCTTGCCCGAACCGCGCTCCTCTGCCGGCGTGCCGAGGAAGACGATCTCGCCGCGCAGCTCCGGCGCCAGCTTCGCGAGGGCGATGGCGGCACCGACGCCGCTCGCGGCCATCGTGTTGTGGCCGCAGCCATGGCCGAGGCCCGGCAGCGCATCGTACTCGGCAAGGATGGCGATGCGCGGCCCGTCAGCGCCCAGACCGCCGGCAAGGCGGCCGCGGACGGCAGTGGCCAGGCGGCCGGCCGGTGCCTCGACGGCGTAGCCGTGCCGCGCCACCGCCTCGGCCACCCACGCCGCGGCTTTGTGCTCCTCGAACGCCGGCTCGGGGTCGGCGTGGATGCGATGGCTCAACTCGAGGATCTCGGCGCGCGACGCTTCGACCGCCGCGGCGAGACGGGCCTTCGCGTCGGTGAAGGGCGGGGCCGGTGCGACGTCGGTGAGGGTCGTGCTCATGACCGCGCCTTTCTGGTGCTGTGCTTGCGTGGACCTTTGGCGGCGGCTGCGGCCCGCTCGGCGACGAGTCCGCCGTCGAAGCGAACCGGATGGCCGTCCCGTTTCCTGACGGCCAGGGCGCTGATGCACTCGAGCGCGGCCCGATGGGCGACCATCGCGGTCACCTCTGCGTGATCGAACGGCGGCGAGACCTCGACGATGTCCATGGCCGCGATCTCGACCTGGCCACAGATCCGGCGGATGGCACGGAGCACTTCGCGTGGCAGCATCCCGCCGGGTTCAGGCGTGCCCGTACCGGGCGCTGAACCTGGATCGATGACGTCGATGTCGAGCGAGAGGTAGACCGCGTCGGCGCCCTCCAGCGCCTCCTTGATGGCCATGTCGACGACGGCTTCGGCACCGATCTCCTCGATCTCGCGCATCAGATGCCAGCGCATACCCTGCTGCTTCATCCACTCGAAGACCTCGACCGGCGGCCAATAGCCGCGCAGGCCGACCTGCACGAAGTTCTTGCCCTTGACCGCGCCCGATTCGATGAGCCGGCGCATGGGTGTGCCGTGGCCGCTCAGGACGCCCCAGTCCGACTGGGCGGTATCGGCGTGAGCGTCGAAATGGACGATGCCGATGCTGCCCGGGGCACGGACCTGCGCCACCGCCGATGCGCTCGGCCAGGTGATGGAGTGGTCGCCACCGAGCACGATCGGGATGGCGCCGGTCGCGGCCACATCGAGGACACGCTCGAAGATCATCTGGTGACTGCGCTCGATCCAGGCCGGCGTCAGGTCCGCGTCGCCGGAGTCGACCACGTCGAGCACCTCGAAGGGACGGATGTCGAGCTGGAGCGAGTAATCGCCGCTCGTATACGACGCCTGGCGGATGGCACGCGGCCCGAACCGCGCGCCCGGCCGATGGCTGACGCCGTCGTCGAACGGGGCCCCGACGATGGCAACGTCCGCTCGGCGACGGCCGAGTTCATCGATGTCGGTGATCATCGGCCGCTGGAAGAACGTGACCGGGCCGGCGTAGGTCGGCACATCTGGCCACGCGTGGCGCGGATAGTCGCGGTCCCAGTGGTTCTGGCGGGCATAGTCGGGCCGGGTCTTGGATCGGCGCTCAGTGGGCATGAGAGGTACCTGGCGCGCGACGAGCCGCCGGTTCCGGACCGCGGTCCAGCAGGACGCGTCTGGGCCCATCGTAGCGCCGACCGTCGAGCCGTTTCAGCGACGGGTAAGGATCAGCTCCACGAAGAACGCCAGCACGAGCACGAAGAGGCCGAGCGGCACGCTGAATGTGCCGAGCACCTTGAGCAGGATCAGCAGCGTCGCCACGGCACCGGCCAGGACCGCTCTCCGCGCGGCGCGCCACCAATCGCCGCGATAGGCGATGCGGCGGCGCGCGAATGCCGCCAACCAGAAGAGCGGCAGCGCGGTCAGTGTCACGGCGAGACCGATGAGCAGCGCGCCACTGGCCTGGATGCCGGTATCGTCGGTCGGCGAGCGCGTCGTGAAGAGGATCGCCACCGCGCCCCACGCACCGATCGCCAGGACGATCAGGGCGAGATTCGCGAGGCGGTCCTGCAGGTACACGCACCGCAGTCTAGAGGGGCGGACCGGCCATCAGGCGGCGCTCGACGGGCAGATCTCGCGGTATGGGCAATAGCCGCACGAGACCTGATCGGGTGTGGCGTCGAAGTGGCCGCCCCGGATGCCCGCCGCTGCCTTCCGGATCTTGCCGCGTGCTTTCTCGAGGCGTCCGGCATCGGGAACCGCTCTGCCGACCACGCCGCTGTCCATGAAGTGCAACTGGATGGCCGCCGGCAGCCGGCCGGTCTCGGCTTCGTTGGCCAGCGCATAGACCTGCAACTGGAGGGAGTCGCGCGCCTTCTGAGCGGCCTTGCGCGGGTCGCGCACGTCGCTCGACTTGTAGTCGGTGATGACCACGCCGTCAGGCGTCTCGTCGACCCGATCGTACCGGCCCCGTACGAGATCACCGTCGATGGTCACCGCGAACGGGCGCTCGACGGCCACCGGGATCGTCGCATCGGGCCGCGAGGCTTCGTCGCGGAAGCGCAGCAGCGCGGCGCGTCCGGCTGCATAACGAGCCTCCTCGTGATGGCGCGACAGGAACCCCTCGCTCGACCAGTGCGCATCGAACACCTCGAGGAGTTCCGCCTCGCTGAGCGTGCGGCCGCGGATGGAGGCGTTGTGGAACGCCGCCGCAGCCTGATGGAGTGCGTTGCCGAGGACGAGCGAATGGTGCGGCGGCGTGGGGACGCGGATGACATGGCGCAACCGATACCGGAGCGGGCAGCTCAGGTAGTCATCGATCTGCGAGAAGCTTAGCGTCAGCGGCGCGGTAGTCGGTGGGCGAGCAGCGGCGGATGGCACAGGCGCCGGCGCTCCGGCATCTGCGGCGAGTCCGGCGGCAAGTCGCGCCGTGAGCCGATCGATCGACGACGGCTCGAGCTGCTCGGCATCCAGCGCCGCACTCGGAAGGTCGAGCGCCTCGGCCAGGAACGGCGATGCGCGGCGCGAGCGGCCGCCACTCCCGAAGCGCGTCCAACTGAGATGCAGCTCGTCCCTGGCACGCGTCATCGCGACGTAGAACAGGCGGCGTTCCTCTGCGAAGGCGGCTTCCTCTGCCGCCGCGACTCGCCGGCCGAGATCCGGTAGCGGCAGGAGCCCGGCGCGCGCCCGCAGCGGGAAGCGGCCGTCCACGAGGCCGATGAGGTAGACGACCCTGAACTCGAGCCCTTTCGCCTTGTGGACAGTCAACACGGAGACGGCGTCGTCACTCGTCTCGGCGTCAGACTCGGCGGGATCATCGCCGGATTCGGCCAGTGTCTGGAGGTGGGGCACGAGGAATGGCAACCGATCGTCGGCGATGACCGCCGACTGGCGCCGCACGATCTCGAAGAACCGCGCCACGTTGCGCAGCGCCGCGTCTGCGCCGGTGTCGGCCGACTTGACGAGTTCGCTCATGCGGCCCGAACGCTTCAGATGCTCGTAGAGCACCTCACCCGCCGGGCGCCGATGGGCGGCTTCAAGGGCGGACCGGAGGTCGGACCGGAGCCGCGCGAGCTGTTGCGCGGTGTCGGCGGTGAGCCGGACCAGTCGCGGTTGTTCTTCGAGCTCGACGATGACCGACCACAGCGATCGGTGCTTCCGTCGGGCGGTCTCGAGGAGCACGGTCAGGTCGGCGCCTCCGACGAGGTAGGGCGGAGAGGTCGCCATGCCGTACAGGTCGACCGTCGAATCGGGATCGACGGCCGCGCGCAGGAACGCCATCAGCTGCCGAACCTCGGGGCGGGCGTAGAGGCCGGACGACCCGCTGGATCGGACCGGGAGGCCATGGATGGCCAGGCTCTGCAGAACAGCACCTGCGTCGGCATTGGTGCGGACCAGGACGGCGAAATCGCTTGCCGGTGCGCCAGCGGTGATCCGTTCGGCGATGGCGCCAGCGACCGCGTCGGCCTCCTCATCGGGTGTCCGATAGGCTGTGCAGTGGACCGGCGCCGGTCGGCGGCTGCGCCGGACCGCGACGAGGTGCTTGTCGAGGCCTTCGCGGACCTCCAGGCGCTGCGGGTCGTTGTTCCGGATGAGCCGTTCACTGGCAGCCAGGATCGGCGCATGCGAGCGGTGGTTGCGCCGAAGGACCACGCGGCGCGAGCCCGGGAACGTCGTCGTGAAGCCGAGGATGTTGTCGATGGCGGCGCCGCGGAAGGTGTAGATCGACTGGTCGTCGTCGCCGACCACGGTGACGTTGCGGCGCGGGCCGGAGAGCAGGGCCAGGAGATCCAGCTGCAGCGGGTTCGTGTCCTGGAATTCGTCGACCACGATGTAGCGGTAACGACGCTGCAACTCGGCGCGCACTGCCGGCCGGTCGCGCAGGAGGCGATGCGCGATGGCGACCTGGTCACCGAAGTCGATGAGGCCGCGTTCCTGGAGCAGCCGTTGGTAGGCCTCCGAAGCCACGGCGAGCTCCCGCTCGGCAGCGGCTGCTTCGCCGTCGGCCAGCGCCACGTCGCGCGACGCGGGATCCGGCGCCGCCGTGAGGGCGAGCTGTGCTCGCTCGGCCAGCCGCTCGGCGTGCGCGAGCAGCTCGACCGTGCCGATGCCCTCGTCCTTCTGCCGCCCGCACCGGTCGATCAGCGCACCGAGGAATCGGGTCGGATCAGCCAGCGGGCGATAGCGATCGAGCCCCAACTCGAAGAGGTGCTCGCGCAGGAGGACGATCGCCTCAGCGCGCGTGATGACGCGTGGGTCGGGCGGCAGGCCGAGGTCGTAGGCGAACTCGCGCGCGAGTCGGTCGCCGAAGGCATGGAACGTGTGGATGGCTGCCTCGGCGTGACCGTACGGCACGAGGAGATCGACCCGTGCCTGCATCGCATCGGCTGCCCGATCGGTGAAGGTGAGTGCCAGGATCTCCGAAGGGCGGGCGCGTTTGGTGGCGATGAGCCAGGCAACGCGGCGCGTGATGACCTCGGTCTTGCCGGTGCCCGGCCCGGCGATGACGAGGAGCGGTCCGTCGCCATGCGTGACCGCACGCCGCTGATCCCGACTCAGGCCCGCGAGGAGCGCCGCGACACGTTCCAGCGAGACGGGCGCCTGGGGATCCAAGGAGGTCGGAGCGGCAGCGACGTTGGCGCGAGACGGCTGGATTGGTCGGTCGGCGAGGCTCATGGGCCGAGGTTCGCCGAGCCCCGTGACAGCTGTCTGTCACAGCTCGGTCGGGCACCGCCGTCGCCGGGTCGTCAGCTCGACAGTCCGGCCCGCTTGAGCGCTTCGCTCTCCTCGGCCGACAACGCCGAGTCGCATTTCCCGGCCAGGATCTCCTTGACGTAGACGCGCGTCATCTGCCGTGAATGGAGGCTCGAAAGGATGATGCCGTTGGCGTCATCGTCGAGCAGCGCCAATGCAAAGCTCTGATTCGAACCGGTGTCCTCGAACGGGTTGTAGCGCACGAGGCCGACATGCTGGACGGCGTGGCGCCCGATGGCGGCGATCGTGTCAACCCGGCCATCGAGCGCATCCATCCGAGCCGATATCGCCTGCACTTTCGACTGCTGGTCGCCGAGGTGCGCTTCGAGGGCATCGGCGTCGACGAGCGCCGGAAGCGGTCCCGATCGGGACGTCACCCTCCCGCGACGGAACGCGAGCACCGCCACGATCAGGCCGAGCCCGGCGACGATGAGGGCGGCCAGAGCGAGCGGCGCAGCGAGAGAATCGGACACGGTTTCGACCCTCGGGCGGACCTTTGGCAGCGGGCGTTGTGGCGCTGCCTATCCTACCCGGCGCGCCCCCTGCTATCCTGCCCGCCGTGACCAAGCGAACCCGTGGTGCCGGCAAGGCCCCCAATCGGCGACCCGGTGCGCGCCCCCAGTCCGCCCGACCCATTGCGGCCCGACCCATTGCGGCCATCGCCCGCCCGAGCCAGCTCGAGGCAGCCGAGATCGTCGCCGAGGACGTCCTCGACGACAAGCCAGCGTCCGCGGCTGATGAGCTTCGGAGCGTCGCTCGCGGCGCCAGTGCCCGCGCCCGTGCCAAGCCCGGCAGCCTGCTGGCCGCACGAGCCGCGACCGAATACGTCTACGTCTCGCAGGACCTGCGCAAGATCGGCATCGTGGCGGCGATCCTGTTCGGGGTCCTGATCGTCCTTTGGTTGGTGCTCGTCGTGCTGCGGGTGAGCTCGCTCTACTAGACGGCGAGCTCGACTGCGCGGCGAGATCTGCCGACCAGGATTCATTTGAACCGGCTCCGGCGGACCGTTGCCGAAGGTCGGTGCCCGCCAGCGGCTCCGATCTCCCCTGTCAGTGCCTTGCGGTCTGCCGTACCACCTGCACGAATACCGTCAGGGGAAGGCGGTCGTCAAGGTCACGGGACGGGCTCCTTATCGGCTTTGATACCCGTGCCGGTGGTAGAACGACGCCTAAGGTGGCGCCAAGCGACCGAATCAGGGCCAGCGGCGGGGCTTATCGCGTGGCTTGTGCTCACGGCACGCGTGCATGTTGTACGGACGAGGCGAAGGGCATCCCGAACGGCCGTCGCCGCGGCATCGATCACGGTCGGGCGGGAAAGTCCCATGTTCCAAGGTTGATACTTGACCTCGATGCCCCGAACGAACGACTCCATTCGACGTTTCTACGCAGACGGGACGCAATATCGGGCGCGTCTCGTCGATGGCGTGCGACGCCTGACCGCTGACCAGCTGGCGATCAGCGCCGGTCCGGATCACGCGCCCATCTGGGCGCTCGCGGCGCACTGCGCCGGCGCGCGAACCTACTGGCTATGTGGCGTGCTCGGTGAGCCGGGCGCCGAGACGACCCCATTCCCCGACCCGTTGGCCGACCTCGGGTGGGAGGACGACCTGAACCACCCGCGGTCGGCCGAGGAGCTGGTCATGGCGCTCGAGACCACGGGCTCGATCATCGAGCGCTGCCTCGACGAGTGGACCGAGGACATGCTCGAGGTCGAGTTCGCGCGGCGCTACGGCGATGTCCGCCAGATGCACACGCGGCGGTCGATCCTGTTGCGCCTCCTGAGCCACGACGCATTCCACAGCGGCGAGATCTCGCAGCTGCTCGGTGCGAACGGCCTTCCGGCGATCGATCTGTGGGCCCGCCGAGCCACCTGATGCCGCGGCGCCCGGCCGGCGATGCTACCCCTTCGCGTCCTTCTTCTGGCCCTCGGCGATCCGCTTCTTCACCTCTTCGCGCTGGCGCATGACCTTGCCGGCGACGCGCATCGGATCGGCGCTCCGCGTGCCCGGCGACGCCGCGCGCTTCGGCCCACCGGCTTCACGAGCGGCGCGCCGCGACTCGGCCAATCGCTCCAGCCGCGCGCCGATCTGGATCTCCATACCCTGATCCGACGGGACGTAGTAGCGCGCATCGACGAGCGCGTCGGGCAGGTACTGCTGTTCCACGTCGGCATCCGCGTACTCGTGCGGGTAGCGGTACCCGACGCCGATGCCGTGATGCTTCATGGCCGGGATCGCGGCGGGCAACAGGTGCGGCGGCACCGGCAGCGAGCCGTGGGCCTGGACATCGGCCATGGCCGCCCAGTACGCCGTTCCGGCACGATTCGATTTCGGGGCGCTGGCGACATACGCCGTCGCCTGCGCAAGCGCGTATTGCGCCTCGGGCAGGCCGACCCACTCGAGCGCCTGCGCCGCCGCCACGGCGACCTGGAGTGCCCGCGGGTCAGCGTTCCCGACATCCTCGCTGGCCGCGATGATGATGCGCCGGCAGATGAACTTCGGGTCCTCGCCGGCGGCGACCATCGTCGCCAGCCAGTATAGGGCAGCGTCGGGGTCATTGCCGCGCAGGCTCTTGATGAACGCACTGACCGTTCCGTAGTGACCGTCACCGGCGCGGTCGTAGGCGAGCACCCGCTCCTGCGCCGCGACCTCGACCTCCTCCAGCGTCGGGGCGACTGGTTTGGGCACATCCTCATCGTCGACACCGGCCGTGGCCGCGGCAGCTTCGAGCACATTGAGCGCCGAACGGGCATCGCCCGCACTCATCGCCACGAGATGGTCTCGGGCGTCCTCGGGGAGCGCGACCGCGCCGTCGAAGCCGCGCCCATCCGAACATGCGCGATCGACGATCAGCCCGACCTGCTCATCGGTGAGTGGCTCCAGGCGGAAGACTCGCAAGCGTGACAACAGCGCCGAGTTGACCTCGAAGTAGGGGTTCTCGGTGGTCGCGCCGATGAGCGTGATGGTGCCGTCCTCGACCTGCGGCAGGAGCGCGTCCTGCTGCGCCTTGTT
>PNAP01000017.1 GCA_003169735.1 Chloroflexota bacterium | reverse complement strand
TCGACCAGATCGTCATCCCGTTCCTGACCAACCTGTACGACCAGGTCGGGTACGCCGGCGTCATGGTGGCGATGGCCATCGAGTCGGCGATGATCCCGCTGCCCTCGGAGATCGTCCTCCCGTTCGCCGGCTTCCTCGTCTCCGACCCGACGAAGATCGAGCCCATCACGCACGGCCCGTGGGACTTCTGGATCGTGGTCATCGTCGCTACCATCGGCAACACCATCGGCTCGCTCATCGGCTACGGCATCGGGGCATGGGGCGGGCGGCCGTTCCTCGAACGCTGGGGACGGTATCTGCTCATCCGGCCGCACGAGATCGAGTGGGCGGAGGGGTTCTTCCAGCGGTACGGCGGCATCACCGCCTTCGTGAGTCGGCTCCTGCCGGTCGTTCGCACGTTCGTGAGCTTCCCGGCCGGCGTGGCGCGCATGCCACTCGGCCGATTCATCGCCTATTCCACGGCCGGGGCGCTCGTCTGGTCGACGGTCCTGGTCTACGCCGGTACCGTGCTCGGATCGCACTGGATTGATATCCGTCACGCGCTCCAGCCGCTCGACCTGGTCATCGTGGTCGTCGCCGTGGTCGCGGTGGCCGTCTTCGTCTGGTGGCGGCTCGGGATGCCGGGCCGCCGAGGGTCGGGCAGGAGCCCCGGGCAGGCCACAGCCGGACCCATCTCCGAATCTGCCATATCCGAGGAGTCGTCCGATGTCTGATCGATGGGTACGCCTGGAGCGCATGCTGGAGGCATCTCCGGCACGGATCTACCGGTCGTGGACGAGCCCGGATGACATGACCACCTGGTTCGCACCGGAGATCAGCGGCGCGCTGGCGCCCGGTACGCGTTCGGTCCTGAAATGGCCCGAGCAAAGCCTGTGGCTCGACATGCTGGAGGCCGAACCGGACGAGCGGATCCGCTTCCGATGGCCATGGCTGGCGCACGACGCACACGTGACCGAGGTCACGGTCGAGCTCCATGCGCGCGGCTATGGCAGCCGGCTCGAGCTGAAGGACGGTCCCTTCGACATCACCAAGGCCGATCAGCTCGATGCCTTCGTCAAGGCAGTCGAGGGTTGGACGGACGCGCTGGCGAACCTGCGGGCGACGCTCGACTTCTCGGTCGACCTGCGGCGTCTTCGCGGCGGGGTCATGCCGGGGCCGCGTTAGGCGGCTGCCAATTCGTCGGCATCGAACGCCTCGACCATGAACGGCGAGGGCGCTCCCGCGTCATACACGAGCACCAGTGAGCGTCGCGCCCGCGTCCACGCCACGTAGGCGAGGCGCCGTTCCTCTTCCAGGGCTCGCGTCGGGTCGGGCGCCTCGTCGATCGATCGCTGGCTCGGGAACGTGCCCTCGTCCAGGCCGATGACGGCGACATGGTCGAACTCAAGCCCCTTTGTGGAGTGAACCGTGGCAAGCACGAGGCGCGCATCGTCTCGGCGGAGGCTCGCGCGCCGGAGACGAGCCTCGGCGATGGCCGACCGGAGCGCGGCCGCCGACCGGAACGCGACGGCCCAGGCGAGCAGGGACCGGGCCGCGACACCATCCGTTCGTGGCGCATCGCGAAGCCGCGACGCCACGGCCGGCAACCACGACGCGCCGGGATGGCCATCGAACATCGCCGGATCGGCCATCAGTCGGTCGAGCGCCGGATCGTCCAGCAGCAGCCCATCATCACTCGCCCGGTACGGGATCTGGCGCTCGAGTGCGATGGCCGCGAACGGCGCCAGCTCGGCGTTCGTGCGTGCCAGCACGGCATACCCACCTTCGGAGCGGCCATACCACGCGTCGAAGAGCCGCCTGGCCCGCGCCGTGGGATCACCCGGATCGTTCGCCAGGCGGAGCACGCCAGTGGCTGTCGCCGATGCCGTGATCCGCTTCGCGAATCGCTCGGTGCCGTGTTCGATCAATCGGACCGACCGCTCCACGACCGGCCGCGGGCAGCGGTAGTTCGTTTCGAGGTCGACGCGCCGGAGGCCCGGCACGGCCGCGGCGAGACCCAGGATGCGGCGAACGTCGGCGAGCCGCCACGCATAGATGGTCTGGTCGTCGTCACCGACCAGGAAGATGTCGCGGCCATCGCCCGCGAGCAGGAGGGCCATGTCGAGCTGGCTCCGGTCGAGGTCCTGGACCTCGTCCACCAGGAGCGTGGCGCAGCGCGCCCCCCAGCGGGCCAGCAGCGCCGGCTCGGCGCGAAGCCTGGACAGGGCCCCCGCCACCAGGTCATCGAAGTCGAGCGCGCCGCGCTTCGCCAGCTCGGCGCGGTAGGCCCGGTATGCCGCGTGGACCGCGGTCTCTTCGGGTCCGGGGCCGCGCTCCGGGTCCAGCGTCAGCCGCGAGAACGCATCGTCAAGTCGGCGCAGGTAGGCCCCGACGATGCGCCGCCCGGCCAGCGCCGCCAGGACCTCGGCACGATCGACGAGTCTGGTCACGTCCACGCCGGCATCGGCGAGGATCTCGCGGCCGAGCGCGTGGAACGTACGGACGCGAAAGGCGTCGGCATCACGGCCGATCTCGATCAGCGCTGCCCCGAGCCGCTCCGCCAACTCGTCGGCCGCTCGCTTGTTGAACGTCACCGCGCAGATCCGTGCCGGGTCGGTGCCGCTGGCGACGCGCCATGCGATACGGGCGACGAGCGTCGTCGTCTTGCCCGAACCGGCCGGCGCGACACACAGGACGGGACCGGCCGGCGCGACGGCCGCCGCCCGCTGGTCGGCAGCCAGCCGTTCGAGACGCGCGGCCAGAAGAGGCGGAAGCATCCGCCTATCGTCGTCCGAGGCGCTTATCTCGCCATTACCATGGCCGGTGGGAAACCACCGGATGTCCGATGTGCGTAACACGGGTGTCGGCCGATCGAGGCCGCCGCCATCACCGCCCAACTAGCGAGGTAAGGGACCATGAGCACTCGAACGCTGAGTTTCGCAGCCGTCCTTCTCGCCGCCGTCGCCCTGGCCGGGTGCGGTGGCAGCAGCTCTTCACCGACGCCCGCGCCGGCGTCGGGAGCGACCGTCAATGCCACCAGTGTCGGCACGGTCGGCACGGTGCTCGTGGCCGGATCCAACGGCCACACCCTGTACGAGTTCGCCAATGACGTCAACGGCAGCGGCACGAGCGCCTGCACTGGTGGCTGCGCCACGACGTGGCCGCCGCTCGCAGCGCCCGCTACCGGCAGTCCCACCGGTGGATCCGGGGTGACGGGCACGTTCGCCACCATCACTCGCAGCGACGGCATCGTCCAGGTCACCTACAACGGCTCGCCGCTCTACGTCTACTCCGGTGATTCCGCAGCCGGACAGTCCAACGGCAACTACCCGAAGTGGTCACCCGCCAAGCCCTGATCCGAGCCCCAGATCCGAAGGCCCCGCGGCTGCCTCTTGGGGGTGGCCGCGGGGCTTGTCGATTCCGTCCTCGCGGATCGGTCCAGAAACGACGAAGGGACCCCCGTCCTCACGGACAAGAGTCCCACCGACCCCCCTCCAGGTCCGGGCTTGCGCCTTTCGCCGAAGTGAAACCGTATTCGTCGCGGCAGTCGACGATCGGCCATCATCGCGACACGTGGCAAGCGCACCGCGAACCCTGGACGACCCGTACCGTCTGGCCTCAGCGCCTCCGACTGGGGAGAACGCCCGGCGGCTTCCTGGTGCCGCCTGAACAAGGACCGTAGGACGGTCCGACCGGGTTGTGGTCCTCTTGCGAGGGTGCCGGTCCCGATCGTTGCCGACGCTCAGCTGGCGCTGCGCTTCGTTGATCCGTCTGCCACCGTGCGCCGAGGTCATCGGCGTCGTACCGCATCCGGCGGAGCCAGTCACCCAGTCTGCCGAGCTTCAGGGCGGGAAAGCCATCCCGCCTCCTACACCACGAGCTCCCAGCAGAGGGTCCGCGTGATGGTTTGAAACATCCAGCTTTCCCTCTCCAGCCCGCCTCTTCCGCGGCTCCTCGCGGAGCGTTGGCCTCGGCGAACTTCGGCATAGTACTGGTTCCGAAATCGCCTGTCTTGCCGATTCCGCACGGTCATCGCAGGACCGACAACCGCCCGCGCGATAGCATCCGGACCGTGACCCCGCAACTCCAGGCGACGCTCGCCAAACTCCCCGACCGACCCGGCGTCTACCTCATGAAGGACGCCAAGGGGCGTGTCCTGTACGTCGGCAAGGCGCAGAGCCTGCGGAGCCGCGTCCGCCAGTACTGGCAGGCCGGCCGTGGCAACGCGCAACCGCTGCGCATCGAATCCTCAATCGACCGGGTCGCCGAGGTCGACTACACCCTGACCGACACGGTCAGCGAGGCGCTGCTGCTCGAAGGCACGCTCATCAAGCGCTTCCAGCCGCGCTTCAACGTGCGTCTCAAGGACGATAAGAGCTACCCGTACATCAAGATCACTCTCGGCGACGATTTCCCACGCATCGAGCGGACGCGAAAGCTGCCCGCTGACGGCAGTCGCTACTTCGGGCCGTACGCCTCGGCCAGCAGCGTCGACGAGGCGATGAACCTCATCCGCCGCCTTTTCCCGTTCCGCACCTGCACCATCGACATCAAGGATGGTGTCCGCGCGCTCCCTCGGCCCTGCCTGCTGTACCACATCAAGCGCTGCCAGGGACCGTGCATCGAAGCCATCGGCACGGATGACTACCGGCGCGACATCGACCAGGTCGTCCTGTTTCTCGAAGGTCGGCAGGAGCAGGTCGCGCGGGCGCTGCGCAAGGACATGGAGGCGGCGTCCGAGCGCCTGGACTTCGAGCGTGCGGCCGCGATGCGCGACAAGGTCCGGGCCATCGAACGGACCATGGAGAGCCAGAAGATGGCCGCGTTCGCCCGTGCCGACCAGGACGTGCTCGGCTTCGCACGGTCGGGCGGCGAAGCGGCCGTGCAGCTGTTCGCCATCCGCGAAGGCACGACCATCGGCCGTGACGTCTTCCTGCTCGAGAACCTCGGTGAGGGGCCGGACGAAGAGGCTCTCTCCGCGTTCGTGAAGCAGTACTACGCCACGGCCGGCTCGATCCCGCCGCGCGTCCTCCTTCCGATGGCCCTGCCGGACGCGGCGGAGCTTGCCCTCTTCCTCGGGGAGCGTCGCGGTCGAAAGGTGACGCTGACCGTGCCGCAGCGCGGCGAGGGGAGGCAGCTGCTCGAACTCGCCGCTCGCAACGCGGGCGAGACGCTCTCCCGCGAGCAGACACGCTGGCTGGCGGACCACGGCAAGACGCTCGCCGCGCTGGAGGAGCTCGCCGATGCGCTCGGCCTGGCCGCGCCGCCCACCCGCATCGAGTGCTACGACATCTCCACCATCCAGGGCACGAACACCGTCGGCAGCATGGTCGTCTTCGAGGACGGCAGGCCGCGCAGCGGGGAATACCGGCGCTTCCGGATCCGCACCGTCAAGGGCACCGATGACTTCGCCAGCCACCGCGAGGTCCTTCGCCGCCGCTTCAACCGCGCCCTTTCGAGCGAGGAGGGGAGCGCCGAAGAGTTGCGCTGGCGACTTCCGGACTTGGTCGTCATCGACGGCGGCATCGGCCAGGCGAACGCGGCACGCGGCGTCCTGGACGAATTGGGCCTGCATGACATGCCCGTCGTTGGCCTCGCAAAGGAGCGCGAGGAACTCTTCCTGCCCGGCACGTCCGTGCCGATCGTCCTCGCCGCGACCTCGCAGGCGCTGTACCTGGTGCAGCGCCTGCGCGACGAGGCCCACCGATTCGCCATCACCTACCACCGGTCGCTGCGTGCCAAGGCACAGACGCGGTCGGTCTTCGATGACCTGCCCGGCATCGGGCCGGCTCGCAAGCGGGCGCTGCTGCGCGTGTTCGGATCGGCCAGGCAGATGCGGGCGGCGACCGTGGAGGAGCTTGCGTCCGTTCCCGGTATCAGCGTCGCCCTGGCGGAGCGGATCAAGGCCACGCTCGAACCGTAACCGGGGACGCTCACTCGGCGGCAACCGACGTCGGAAGGGTGGGCCGTGGTAGAGTCCCGGCGGATGCGTCGCTTCCTGCCCTTCATCATCCTGATCGTCGGCCTGCTCGCTTTCGCGGCCGACTTCCTGCCCCTGAATCGCCCGTTCGGTGACACCACGTCGCCGATCGCGACGAAACTCGGGCTGGATCTTCAGGGCGGCCTGCGCGGCGAATACCAGGTCGTGGCGACCGATACCACGCCCGTCACACCGGACATCCTGGCGACCACGGCGACGATCATGGAGGAGCGCATCAACTCGACCGGCGTGGCCGAGCCGATCGTGCAGACGCAGGGCACCGACCGCATCAGCGTCGAGATCCCGGGCGTCTCGGACGTCGAATCCGTGCGCAAGCTGATCGGCTCGACCGGCCGCCTCGACTTCGTGCCCATCCCCAGCGGCACGACCGTGACGGCGGGTCAGGCACTGCCCTCCGATCTCGTCGGGACCCAGCTCTTCAGCGGCGACCAGATCTCCGTCGCGCAACCGTCGTTCGACAACCTCGGCCAACCCCAGGTCGAGTTCACCCTCAAACCCGATGGCTCGAAGTTGTTCAGCGACTGGACCACGGCCAACGTCGGCCAGGTCTTTGCCATCGTGCTTGACGGCAACGTCGTCGAGGCACCGGTGGTCCAGGAGCCCATCACGTCCGGTTCCGGGGTCATCAGCGGCAACTTCACGGTCGATTCGATGAACAGTCTCGTGACCGTCCTCAAGTTCGGCGCACTGCCCCTCGAGATCAAGGAAGTCGGCTTCCTGACCATCAGCCCGACGCTGGGGTCGACCTTCCTCGAACAGAGCCTGCTGGCCGGGGCCATCGGCATCAGCCTGGTCTTCCTGTTCATGCTCATCCACTACCGGTTGCCTGGCGTGGTCGCATGCGTCGCGCTCCTTTACTACGCGATGGTCGTCTACGCGCTCTTCCGTCTCATCCCGGTGACGCTGACGCTCGCGGGGGTGGCAGCCTTCGTGCTCTCGGTGGGCATGGCGGTCGACGCCAACATCCTCATCTTCGAGCGCACCAAGGAGGAGTTGCGGGCCGGCAAGACGGTCTCGGCGGCGCTCGAGGCCGGCTTCAACCGGGCCTGGAACTCGATCCTCGACTCGAACGTGTCGAGCCTGATCACCGCCACCATCCTGTACTACTTCGGCTCTTCGACCATCCGTGGCTTCGCACTCGTGCTGATCATCGGTGTGCTGATGTCGATGTTCACAGCGGTGACGCTCAGCCGCGAGATGCTGCGCTGGGTCGTTCGCCAGCCACGTTTCCGGAAGGCGAACTACTACGGCGTGAAGGACGACGAGTTCACCATCGCCACGGCACCGACGCGCGGACGATCGAGGGAAGCCAACGCCCGTGTTTGACGTCATCGGGCGGAGGAAGTGGTTCTATCTCTTCAGCCTCGCGATCACCGTCCCCGGTTTCATCTTCATCCTGCTGACCTTCGTACCGGGCGGCAAGCTCGGCCTGCAGCCCTCGATCGACTTCACCGGCGGCACGATCTGGGAAGTCCACTTCGCGAATGCAACGCCGGATCCGGCAGGCGTGAAGGACGTCCTCATCGCACAGGGGCTGCCGGATTCGACGGTCGCCATCACCAGCTCGACCGGCTCCACCGGCACCCAGTGCCAGTACGTGCTCATCCGCACGATCGAGATCGGCCTGCGCGAGGAGCCGTCGCCAAGCCCGTCGGCATCAGCATCGCCCTCGGCCAGCGGATCGCCCGGTGCGAGTTCGTCGCCGGGCGCATCGGCCTCGCCATCGCCAAGCGGATCGGCCGCCGCCAGTCCGTCCCCGAGCCCGTCGGCATCCCCGTCACCAAGCGCCTCGTCGGTGCCGACGTCCTCGTGCGTCTCGAATTCCTCGACCACGAGCACCGGCGTCCCGACCGACGGCAAGCTGGGCGCGTTGGCGACCGCGCTGCAGGCCAAGTACGGACCCATCGACGGCGTGCTCCAGCAGTCGTCCGTCGGCCCGGTCGTCAGTCAGGAAGTCACGACCCAGGCCGGTTTCCTGATCATCGCCGGCTCCTTCGGCATCCTTCTCTGGGTCACCTTCCGGTTCCACGACTACCGGATGGGCGCCACGGCCATCATCGCGCTCGTCCATGACGTCATCGTCGTCGTTGGTACCTTCGCCATCCTGGGAACGTTCTTCGGGCTCCAGATCGATGCATTGTTCGTGACGGCCATGCTGACGGTCATCGGATTCAGCGTCCACGACACCATCGTCGTCTTCGACCGCATCCGAGAGAACCGGATCCGCCACAAGGGCGAGCCGTTCTCGGCCATCGTCAACCACAGCATCCTCCAGACGCTGGGCCGCTCGATCAACACGTCGCTGACGGTGCTCATCACGCTGAGCGCGCTGCTGCTCTTCGGCGGCGACGCCATCCGTGTCTTCGTGCTCGCGCTGCTCATCGGCATCACGTCAGGGACCTACTCGTCGATCTTCAACGCCAGCTGCCTGCTCGTTGACTGGCACCAGTGGGATGATCGTCGGCGGGCCGCCGAGATCGCTGCCCAGACCGGATAAGTCGCAGTGGAGCGGCCCGTGGCAGGATCGTCGGTGATGCCTGGACCGTCTCCTCGTTATCGCTGGATCCTCCCCGACGGAGGTGACCTGCCGCCCGAGCTGGCGGCTTCCGGCCGGGAACGCGGGCTCGCCAGCCGGCTGCTGTCGATCCTCGTGGCCCGAGGGCACCGCGATCCGGCGTCTCTGGCGGCACTCTTCGACGATCCGATCGCGTCGCTGCATGATCCGGCGTTGCTACCGGGTGCAGACGCGTTCCTGGCGCGGCTTCGTAGGGCGAGGGCGGCGGATGAGCGGGTCCTGGTCTTCGGCGATTTCGATGCCGATGGCCTGACCGGCCTGGCCATCCTGGTCCGAGCGCTGCGATCGCTCGGCCTGGACGTCGCGCCGTACGTTCCCAACCGGCTCGATGAGGGCCACGGCCTATCGCTTGCCGCTGTCGAACGTGCCCGTTCCGAGGGCCGCACCCTCATCGTCACGGTCGATACGGGCACGTCGAGCGTCTCGGAGGTCGCCGCCGCCGGGGACGCCGGCATCGATGTGCTGATCACCGACCACCATCGGCCACCGCCCCGCCTGCCGGATGCCGTGGCCATCGTCAACCCGCATCTCGATGGGAGCAGCTACCCGAATCGCGACCTCGCGGGGAGTGGCGTCGCCTTCAAGCTCGCGCAGCTCGTGCTGCGCGACCGCCCCGGCGGCGTTGCGGCCGCGCTCGATATGGCTGACCTGGCCGCCGTCGGGTCACTCGCCGACGTCGTGCCGGTCGTGGGGGAGAACCGCGCCATCGTGCGTCTCGGCCTGGCACGGCTGCGGACGGCACCGCGTCCGGCGTTCGCTGCTCTGCTGCGCGAAGCGGGTATCGCGCCCGAGCGGCTTGACCGTGATTCGATCGGTTTTGCCATCGCGCCACGGCTCAACGCCATGAGCCGGATGGGCGACGCGGCCGCTGCCGCCGCGCTCCTCCTGACCGACGACGCCGCCGAGGCCGATACGCTGGCCGCCGAGTTGCAGTCGGCCAACCTGGCCCGCCGCGAGCTGACCGTGACGGCCCTCGCCGAGGCCCGGGTCCTGGCCGCGGCCGAGGCGGACGCGCCGGCCATCGTCGTGCTCGGTGATTGGCCGGTCGGGATCATCGGTCTCGTCGCCGGTCGGCTCGCCGACGACGGGGCTCGTCCCGCGGTCGTCGTCACGCGGGCGGCTGATCCGTGGCGCGGTTCGGCCCGCAGCCCGGCCGGTTTCGATCTCGCTGGCGCGTTCGCGATGTGCGGTGACCTCTTCGAGCGCCACGGAGGGCACGCGGCGGCGGCTGGGTGCAGCATGCGCGCGGAGGACTACCCGGCGTTCCGCGAGCGATTCCTATCCCTGGCGGCTGGGCTGCCACCGGCTGATACCCGCCCGGCACTGTCCATTGACTTGGTCGTCACAGCCGATGCGGTCGACTACGCGTTCCTGCGGGAACTCGCTCCGCTGGAGGGCTCGGGCGACCCGCCGCCGCTCATCGCCATCAGCGGCCTCGTCCTGTCGCGAGTGCGCCCCGCGAGTGGTGGCCATCTCCAGCTGACCTTCCGGCGTGGGCGGGAGGTGCTCGACGGCATCGCCTTTGGGCGTGCCGAGAACCTGGCCGGGCAACTCCACGAAGACCAGGCACTCGACATCGTGGCCCGGCTGGCCAGCCGGACGTTCGGTGGGTTCGAGTCGCTCCAGCTCGAGGTCAAGGACGTCGCCGCTGCCGGAGGCCTCGGCGCGACCGGGAGGCTCGCGGCGTGACCGACGCCTCGGCTCCGGCCGGGCGCTACCTCGGGCTCCTGGCGGAGCGCATGGCCAAGACACGAACGGCGCTGTGTCTCGGCGTCGACCCGGATCCCGATGCGCTGCCGGATGGGTTCTCGCCGGACGTGCGCGGGATCGAGGCTTTCGCTCGCCTGCTGATCGAGGCAGCCGGGCCACACGTCGCCGCTGTCAAGGCGAACCTCGCCTTCTTCGAAGCGTGGGGCAGCGACGGTATGGCCGCCCTCGAACGCATCCGGGCGGCGGTGCCACAAGGCGTGCCGTTCATCGCCGATGCGAAGCGCGGCGACATCGGCTCGACATCGGAGGCGCACGCCACTGCCATCTTCGACCGGCTCGGCGCCGACGCCGTGACCGCCAGCCCATACCTCGGGTCGGAGGCCATCGCGCCGTTACTCGACCGCACGGACCGCTTCGTGTACGTGCTGTGCCGAACATCCAACCCCGGCGCGGGCGAGTTCCAGCATCTCATCGTGCGTGACCCCGATGGTCCGCGCGCCGCGACCGGGGCCGAGCCGCTCTTCCTGCACGTGGCACGACGCGCTCGCGCGTGGGCGGGCGGGCGCGGCAACGTCGGCCTGGTGGTCGGCGCGACGGCACCGCAGGAACTCGGACTGATCCGGACCGCGGCACCGGAACTGGCGTTCCTCGTCCCCGGCATCGGCCGGCAGGGTGGTGACGTGGCCGCCGTCGTCGCCGCGGGACCCGCGACCGAGGGCCTTGCCGGCGCGGCTCCCGGCGGCGGGCTGCTCGTCAATATCTCGCGCGCCATCGCCGAGACTGCGCTTGGCGCCGCTGATCCGGGGGTCGCCATCGCCGCTGCCGCCGAGTCCTGGGCGGCCCGGCTCAGGGTGTAGGATGCGCTGGCTATCGTCAGCGCAGCTTGGAGGCCAGCGCCGCTCTCATGGGACTCCCCAACATCGGACCGGTCGAACTGCTCCTGATCCTCGGCATCCTCCTGCTCGTCGTGGGCCCCGGCAAGCTGCCCGAGGTCGGATCGGCGATGGGCAAGACCATCCGCGAATTCCGTAAGGCGTCATCTGACCTGCAGGACGCCGCCAGCCTTACGCCGAAACCGAGTGCGCCCCCGAAGGACGCAACTGTCGATGCGCCGCGTGGCACTCCCTCCGACCCGGCGGACGACCAGTCCTGACCGCGTCGGCCGGCCCGCGCCGCCCGTGTCTCCCTGACGCACGCTGATGACCGACCTCGTCGATGACAGTGGTGGCGCGTCCCGAACCCTGACGCCCGACGCGATCCTCCCGTCAGCTGCGGAGCGCGCACTTGGCTCGAACTCTAGCCCGCCCGGGTCGCCGGCCGGCGAAGAGAAGGTGATGACTCTCGTCGAGCACCTCTCCGAACTGCGCCGCCGCCTGTTCATCAGCATCCTGGCGGTGGTCATCGGAACGGCCATCGGCTGGTTCTTCACGCCGCAGCTGATCGTCCTGCTGCTTGACCCGCTGCCGAGTCACAGGGTCATCTTCCTGACCGTGACGGGCGGTTTCATGGTCTATTTCAAGATCGCCCTGGTGGTCGGCATCCTGCTCAGCCTCCCGATCATCCTCTACCAGTTGTGGGCGTTCGTATCGCCAGGACTGACGACACGCGAACGACGGGCAGCGCTGCCGTGGTTGCCTCTCACCGTCGTCTTTTTCCTGGCGGGGACCGGCGTCGCCTACTTCACGCTGCCGTTCGCCATCGCTTTCCTGCTCAGCTTCCAGATCCCCGGGGTGCTTGACCCGGACACCACGGCCGAAGCCTATTTCGGGTTCGTGACGACGGTCTTCCTCGTCTTCGGAGGCGTCATGGAATTCCCGATCGTGCTGGTGATGCTCTCCAAGATGGGTATNNTATCCTGAACGTCGAGAAGCTGCGCGCCAGCCGCCGCTACGTCTTGCTCGGCATCGTCATCTTCGCGGTCGTCATCACGCCCGGCGGCGACCCGTACAGTCCGACGGTGATGAGCGCGGTGATGTATCTCCTGTTCGAGGTGACCATCTTCCTGCTGCGCAACTCGTCGCCGAAGACGGATGCCTCGAGCATGAACGATGCCTGACGTCGCCGCAGATGAGCCCGCGGCTTCCGGTCCGACGCGGCCGCACGTGGCGATCATCACCGGCCTCTCGGGCGCCGGCAAGACGGCCACCAGCAAGCTCTTCGAGGATCTCGGCTACCAGGTCGTCGACAACCTGCCCTCCGAACTGCTGCGCGACCTGGCCGAGCTGGTGGCCGGCGACCCAGCGCGCTTCGAATACATCGCGCTGATGCTCGACGTCCGGACCGGCGACGCGCCGCTCGCCTTCGGGGCGGCGATGGGCGCGCTGGAAGGCCGCGGCATCCACCCGCAGGTCTTCTTCCTTGAGGCGCGCGACGAGGTCCTCATCCGGCGCTACAGCGAGACC
>PNAP01000046.1 GCA_003169735.1 Chloroflexota bacterium | reverse complement strand
TAGATCGACTGGTCGTCATCGCCCACCACGACGACGTTGTCGGGCTTGTCCGGCCCGCGGCCGATGAGTTCCAGCAGCAGGATCTGAGCCATGTTGGCGTCCTGGAACTCGTCCACGAGGACGTGCCGGAACTGGGTCTGGTAGCGGAGCAGGATGTTCGGGTAGTCCTGGAGCAGGCGGATGGTGCGGCTGAGCTGCTCGCCGAAATCGACCTGGCCACGCCGCTCGAGCTCCTGCTGGTAGAGCTCGTAGACGTCGGCCTCCTCGTGGAGGCGGAGGACCTCGAAGGCTTCCGCGTCGCGGAGGAAGGTCGACTTGAGGCCGGTCGCGACGGCTTGCTGGTCCGGATCGAGTGTCCCCCAGCCGACCGCGTAGTTAATGCCCGAGGCCTGGCGGCGGGCGGCTCGATCGGCGCCCTTCTCGGCCTCCGACCGTGCCTCGTTGACGCCGCGCATGTCGTCCTCGGCGAGGCGGATGCGGAGATCCTCGATCGCCTCGCCGTACGCCTCGACGCCGTAGCGCATCTGGAAGGCGGTCCGCTTGGCATCGGCGAAGCGGCGATAGTCGGCCGGTGTGACGAGCTCGTCCTTGGCGCGGGAGATCACGTCCGCGAAGCGGTCCACGGCGTTGGGGTATCGCCCGACCTTGTGGTACAGGAAGTCCTTGAGCTGCGGCCGGAGGGAGCGGAGCAGCAGGCGCTGCCCAACCTGGTCGAGCAGATCCGCGTTCGCGCTGAGGCCTAGCTCCCCGCGATGGTCGCGCAACAGCCGATGCCCGAACGAGTGGAAGTTGTGGACGTTGAGCCGGCCTGCCTTCTCGATGCCCAGCGTGCGCTCGAACCGCTCGACCAGCTCGCCGGCCGCGCGGACGTTGTAGGTCAGGACCAGGATGTTCTCGGGCTGAAGTGTCGGGTCCGTGTCCAGAAGGTGGCGCACCCGCTCGACCACGACCGTCGTCTTGCCCGTGCCCGCCCCGGCGAGGACCATGAGCGGCCCATCGCCCCACTCGACCGCCGCCCGCTGGGCGTCGGTCAACTCTATCGGCGTGCTGTCCGCGATAAGTCCCAGTGAAGTCACGCTGACCAGAGTGCGGGGATGCGTCGCGTCACGTGGGACCCCTTCAAAGCCGAGGAGAACTTCCGCCGCCATCGGATCGAGTTCACAGAAGCAGCCACTCTGTTCTACACCACGCTCGCGCGTCTGGACGCCGACGACGCCCACTCGATCGACGAACAGCGCCACCGGACCATCGGTTGGTCGAAGTGGGGCAATCTCCTGGTCGTGACATCGGTCGACGTGGGGTCTACCATCCGTATCATCTCCGCACGGCGCGCCACGAAGCGCGAACGCCATGACTTCGAATCGGGCTGAGACCCTCGCGCCACCTCGCTCCGAGCAACGGCGCAGTTCCTTCTCGAACGGCTTCACACTCGAGATCGATGGTGCCACGGCGTATCGCGTCCGACTGCTTCCATCGAACAAAGAGGTCGGCCGCTTTGCGACCGCCGCTGAAGCCGCTCGAATGGTCGAGCGAGAACTCGCTGCCGGTCGTGACGAGCGGACGCTCGCCCTTGACTGGTGCGATGACGGCGGTCGCACCGGCAAGATCGCTGCGGGTCACCGGCTCACCGATTTCGCCGGGATGCTCATCTGACATCGGATCAGAATTCGTATGCCGCGCCGGATAGGCGCGAACGACATGCCAAAGAACGCCGTCCCGAGCAAGCCGCGATGGCAACGCGGACGCTATGCCCGTCTCTTGGTCGACGGCTATGAGTTGGGCATCGATGGTGCGACCGCCTACCGAGTCCGACTGCTGCCATCGAACAAGGAGTTGGGTCGATTCCCGACGTCCAGTGACGCCGTGCGGTTCGTGGAGGGTGAGCTCCTGGCCGGCCGCCACGAACGAACATTGGCGCTCGACTGGGTCAATGACGCTGGTCGCACCGGCAAGATCGCCGCGGGTCACTCTCTCATGCACCTCGCCGGGTCGATGATCGGCCAAGCCTCACACCTCATCGTCATCTGGGGCGATCGTGGTGCCCACAAACACGAGATTGCCGTCGTCGAGATGGCCGAACGACAGGATCGACGACGAAGTGACATCAGGTAGGCGAACCTCATCCACGCGCCGTCTCGACATGTTTGATCTCGGCGATCCAAAAGGCGTCACGGTCGCTGGCGTCTCGGCCGAGCATGTCACAACTTGAGCTTGAGATCTTCGATACCGGCTGCATGGGTGCCGACAGGACAAAGCGACAGTCAAGGTGCCTGAGTCGTCTGCTTGTGACCCTGGTTATCCATGCAGGCGGTAGGGCGACCCGCGCGGAGGCACAAACCCGATGTGCTGCGTCGACTCGACCGCGTTATCGATCTACTTCCGTTCCCGGCATCCGTGCACGCGGTACGGAAGGGGCGAAGGCCATTTTTGTTGGGTCTTGAAGCTCGCCGACACCGTTGATCGATGCTCGGTTTCGCCCTAAAGGCCCGAGCTCGCGCTTGACCACACGGATCCGGTCATGCATACTCAGCATGCCAAATACGACTCACACTCGGAGATAGGATACTGTCGAGTCGAGTAGGAGAGCGCGGACAGGTCACCATCGAGAAGGCAATCCGCGAGGAGCTCGGGGTGTACGCCGGGGATGAGGCGATCCAACGAGTCGAGGATGGGCGCCTTGTTCTGGAGTTCGTGCCGGGTCCGCACCGTCGATCCCTTTCCGGGGCGCTTCGCGACAAGATCACCCGGCGTCCGAACGATGAGGACTGGGCGACGCTCCGGGACGCTGCGAGCTCGACTCCCGACCCTGATCGTCACGAAACGTGATTGCCGTCGACACGTCGGTGGTCGTGCGATACCTCGTGGGGTCGCCGGAGGACCAGGCTAAGCGGGCGACCGCCGTGATCGATGAATCGACGGATATCGGATTCCCGCTCGTGGCGCTCATCGAGACGGCGCATGTCCTTCGAACGCAGTACGGCGTTCCCCGCGTCGACGTGATCGACGTGCTCGTCTCCCTTCTGACTCGTGAGAACGTGTCGGTCCTGGGTCTGCCCAATGCAGTCGCACTCGAGGCCCTGGTTCGCGCCCGATCGCTGCCCGGCGCTCCCCTCCCCGACGCCCTGATCGCGGCGACCGCTCGCTGGTCGGGCGCCCTTCCGCTCTACACGTTCGACCAGACGATGCATCTCCACGGTGTCCCGGTCGCAACCCCGTGATCGCTCGTGGGCTCATGAGCCCTGAGTCGCGGCCGAACATCCCCGCCGGCTACACCGTCCGTCACCCTACCCGCGACGACCTGCCCGCCATCGCCGCCATGACGGCTGCCGCCGACCTGCACGACACGGGTGCCATCGACTTCACGCCCGCCACGTTCGACTTGGAATGGGCGTCGGCACGCTTCGATCCCGCTCAAGACGCCTGGCTGGTCGAAACGTCGGACGGGCAAGCAGCCGCATACATGGCCTTGTCGCGTCGGCCGAACATCCCGCCAGAGGGGGCCGGCTGGATCCATCCCGACCACCGCGGCCGCGGCATCGGCACGCTCGTGTTCGACCTCGCCGAGGCGCGCGTCCACGAGATCATCGACACCTCGGACGAGCATATCCCGCGGGTGGCCGTCCAATGGTCGAACCACGCGCAGCGCGAATTCGGCCGGTTCCTGGAGACGCGCGGCTACGCGGTGACGCGCAGCTTCTGGCGGATGAGCACCATGCTCGGCGACGAGGAGCCAGCCGCGCCCGAGTGGCCTGCGGGCATCGAGGTCCGGACGATGCGGCCGGGCGTCGACGACCTGGCCGTCCACACCACCGTCACGACGGCGTTCCGCGACCACTGGGGCTCGTCTCCGCTGCCGTTCGAAGAGTGGCGCGTTGCGCGGATGGGCCTGCGGTTCTTTGACCCCGAGCTGTGGTTGCTCGCCTGGTCGGGCGACCAAATCGTCGGCGCCGCGCTGAACACCGACGAAGATGGCGAGGCATGGGTCAGCACCTTGGGCGTGCTGCGCGAAGCGCGCGGCAAGGGGCTCGGCCGAGCGCTGCTGATCGAGTCGTTCCGCACGTTCCATCGGCGAGGCCAGCGGCACGTGATGCTCGGCGTCGACGCGGAGAATCTGACCGGCGCGACGCGCCTCTACGAAGGCGCCGGCATGGTCGTGGACCGGCAATACGACCACTGGGAACGCTCGCTCTAGCGCTCGTCACAGCGGCGAACGGTCGCACGCGGCGGCGAGGCAGGGCAGACCGAGCAGGTCCTCGGCCGAGCGGAGCAGGCTGAAATGGTCCGCGTAGTCCGCGATGCGTGAACCCGGCGCGATGCTCTTCTGGACGATCAGCGTGGCGATTTGGCCGCCGTTGTCGCCCAGGCTCCCGTCGTTCGTGGTTCCCTCATCAAACGTGATGACGAGCGTGCCACCGGCGGCGAACGCAGCACTGCCGGTGATCGCGGGCACGAAGGCGGCCAGGAACGCGTTTCCCTGGGCGACCGTGCCGTCGTGCATGTCATTGGTCAGGTTCGGGGTGATGAACTCGAACGGTGCCGCGCCAGGGTCGAACGCGGCGAGCGGCTGGATCTGCGCGCACTGGCCGGGATCGCCCGACACGCTCGTGAACATGATCGCCGGATCGTGCTTGCGCACGTAGCTGCCTGACGCACCGAGCCCATCGAGTCGACCGGCAGCATCGGCTGAGGCGCCGGTGAAGCAGCCGCCGGGTACGTTCTGCTCGTATGCGCGCCAGCCAAGGCCGGCCGTCGCCAGCTGGCTGAAGATGCTCGGGCCGTCAAGATCATGGATCCCGTCATCGGTGATGCCGAACGTGCTGCCCGAGACCATCGCCACGTAGTTCGGCTCGGACGGATGGGTCGTCGCGTAGTAGTCGGTCGCCAGGCTGTACGTGGCGGCGAGCTGGTCGATGAACGGCGCCGATGGGTTCCCGACGATGCTCCCGTACTCATCGTTCTCCATGACGATCCACCAGACATGCGCGGACGATGCCTGCGAACGCGTTGGCGCGGGCGTCGACGAAGGCGCGGACGACGGAAGCGTACCGGGGGCATTGCACGCGGCGCCCATGACGGCGATCACGACACCGGATGCCAGGACCAGGAGCGTCGCACGGCGACTCGGGACCCGCCGAGTCGGGCTCAAGGGATCGCGAGCTCGTCGAGGTACCGGACCTCGAGACCGGGCACCGACGTGATCCGGCGATCGTTCGTCACGAACACGGTCGCTCCTGCGACCTTCGCCGACGCGAGATGGATAGCGTCGGCCAGCGAGAGTGGGCCCGCGCCGCGCATCAACGCCGCCTCCACCGCCACGTCTCGGTCAAGTGGAACGAGGCGGACATTCTCGAGCGACGCGAGCTCGTCGGCGTAGCGCTGCACCATGGCGTCATCCCCATGACGCGCCGGTCCGGTCCCGACCTCCGAGATGGCCAGGGTCGCCAGGACCCCTTCGACCTCGCCGCCGCCGATCGCGTCAAGAACGGCGCCGGCGACATCCGCCTGCGGTCCACTCCCCTCGAACAGGTAGATGAGCACGTTGCTGTCGATACCGACCCGATCATGGCCGCCAAGCAGACGAGTGGTCATCCTGCGTCGTCGGCCTCGTCGCGAAGGCTCCGAACATGGGCAACGGGATCGGCACCCTGCCACGTCTCCGCGCCCAATCCGCGCAGCCGCGCCGATGGCCGATCCGGTCGGATCCGAAGGACCAGGGCGTCATCCACGACCTCGACGCTGAGGCGGTCTCCGGGCTCGATGCCCAAGCGCTTCCGGGCCACGCTAGGCAACGAAACTTGATGCTTACTGCTGACCTTCACGCTTAGCATGGCGACATGTTACTCCCGCATGGCGGACCGCCGAACCCTCGCCCACCGGGCCTGCGGTGTGAGATAGCATGATGTTATCTGATGCTATCATGTACGCTGTGCTGGTCGATGCGAGCCCACTGATCTACCTCGCCAAGCTGGACGCACTCGACGTCTTCGCGGGGAGCGGCCATCAACCGTTGGTGACGGCGGAGGTCGAGCGCGAGACGGCCCGTGCCGGACTGGCATACGACCATCCGGACGCCATGACGATCGCGGAGGCCCTGCGGGATGGAGCACTGCACAGGACGACGATCTCTGACCGGGAACGCGCCGTGGCCCAGCGGCTGGGAGCCGAGGCCGGTGGTCTCGACATCGGCGAATCGGAGGTCCTCGCCGCCGCCCAGGCCCGTCGGTTACCCGTCGTCATCTTCGAGCGTCGAGCCACGCGTCTCGCTCGGTCGATGGGTCTGGAGACCTGGAGTCCCGTCCGGCTGCTCATCGCCGGGACCGCGGACGCCGGCCTGCGACGCGACCGGATCATCCGCTTCGGCCGGTTGGTCGCGATGAGGTACGAGGACGTGGAAGCGCTGATCCGATGGATCGAAGGAAGGAAGCCATGATCGACCGACAACAACTGAACCTGCGGATCGAGCGAGCGCTGGTCGAGTCATTGGACGATCTCGCGCGAGCGGAACACGTGGATCGGACCGAGGTGGCGCGACGGATCCTGGTCGAAGGCGTCGGGCGGGCTCGGACGGAGAGGGCGCTGCGCGACTATGCCGCCGGGCGCGCGACCGCCTGGAAAGCGGCGCGCGACGCCGATGTGTCGCTCTACGAGATGCTCGACCGCATCCACGACGCCGGGATCCCGTACGAGTTCGACGTCGACGAGCTCGAAGAAGGCGCGTCAGCCCGTCGCCTCAGTGAGCGCCCGAGCACGTATGGCACGAGTCACGCCGGAGCCGACGATGCCACGGGGACCTCCGAACTGCGTGATCGATATCGACCATTGAGGGTGGCGATCCTGTTCGTCGGCGAGTCCTCCCCTGCCCAGGGAACGCACTTCTATCATGCGAACTCCAACCTGTACCGAGCGACGCGTGCGGCGTTCGTCGCCGCCCTCGGCGAGGAGTCCGTCCCGTCCGGCGAGGCATTCCTCCGGTTCTTCCAGGACCGCGGATGCTGGCTGGTCGATCTGGCCGACGAGCCCGTCAACCGCATGGCGGGCGCCGAGCGCCAACGCATCATCGATGCCGGTATCGGGCGTCTGGCACAAACGATCCGCGACACGCTGCCGGAGCAGGTCGTCGTGATCAAGCGCGACATCGACCCGTTGGTGCGGCGAGCTCTGGTGGCGGCCGACCGGCTTGAGACGCCGGTGCTCACCCTCCCATTTCCCGTGCGGCAGTGGCGGCCCCTTTACGAGGCCGGCCTCACCGACCTGCTCAGGTCGACTCCGGCCGTCAGTTGACCGCCATCACTCGTGCGCCTCGGGCGCCGAGGGGGGCGTGGATCGGAGCTACATACGGCTGAGCGCCTTCTCCATGACCTGCTGGGCAAGCGCCTCGGTCGCGTTGGTCGAGTCGAGCACCAGCTGCACGACCAGGCGCTGCGTGCCGAGGTCCACCCACAGACAGCCCACATCGTTCGACCAGTAACCGCTCTTCCCGTCGACCGTCTCAGCGTCGCCGCCCGGGTAGATCGACTCGTCCAGGGTGAGCGGGTTGACGTCGTATCGGATCTCGGCGATGCCTGCCGCAGCCGTGCCGTTCGTCAGCGTGAAGTTGCATTTCGTGTCGTCGCTCTGGCCTGCGTTCATCGCGGCCGTAGCGGAAAGCAGCGAGCTCATCTCGTCGGCCGTGACGAGCGAGCAGATGGCGGTCGTGTGGCCATTCGACGGGTTCGGGCTGCCGTTGCTGCTACCGCACGCCGCGGCAACGAGGAGGAGGGCCAAGAACGCGACCGTGCGCGCCCTGCCGATCAGCGGAGTTCGCTCAGCCCTCACCGTTCAGCGTTCGTAACTGAGCGAGAACTTCGAGTCTGTCGGGGCGCCGCTGGAGTCGTAGCAAGCGACGCCGACCTGCTGTGGCGTGCCGGACGTCCGGACGCTGGCGATGCTGCAGCGCGTCGACGTGCTGCCATACGCCGTCACCTTGGCCGCGCCTCCCTTCGGCATCGCCGAGAGGATGGCCGTGTACCGACCGGTGCCCTGACGGGTGACGCGCTCGCTCCCGCTGGGGTCGGAGTACCGGTAGGCCGCCTTGGGCACATATGACGCCTTCCCGGGATGGTTCGCCCAGAGATACACGACCTTCGTGACGCCCGGTCCTTTGAGTCCCTGGCCGTTCGTGAAGATGAAGCTGAATTCGGCATCAGCGAGGCTGCCCGAGATGTCGAAGCAGAGCACAGAGGCGCTCTCATCCAAGCCGTTCGGGTACCACGCGGCGACGTCGCACACGGTCGCACCGAGGGGAGCGCCGGCAGGGGCTACGCGGCCTGCTGCCGCGTTCGGCGTCGCCGTCACCTGGACATTCCCGTGGGCACTCGCCAAGCCCGGCAGGGTCACCACGTACGTGCCCGTCGAGGAACGGTGGATGGTATTGGTCCCACCGGTGGTATTTCGGCTGGTGACCACGTACGGTGTGTAGTCAGGCGTCGTCGGCTGATCGGCGACGAGATAAGCCATCACCCCTGTCTGCGACTCGGAGTTGATGAACGTGACGGTGAACTTGGCCTTCGACGGCAGCCCCGACGCGGAGTAGCAATAGACGCTGATGTTCTCGTTGGCACCTTGCTCGCCCCACTGGCCGAGCCCGCAGAAGCGATCGGATCCGAGCGTACTGATCTGGGCGTTGCCGCCGGTCTCGCCGATGCCGGCCATATGGACGATGAAATGCCCGGCGCCGAAGTTCTGGACCGTGTTCGTCCCGCCGAGCGAGTTGCCCTGATCGCGCGCCGCCGGCGTATACGATGCGGCCGAGCTGCGAACGGTGACCCAGCCCCAGCGCGTGTCAAAGCCGGACGGATGGATCGGGCCGGTCCCGGCCGAACCAACAGCCAGCGCCGAGGCGACCGTGGAAGCCAGTAACGCGGTCGAGACGAAGAGGCCGAGGAGCAGGCGCCGCGATGTCATCGGATGGTTCCCCTCGTGCTCGGACCGCGCGGAGTGGTGAGCCGCGCCGCTCGCGTTCGGCCGAGTATGCCCTACCGCGTGAGGCACGCTCGGCACGTCCGGCGAGATCTCGTCAGGCCGTGCCGACGGTGATGGACCCGGCGCCGCCGTGGTGGTCCTAGCCATCGCCGGGTGCGTCCGTCGCGGCTGGCGTCACGAGTATGCATAAACCGGACTCGGAGGGGAGAGCGATGGCCAGATCATCCGAGCTCGAGCATCGACGTGAGAGCGATCCCGGGATCATCGCGCCGTCGCTGCGGCGTGACAGCGGAGGATCGCCTCGACCGACATGTCGGCATCGTGCTCCCGAGTCGACCAGTTCGAGACGGAGATGCGCATGACGGCCTTGCCGTGCCAGGTGCTGCCGCCGAGCCAGCACGTGCCGTCCTCCTGGACGCGTCGGATCACGTCGCGCGTGATGGCGTCGTCATCGCTGAAGCGCACGAGGACCTGGTTCAGGACGACCTCGTTGAGGATCTCGACCCCATCGGCCTTCGCGAGGCCGTCCGCCATGCGTCGGGCGAGGGCGCAACATCGATCGATCATCTCGACCACACCGTTCCGGCCCAGCGAGCGCAGTGCCGCATAAACCGGAAAGCCCCGGCCGCGGCGGGAGAACTCCGCGACCCAATCGGAGTTGTCGCGCTCCCCTTTCGTGGCCGCCACGAGGTACGCGGCCTGGAGCATCATCGAAGCGCGATGGGCCTCCGAGTCGCTGACGATGACGATGCCCGCGTCATACGGCACGTTGAGCCACTTGTGGGCATCGGTGGACCACGAACCGGCGCGCTCCATGCCCTTCGTCAGGTGCCGGAGATCGGGTGCCGCCGCCGCCCACAGCCCGAACGCACCATCGACATGCAGCCACGTCCCGGGATACTCCGCGACGACATCGGCGATAGCATCGATGGGATCGAAGGCGCCGGAGTTCACGTTGCCCAGCTGGGCGCACACGATGGTCGGGCCGTCGCCGGCTCCTTCGTCGAGCACCGCGCGTAGCGCGTCCGCGCGCATCCGGCCCTGCCCATCGACCGCCACGCGGTCCATCCGCCGGCTGCCGAGACCGAGCATCTGGAGCGCGATGGGGCCTGTGACGTGGACCTCGTCGCCCACGATGACCCGGATGGTGGGAGCACCCTGCAGGCCGTCCGCGTCGACGTCCCAGCCGGCTCGCAGAAGGACCGCCCGCCGAGCTGCGGCGAGCGCCGTGAAGTGGGCCATCTGGCAGCCGGTCGTGAAGCCGACGCTGGCCGTCACTGGGAGACCGAAGAGGTCGAGCAACCAGCGGGCCGCCGTCTCCTCGGCGACCGAGATGGCGGGCGAGATGACGTAGAGGCCCGAGTTCTGGTCCCACGCCGAGACCAGCCAATCGGCGGCGACGGTGATGGGCAGTGAGCCGCCGATGACGAAGCCGAAGAAGCGCGGCCCCGACTGGGCAACGGCGCCCGCATCACCGAGTTGCGCGAGGGTCTCGATCAGGTCCATGTCCGGTTCGCCGCGGTCGGGCAGTTCGCCACCGAGCCCGGCGCGCAGCTCGGCCAAGGTCGCGCGCTCGCGGACCGGGCGGTCGGGCAAGCTGCGCAGGTAGTCGGCCGCGAGCTCGCTCGTGCGGGCGAGCAGCGCATCGGTCGCTGCGTTCCATCGATCATCGGCCACAGTCATCTCCTCGCCTGTCCACGAATATCGCCAAATGCCAACCCGGGTAGCGTAAGGATGGGTCCGGCCACCGCCAACGCCCGCGACGACCGGGTTCGTGGCAGGATTCGGCTCGCTGTTAGCCGCTTTCGGCTAACCTGCGGCTCAGCAGGGTGCGGCTGCGGTCATCGATCGCCGTGCGGCCTGCCGAACGCTACCCGGATTCGCATCTGACCAGGTTACAAGCCGGCCCGTGTCAGGCCGCCGCGTGACACGCCCGGCGAGGCGGCGCCGCGCTACCCTCCCCGCCGCAGCCGCGCGACACCCACAGCGTGG
>PNAP01000007.1 GCA_003169735.1 Chloroflexota bacterium | reverse complement strand
CGTACTGCCAGATCAGGTTCGAGGCCGCCCCCGTGAACGCGCCGGCGAGCGGCCCGGCGAGCACACCGACCAGGATGGTGCCGATCGAATCGAGGTAGATGGGCAGTTTGAGGACCGTCTGCACGGTATAGCCGAGGACGATGTTGATGGCGATGGCGATCGGGATGAGCACGATCACCCGCGTCGTGAACTGCCTGGAAACCCACTGCATCGGTCTCTCCCTTTGGCCGGCGCCGGTCGCTCTCTTGGTGTCGCGCTCAGCTTGCCACGGTCGAGCGGTGCGCGGCGAGCTTCCCGACACGATCCTGGAACCGGAGCAGGAACGTGGCGATGTCGGCCTCAACGGCGACATCGACGTTCGGGGCACGGTGCCAGGTGCGCCGCCAGTCCGTGACGGTCTCGCCGGTCGTCAGCGTGCCGCCCAGTTCGACCTCGACGGTGACGGCCTCCGTTCGCACAAGCTGAGGGTCGAGCGCGGCGGCCATGGCCAGCGCATCGTGGATGTAAGCGCCGTAGAAGCCGTCGTATCGGCTGTGGAACTCCATGTAGAAACGCAGGGCGTCGCCGAGGAAGCGGACGACCTTGTTGGTGCCGCCACCGTCCATCGATCCGTCGCTGCGGCAACCCGCGCGCCGCGCCAGATGTTCGAGGTGATCCGGTGTCAGCTTGGCGCGCTCCGTCACGTCCAGGCCGAGCGCCGTCGGTCGGGTCGCGTTGCCCGGCGCCCCGAAGCCACGGATGGCGATCTGCATCGCTTCCGGGTCGACCGCCACGTTCCACTCCGTGGTCGGTGCCGTGTTCCCTGCCGAGCGATACGAGCCGGCCATCATCACCACGCGGCGCAGGAGGCGCGGCAGGTCCGGTTCCAGGAGAAGCGCCATGGCAACGTTCGTGAGCGGACCGAGCGTCACCAGCGTCAGCTCGCCCGGCCGGTTCCGCGCCTCCTGGACGATGACGTCCGTCGCGTGACGCGGCGACAAGGGTGTGGTCGGGTGGGGCAGATCGGCATACCCGAGGCCCCGCGGTCCGTGGGTCTCGGTGGCGGTGTGGAGATCGCGCGCCAGCGGCACCGTCCGACCCATCGCGACCTCGATGTCCTCGCGCCCGGCCAGCGCCAGCACTGCCAGCGTGTTGATGGCGACCTGCTCGGCGTGGACGTTGCCCGACACGCACGTGACCGCCACGATCTCCGCCTCGGGCGAGGCGCAGGCGTAGAGGAGGGCCAGCGAGTCATCGATGCCGGTGTCGACATCGATGATCAGTGGCGTCTTCTTCATGGGGTCACGCATGTGCGCCCGATGCTACCGGACTCCGGGCTCGGGACTCCGGACGCCGGCACGTGGCTCCCGACACCGGCACGTGACTCCGGACCTCCGACCCGGTGCCGTGTAGCATCGACCGATGACCGACTCGCCCCGCCCGTTCGTGGCCATGATCTGTGGCTCGCGCTCCGACTTGCCGACGCTGGAGGAAGGCGCCGCGCTGCTCGAGGAGTTGGGCGTCCCACGCGAAGTCCACGTCATCTCCGCGCACCGGGCACCGGCGCTCCTCGATCGCTACATCACCGAGGCGTCGGCACGCGGAGCCCGCGTCTTCGTCTGTGCGGCGGGCCTGGCGGCGCATCTTGCGGGTGCCGTGGCGGCGCGGACCGCGTGGCCGGTCATCGGCTTGCCGATGCCGGGTGGCGTGGCTGATGGCCTGGATGCGCTCCTCGCCACCGTCCAGATGCCGCCCGGCGTGCCGGTCGCGACGGTCGGTGTCGGCAACGCCCGGAACGCGGCCATCCTCGCCGCCCAGATCCTGGCCACCTCCGATCCGGCCATCGCAGCCAAGGTGGAGGCATTCCGCGCTGCTCAGACACGCAAGGTCGAGCAGGACCCGACCAACCAGGCCGGCTGACGCCGGCGAGCCGGATGGACCACGACACGCTCCAGGGCGGACCGCTGCTCGACCGCCAGGAGCGGCCCGTCGCTCGTGACCGAAATGGCCGCCCGCTGGTCCCGAGTCGCGTGCCCGAGACCCGCCCGACGCCGCTCCAGGACTCCTTCATCTACTTCTCGATCGTCGTCCTCGTCTGCGGCGTCATCGCCATCTCGGCGCTGGAACTCGGCGCGAATCTGGCCGACCCCGTCGTCCGTTTCCCGGTCATCGTCGGAGCGGCCGTGCTGACCGTGGTGACGCTCGATGCCATCGTTCGGATCTGGCGTTCGGCCTGGGCGTGGCTACCGGTCGATCGCGGCCGTGGCCTTTTCCGCTTCGTGTGGGTCGCCGTGCTGGTTGCCAGCCTGGTGCTTCTCGGGTTCGCGACGTGGCTCGTCGTCCAAGGGTGAAGCCGCGCGGTGGCGTGCCGGCCTGGCTGTCCGCCACGCTGCTCTTCTGCACGCGATGCGGCGCGCCGCTCCACTTCGGTGCCGTCGAGGGCGAGGAACGTGAGCGGCTGTCGTGCGATGAGTGCGGGTACATCGCATATGTCAATCCGCGCCTCGTCGTGACCACCATCCCGGTGACCGAATCCGGCGAGGTCATCCTCCTGCGGCGCGGCATCGGGCCTGGGCTTGGCGCTTGGGCACAGCCGGGCGGCTTCCTGGAGATCGACGAAACGGCCGAAGAGGGCGCGGTGCGCGAGACCCTCGAGGAGACCGGCCTGAAGGTCGAGACGACGCGCATCGTCGGCATCTACACCCGACCACCGGCAGCCATCGTCGTCGTCGCATACGAGGCGCGCATCCTCGGCGGCGAGTCGCGCACAGGCCCGGAGGCGCTCGAGATCACCGCCTTCGCCCCTGACGCCATCCCGTGGTCAGGCATCGCCTTCAACACCTCGACATGGGCGCTGCGCGATTGGGTCCGCCAGGTCCGGCCGGACCTGGCCCATCTCGCCGAGGCCGCCGCCGAGCCGGAAGCCAGTTAGTCGATCAGGAGTTCGTTGCGCCGACGGGCTAGCCGCGCCCGGAGGCTACGTCGAGGCGATGTTGGAGATGCCGCCGAGGACGCCGGCACAGATGCCGAGCATCAGCACGACCATCGCCACGTTGCGTCGGCGCTTGGAGAGTGCGAAGACCGCCAGGGCCAGGATCACGACGCTGGCGATCTTGGCCAGCGTCACCCCCGGCAATCCGAAGTCCTGGACGATGGCCACGACGACCGGGTTCGCCTCGGCCTGCATCCCGTGCCGTCCGGTCATGACCAGGAACGACGTCAGGTCGAACAGATGGGCGAAGGCGAGTGCGGTCAGTGCGACCACCGGCATGCGCTAGATCCCCCGAGCCGTTGCAGACGCACGGGATCGGGCTCGCCACTGCTCCGCGCGATCCGATCGGCGACCGGCATCTGTGGACCGCGCATCAACGCTTCCCGTCTGAAGCCGGATTGTCGCCCGTCCACGGGGTCCTGTCGACCGGTAGTACTTCCTACCGGTGTGTGCCAGCACCGAGTCGGTCTCGCCGCTGACGGCGCATCGCCGTCACATCTCCGTCGTAGAGGCGACGGTGACGTCGCGCACGAGGTTGTAGTCGACGTCAAAGGCCCGATCGAAGATCACCTCGAACGTCGCATCGGCTCGGCCGTGCGGAAGTTCGATTGTGGGCACACACGTGGTCGGGAGTCGACCGGTGATCTGGATGGGGCTCGTCGTGTCCGGTGGATAGGCGTAGCCCCATACGAGGATCTTCTCCTCGAGCCCGCTGCTGACCGTTGCCTTGGCCGTCACGATGAGTTCGAGGCGGATCGCACGCAACTTGCTCGGCCGGATACCGCCCGTCTCGACGCTGCCCTCGAACACCTCACCCACACAGAGGGGCATCGGCCGGAGGGTCACGCTCCCGTCCAGCCGGTTGTCCGCGACGTCGGCTGTTTCATAGAGCCCGAATTCGCCGACCTGCACCACGCCTGCCTTGAGCAGGGCCGTCGGCTGGAGGACGCCGATCGGGACATACCAGGCCGGATCCAGGCCGTAGCGATCGAGCTTGATCTCGAGCTCCCACGTCAGCCGGATGACTGTGCCCTCGAACGTCGCCGGGCCGAGCGGCGGAACGGGGACCTGGAGCGGGAACGTCCGCTCCACGCCTCCGACGAGGGTCGTCGGCCCGCTCAGCACCACCGGCAACCGTTGCAGTTCCTCGGTGTGCGTGACGGTGCGCGTCCGCTTGCCGTCCGTTTCCGTCGTCTGCCACTGTTCGGTCGCGATGAGGGCCGCGACGCAGCCGCGGATCTCCATGTCCTTGTTTGGCGTGACGGTCACGCTGCCGTCGGTCGCCTGGCCCGGAAGCAGCCACTCGCGCTCCAATTCGACGCGCCACGTGACGCCGCCGTTGGTCCCTGCCGTCACCGGGCTCATCGCCGCCGCCCGCTCACGTCGGCCTCAGGAGAGGTCGACGAAGACGTTCTTGATCTCGGTGTAGAGATCCATGGCGTGCATGCCGAGCTCGCGGCCCGTGCCGGACATCTTGTAGCCGCCGAAGGGCGCCTCGGTGTGGATCCCGTAGTTCGAATTGACCGACAGGACGCCGACCTTGACGGCCTTGGCGACGCGCAACGCCTTGCCGATGTCACGGCTCCAGATCGAGCCCGCGAGGCCGTACGGCGTGTCGTTGGCCTGGCGGATGGCATCGGCCTCGTCATCGAACGGGATGATGGCCACGACCGGGCCGAAGATCTCCTCGCGCACGATGCGCATGTCCGTGCGGCAGGCATCGAAGACGGCCGGCATCAGGAACGCGCCACGATCGAAGGCATCACCGGTTGGCGCTTCACCGCCCAGGATCAGCTCCGCGCCTTCCTCGCGCCCGAGGGCGACGTAATCGAGCACCCGGTCGCGCTGCTTCATCGAGACCAGTGAGCCGATCTGCGTCTTGTCATCCGATGGGTCGCCCACGACGACCGACCGGGTGGCAGCGACGAAGGCCTCGACCACCTGCTCGTGGACCGAGCGCTCGACGAAGATCCGGCTCCGGGCGCAGCAATCCTGGCCGGCGTTGTCGAACACGGCGTACGGCGATTCGCGGGCGAAGCGATCCAGGTCGGCGTCGGCGAAGACGATGTTGGGGCTCTTGCCACCGAGCTCGAGGGAGACCTTCTTCACGTTGCCCGAGGCCAGCCGCATGATCTCCTGGCCGGTCGTCGTCTCGCCCGTGAAGGCCACTTTGCCGATGCCCGGATGGGCGGCGATGGCTGCTCCGGCGGTGCCGCCAGGGCCCGTAACCACGTTGACGACACCGGGCGGGAAGCCCGCTTCCAGGGCCAACTCACCTAGGCGCAGCGCCGTGAGTGGTGTGAGCGATGCGGGCTTGAGGATGCACGTATTACCCGCCGCGAGCGCCGGCCCGAGCTTCCACGAGGCCATGTTGATGGGGTAGTTCCAAGGCACGATCAGCCCGACGACGCCGATCGGTTCACGCAGCGTGAAGTCGAGGCTCGGCTGCTTGGCCACCGGGATGGTCTCACCGAAGACCTTGTTTGCGGCGCCGGCGTAGTACTCGAAGATGAACCCGACCGCGAGCGCATCGCCGCGGGCGCTGGTGATTGGCTTGCCGACGTTCCGACTCTCGAGCTGTGCCAGTTCCTCGTTGGCCTTCTTGACCAGGTCCGAGAACTTCTGGAGCGTCCGGCCGCGCTTGGCCGCGGAGAACTTCGACCAGGGTCCGTCGAAGGCCTTCTGGGCCGCGACCACCGCCCGGTCGACGTCGGCTTTGCCGCCCAAAGGCGCGTGGGCGATGACCTCGCCCGTGGCCGGGTTGACCACCTCGAACGTCTGGCCATCGGCCGCGTCGACATGACCGCCGCCGATGATCATCTGGACGTCCTGGGGCAAGACCTTGGTGGCTGCGTCGGCTGGCATGTTCTCGATCGTCATGCGCCCGATGATACGCGCGGGTCGCAGCGCGACGCGCGACTCGGTCAGCCTAGCGGCGCTCGTGCCGTCCGTGCGGTGCCAGCCCCCGGCCCGTCGCCCGGCCCAGGCCCCCGGGCAGTCGTCCGGCCCCGGCCGTCGTCCGGCCCCGGCCCGTCGCCCACTCCCGGCCGTCGTCCGGCCCCGGCCGTCGTCCCGACCATCTCCCTTCAGATGGGCATCACAAAGCCATCGTTCCGCTGCATCTTGGCGCTTGGTCGTCCCGATGCGCATCTGGCGAGGGATATGTCCGAAACCAGGAATCGTGGCTCGCTGATGCCCGTTTGGCGACAAGCGGTCGACCCGGGCCGGGATCCCGCTCCGCTCGCGCGGGCTCTGGCACGATCCCTCGTCCGGTCGGCTACGGACCAGCCCCGACCGGAGCCGAGCGGGTGTTCATCGGGATGGCGGAGGCCGGTCGCGTGCGCTTGTAGACCTTGCACAGGCCAACGACCAACACCACGTAGCCGAAGACCCAGAAGTGGAGATGCATGTCGGTCACGCCGGCGAGCATCGTGGCGCCGAGCAGCACGAACGCCCAGAAACGGTCCTTGACCAGCAGCGTCCCGATGCCGAACACGACCACGAAGCCGTAGCCGACGAACTTGGCGATGGTCACGCCGGTCAGTTGCTCGTAGATGCACGCGAACGACAGCGTGTTGTACGACTGACACGGCGGCTGCGCGTTGATGAGCGAGGTCGTGAAGTCGTGCCAGGTGCTGATCGGCACGAGCGCCAGCGAGGCGACGCACAGGCCTACGAAGACCGATAGGGCGATCAGGATGGGCCGGATGCCGAGCGCTCGGACGGCCCACAGCACCATCAGGCCGGGGAAGAGCTTGAAGGTGGCGGCGATGCCCGAGACGGGAGCGATCCAGCCGCGCCGCTCGTCGGAGGCCCAGCAGAAGGCGTAGAGCCCCGCCAGCGCCACGTTCACGTTGCCGGCCACGACACCTTCGCCGAACGGCCGGAACGCCGCCAGGCCGAGCAGCACGAACGCCATCGGCCACGGGAAGATGTGGCCGAGCTCACGCTTGAGGATGAACGCCAGCCCGGCGATATAGAGACCGATGTTGAGGATGCCCCACGCCCACAGGCCGAGGTCCCCGTTGAACGCGAGACCGCCGACCGACACGCTGATCGGATCGCTGCCGAAGGGGATGAGCGGGATGATCGATGCCGGCGGATACGTCCAACCCCGGAGGATGACCGAGGTCATGTAGTACGGGCCGCTCAGCTGCTCCGGCGCATAGAGCGGCTGGTGGTCGAAGACGCGCTGTACGGCGTTCGCCTCGGTCTGCCAGTCGCTGTTGGGGGGAGCGACGCTGAACTGCCAATCAGCCCAGAGCTTCAGCGACCAGGCCAGCAGCAGCGCGCCGATGACGAGAACGATCCAGCCCGCAAGCCGCGCGTACTGCCACGACCGCAATCGGTCGATGTACGGCCGGATGTCGGGCATGACCGTCGTGGTCGTCACGGCGCGGAGGGTACCTCAGCCAGATCTGCTTCGATACCGAGGGATCACGCGCGGTCGAGGACGTGCTCGAGCAGGGCGGTCGCGTTGCTGAGCGTCCGCAGATCGTCGGCAGATAGCTGGTCCAAGGCGGTTGCCAGCGCCTCGACCCGCTGCTCGCGGCCGCGGCGCAGGATCTGTTCGCCTTTGGGAGTGGCGGTGAGACGGATCGAGCGTTTGTCTGTTTCGTGGGGCGCACGAACGACCAGCCCATCGGCCTCCATCGCGGCGATCAGCCGGGTCATGGTCGGCGGCGTGACCTGTTCGTCGTTGGCGAGCTGGCCGATCGTCCGCGGCCCACCGAACACGAGCACGGAAAGTGCGGACAGGCGAGCGGCGCTCAGCCCGAGACTCTGATCCTCGCGACGGACGCGGCGAAGGACATGGATGGCGGCGGAATGTAGTCGCGCGGCGGTCTCGACGGCGTTCGCACCGATGGCGGGGCTCGATGCCACGCTGGGGGCTGTCGATGTCGGCGCGGAGGGCGCTGATTCCTCGACAGACGGCGTGGCATTCATCGGCGCGACTGATCTCGGTGCGGCTGCCACGCCGGTCGGCACTGACGTCAGCGACGCCGTCACCATCGAACCCGGCGTGAGGGTTGCGGCAGCTGCCTCGGCGGCCTTGCGGGCTCTTGCCTTCTTTCCCATCGGGCGCTACCTTACTTGCCGCAACTAAGGATGTCCAGTGGCCAGAAGGAGTGCGAACCGATGGACACCATGATGATCGAGGCGGTCAAGGCCGGCGATCTGGCTCGCGTGGACGAGTTGCTGACCGAGGATCCGAGCCTGGTCTTGGCCAGGGATGCCGTTGGCGTTTCCGTCCTGCTGTTGGCTCGGTATCGATCGGCTACTGCCGTCGTGGTGCGATTGCTGGCGGCTGGTGCGACCGTCGATGTCGCCGAGGCGGCCGCGCTTGGCGACGCCGACCGGCTCGCCGCGCTCCTCGCTGCCGATCCGGGAGCCGTCAACGCCCGGAGCGCGGACGGGTTCACGCCGCTCCACTACGCGGCCTTCTTTGGCGGCGTTGCGGTCGCGCGCATCCTGCTCGACCTGGGCGCTGATCCGAACGTGCGATCCGACAACGATCAACTCGTGATGCCCCTTCACAGCGCCGTGGCCGGCCAGTCTGAGGTGGCGCTTCTGCTCATCGAGCATGGCGCTGATGTCAATGTCAAGCAACGCCACGGCTGGACGCCGCTGCATACCGCAAGCAACGAGGGCCACGAGAAGGTCGTTGACGCTCTTATCGCCGCCGGCGCTGACCCAGCCGCCACGAACGACGACGGCATCACCGCCGCCGACCTCGCCGAGAAACGCGGCCACTCGGACCTGGCGGCCCGTCTGCGCCGGCTCGCCACATCGACCGAGTCGCGCTGACCCGAGACGATCGGCCAGGGCTCCGGACCATCGTCCGGCGACATACTTGGGCGATGGACTACCCGAGGCTTCGGCGGCGCGCCTTTCAGCTCGAATGGGCGACCGTAGCGTGGAACGCCCTCGAGGGGACGGTCGCCATCATCGCCGGGCTGGTCGCCGGATCGGTGGCGCTGGTTGCCTTCGGGCTTGACTCGTCGGTCGAGGTGTTCGCCTCGCTGGTGGTCATCTGGGAGCTCCAGGGCGTCGATCGGGGCCGCGAGCAGCGCGCCCTTCGGCTGATCGGCGTCGGCTATCTCGTCGTCGCCGCGTACGTCGCGTGGGACGCGGCGAGCGCCCTGCTGGCCGGCAACCGCCCGGGAGGCTCGCCAGTCGGCCTCACGTTGCTCGCGGCAGCGGTCGTCGTCATGTTCGGACTCGGTTTTGCGAAGCTGCGACTCGGGCGCGAGATGGACAGCCCGACCGTTCAGGCCGACGGCCGCTTCAGCCTCGTCGATGGGTCGCTCGCGGGCGCCGTCTTCGTGGGCCTCGCCGTCACCGCCATATTCGGATGGTGGTGGGCCGACGGCGTGCTCGGCCTCTTGATCGCCGCCTTGGCGACACGAGAGGGGATCGAAGCGTGGCGCCACCCCGACGAGCCGCTCGCGACTGAGGGTCAGTAGATCACCCGAGTGTCGGACGAGAGGTGGATCGAGAAGACCTCGTCGGGCAGCGACGGATCCAGTTCGAGATCGGCGACCTCGGCGTGGCGGGTGACGCGGTCGCCGACGTGCTCGATGAGCAGCAGGATCATGCCGGTCATCCGGTCGACGCCGACCTCCAGCCATCGGTCGGGGCGATCGGTGAGCACGTGGCTGGTGCGCGGATGGTCGGCACGAACCAGGAACGCGGCACGGTCGCCGGCCACGCGCGCGGAACCGAGCAACTTCACGGGGCCAGTCGAGAGCACGTTCCGGCAGAAGCCCCGCGGATGGACGAACGTGTCGGCGAGTGTCTTGGGCGGCAACATCGTGCGCGGCGTCCAGACGCGCGAGAACGAGGGCAGATCCTTGTCGGCCGCGCCGCGGACCCGATTGCGATGCGGCCGGACACTGGCCGTCCCGCTCCGCGCGTCGAGCGTCTGGAGCGTGTCGCCGTCGCTCACCCAGACGTCGTAGTCGCGGTTCAGTCCGGCGTCGCCGCGGCGCCGGACGACGCGAGCGAAACCCGGGTGTCGCACCGCCACTTCGAGCGTCTCGAGCATCTCGCCGCGCGTCGTCCAGGTGCGATCGAGGATTCGCATGCGGAGGCTCTCGAAGCGCAACTCCGCCTCGGCCATGAAGGCGAAGAGATCGCTGAGCGACGGCGCATCCGCTTCCAGCGCCACGATCGTCGGGGTCCGCGTCGCGGTCGCGTCCGCGACTGGGATCAACTCATGCATGGGGTCCGATGCTACCGGACCCCCGCCTCCGCCGCTCGCCCCGTCGTACACTTCGAACCATGGAAACCCCCGAGGAAAGCCCCGACTTCGGCGCGCCGACGTCCGACACTCGAACCGAGCGCGATTCGCTCGGCCCGCTGGAGGTCCCGGCCGACGCCTACTACGGCGTCCAGACGGCTCGCGCCATCGCCAATTTCCCGATCAGCGGCCGCCGCCCGGACATCGCCCTCGTCCGCTCGGCCGTCCAGGTCAAGAAGGCCGCGGCCCGCGCCAACCACGCCACCGGCCGTCTGCCGGACATCCTCGCCGGCGCCATCATCCGGGCTGCGGACGAGATCCTCGGACTGACCGAAACCGCGGACACCCCCGAAGGCCGGGAGCTCCAGGCCCGACTGATCGCCAACTTCCAGGTCGACCCGTTCCAGGCCGGCGCCGGCGTCAGCCACAACATGAACACCAACGAGGTGCTGGCCAACCGGGCGATCGAGCTGCTGGGTGAGCTCGGCATCGGCAGCGGCGAGCGCGGCGACTATTCGGTCGTCAACCCGAACGACCACGTCAACATGGCCCAGTCGACCAACGACACGTTCCCCACCGCGATGCGCGTGGCCACGCTCGATCGCGTGCGCGACCTGCTCGACGCGCTCCAGCTGCTCTCGGAGGCGTTCGCGGAGCGTGGCGATGCCTTCGATGGGGTCCTCAAGTCGGGCCGCACCCACATGCAGGATGCGGTGCCCATCCGGCTCGGCCAGGAGTTCACCGCCTACGCGCTGACCGTCAGCCGGGCGCGGACGCGCATCCTCCAGGCCGCCGAGGGGCTCGCCGAGCAGAACATCGGGGCGACCGCGGTCGGGACCGGGCTCAATGCTGAGCCCGAATACATCGAACTCGTCATCGGCTTCCTGTCGGAGCAGACCGGCTACCACCTGCGCACGGCCGAGCATCTGGTCCAGGCCACGCAGTCGATGGGCCCGATGCTCGAGGTTTCGGCGTCTCTGCGTGGCCTCGCGGTCGATCTGACCAAGATCATGGAAGACCTGCTGCTCATGTCGTCCGGGCCGCGGACCGGCTTCGCCGAGATCCGGTTGCCGGCCAAACAGCCGGGGTCGTCGATCATGCCGGGCAAGGTGAACCCGGTGATGGTCGAGAACCTGGCGATGATCTCGTACCACGTCATCGGCAATGACACGGCCGTGGCGTGGGCGGCGTCGCGCGGCCAGCTGGAACTCAACGTGATGATGCCGCTCATCGCGCACGAGGTGCTCGAGGCGGCCGAGGTGCTGACGACCGGCTGCGCGAATTTCGCGCGCGAGTGCGTGGCAGGCATCGAGGCCGATGTGGCCCGGTGCCTGGAGCTCCTGGAGGCGTCCAGCGCGATGGCGACGCCGCTGGCGCCGTACATCGGCTACCGGCTGGCGGCGGACATCGCCAAAGAGGCGGTCGCGTCCGGCAAGACCATCCGGCGGCTCGTGCTCGAGAAGGGCATCTTCTCCGAGCAGGATCTCGACGCCATCCTCGACCCGCACGAGCTGACCGAGCCTGGCGTCGCCGGCGGCTTCCGCTACGAACCCAACATGCCCGACGGCTACGAACGCCCGTCTGGACCGGTCGCCGCCGGCGGCTGAGGGCCACAGCTGTGGTGCTTCATCGGTTAGGTCGAAGCTGGTTGACCTACTACTGCGAGCGCGGCTCCCACTGGAACGTTCGCCGCGAACGCGAAGAACAGGCCTGCTCGCATCTCCTTGAGCAGATCCTCCAGGACCCAACGACACGGCGGGCCACCTCAGCGGCCGGTTGAGCTCGCGGTGGTTCCGTGCGGTGCTCGATGACATCGACCACTTTCGGTCCGAAGGCGGCTTGATCCGCGAGCCGGAGTCCCGATAAGTCGCGAAACGCGTGAACTGGTCGATGGCATCGAGCGATCGGCAGATCTCGGGCTCCCGGAGGCTCCCTGGCGGCTGATCGAGGTCGCCCGCTCGCAGGTTCGAGCCCAAAGTGGTCGATGACGTCGACCGGCAGGTGCGTCGCGACCGACAGGCGTCTCGCTCCAGCGAGGTGTTCGGAGAGTTGTGGCAGAATCGGCGGTGAGGGCGGGTCCTGATCGGGTCTGCTGAGGACGTCATTGCGCTCGCGCTGGACTGAGACTCGCCCGGTGGAGCGCCGCGCGCTGCCGCCGCTTCCACGCCGTTGAGCGCCACGTCGCCGTTGCGCGCCACCGCCGCGCGCCTGCGCGTCGGCTCGTGGGTCCTTGTGCCGCTGGGGATCGGCATCGCCTCACGGGTCTACTCGAGCGCCCTGCTGCACTTCTTCGCGGGCCACCAGCACCATCACCATGTCGACCCATTCGTGGCCTGGGACGCCCAGTGGTATCTGCGCATCGCGGCGCTTGGCTATCACGCTGTCCCCGTCCAGCCGTCCGCCACGGGCGGCCACTACGACTTCGCCTTCTTCCCGGCCTGGCCGATGACGATCCGCGCGGTCACGGCCGTTGTGCCCCCACGCGACATCGTCGCCGTCGTGCTGGCCAACCTGCTGTTCATCCTCGCGGCGGTGCTCCTCTGGCGCGTGCTGCGCGACCGCTTCGAGGCACGAGTGGCTACCGGAGCCGTCGCCCTTCTCGCATTCAGTCCGCCGGCCTACGTCCTGTCGATGGCCTACAGCGAACCGCTCTTCCTGGTGGTCATCGGCCTGTACTTCCTGGCCCGCGGACGAGCCATCCGACAGAGTGCCCTGGCCGCCCTGGCGATGGTCACCCGCATCGCCGGCGCGGCCATCCTAGCGTCGGCCCTCGTCGGTCTCATCAGGGACCGGGGCGCCGATCGCCGGCGGTGGCTGCTGATCCTTGGTGCCGGCACCGCCGCGTTCGCGGCGTGGTGGATCTTCATCGCGCTGCTCGTCCACGATCCACTCGGCTTCCTGCGCGGAGCGCCCAGCTGGGCCCCGACGACCGGTGCTGGCCAGATCGTCAATGACGTCCGCGACCTCACGGTCGAGCGGGTCGCGTGGCTCGGCTTCGTCGGCACCGTGCTCCTCGGTGGGCTGTTGATTATCCGGCGCGATGTCGAGCTCGGAGTCTTCGCTCTGGCCAACGTCGCGTTCGTGCTCCTGCCGGGCGCGTTCGTCTCGAGCGCGCCGCGCTACATGCTCGTCGCGTTCCCGGCCTTTGCCGGTCTGTCCCAACGGCTCGGCCGCCGGGGGACCATCGCGCTGCTGATCGTCTTCGCCCTCGGGCAGTGGTTGTTCGTGCGCTACTCGTCCTATGCGGCGCCCTGATGAGCCACAGCAAAGCCGCGCGGTGCATCATCTGGACGTGCCCGAGACGAGTCCGACGCACCCCGCTCGCGCGACCGCGTTCATCCGACGCGACCGCCTCGCCCGCGAAGCGGAGGAGGCTCAGCGGCTGGCCCCGGCCGCGACCCGCTCGGCTGACTCGCGCGGCCGTGCCCGCCCAGAACCGCCGGACGAGTACCGCACCGCGTTCGAGCGTGACCGCGACCGCATCCTCCATTCCAAGGCGTTCCGCCGCCTCATGCACAAGACGCAGGTTTTCATCAACCCCGATGGCGACCACTACCTGACGCGCCTCACCCACACCCTCCAGGTCAACCAGATCGGGCGCGCCCTGGCCGCCGCTCTCTCGCTCAACGAGCCACTCGCCGCAGCGATCGCGCTTGGGCACGACGTCGGTCACTCGCCGTTCGGGCACACCGGCGAAGAGGCGCTCAGCCCGTACTTCCCCGACCGCGAGTGGCACCACGCGGCCCAGAGCGTCCGCATCTGGGAGGTGCTGGAGGACCTCAACCTGACCTGGGAGGTGCGCGACGGCATCCGCGCCCATTCGTGGAAGATCGATCCGCCGCCGGCGACGCAGGAGGCCTACTGCATCCGCTTCGCCGACCGCATCGCGTATCTCACGCACGATGCCCTGGACGCTCAGCGCGCCGGCATCCTGACTGAGGACGACTTCCCCGCCGCGGTTCGGGAGCGCTTCGGCACGCCCGGCCGGATGTGGGTCGGCGAGATGATCGACGCCGTGACCGACTACTCCCTGAAGACGGGAGCGGTCCGCATGGACCCCGAGACGCTCGCGGTCATGAACGAGCTTCGCGAGTTCATGTTCGAACGGGTCTACCTCGCGCCGGCCCACCGGGCGCACCAGGTCGAAGCCATCGATGTCATCCGCCGTCTCGTCGACTACCACCTCGTCCATCCCGAGGACATCCCGGCCAGCTATCGCGACAACGACGCCGACCGGGTGACCCAGGTGGCCGACTACGTGGCCGGCATGACCGACCGTTTTGCCCTCTCCACCCATGAGCGGATCTTCGGCACGCCGGGCATGTCCGACCCCGCGCTGTGACGATTCGGCCAGGCGCCTACTGCAACAGCAGGAACCCGTCGACGTCGACGCGGCTTCCCTTGGAGCCCGTGGCGTGCGTGCCCAGCACCTTGATCATCAGGGTGTGGTTCCCGCCCGAGGCGAGGCTGGCCGACCAGACGATCTGACGCGCGGCCGCGGTCGTCTTGTAGAGGGAGACGGTCGCGACCTTGGCGCCGTCGAGCCAGATCTCGGCTTGTCCCCGGTCCTTGCCCAGGGTGCTGACCCAGGCCACCGACATGCCGGTGAACGAGGTCGTGGCGGTGCGGTTCTTGGCGGTCGCGTCCCTGAGCGTGCCCCCATAGGCCGCCGAGCTCGAGACCTTCTTCCAGCCCGTTCCCTTCCAGCTGACCGTCTTGGCCGATTCCTGGCGCGAGCTCGGAGTGAAGGTGGCGACGGTGAACCATGGGCCGACGGCTCCGGCCGTGGTCGTCGGGCGGACCCGGAACGACACGGCGATCTTCGGGGTGAGCGACACGGTGATCTTGGTCGCGGTCGACGATGGAAGACCGACCGACGTCCATGCCCCGGTGCCGACCCGCTCCTGGAGGGTCCAGCTGCCGATCGACGGGGCCGCGAGGCCGCTCGCCCAGCCAAGGTCGACCGGAATCGGCGAGTTCTTCGCGGCACCCATCGAGGTCGCGGCAAGGGTCGCCGTGAGCGATCCGGTCGTGGGCACCACGGCAGGACTGGCCGCTGACGCCGGACCAGTGCCAACTCCGTTGGCAGCCGTGACAGTGAAGGTGTACGCGGTCCCGTTCGTGAGGCCGATCACGGCACAGGAGAGGGCGCTTGCAGTCGTGCAGGTCCGGTTACCCGGTGACGACGTGGCCGTGTATCCCGTGATGGCGCTGCCGCCGTCGTGCGCGGGCGCGGACCAGCTGACGGTGACCTGGGCGTTGCCCGCCTCGGCGGTGACACCCGTCGAGGCGTCCGGAACGCTTGCGACGGTGAGCGTCACGGTCTTCGTGTCGCAGTCGGACACGTTGCCCGCGGCATCTCGCGTAAAGGCGCTGACTGTCTTGTCCCCGTTTCCGGTGGACAGGGTGAACTGGGTCGGCGCGGTCGCCTTCCATGCCGAGTTGCCGCTGCCGGGAGCTGTCGTTCCCTCGACGATGGCATACGCGGAGACACCCGAACCGCCGGCATCGGATCCTCCGACGGTGACCGCGATGGCACGAGTGGAACTCGTGGCGGGAGCCGTGAGCGAAGCCGTGGGCTTCACGGTGTCGAGGACGGTGGTCGCCTCGTCCGACGCCGAGACGGTGCCATTGCCGTCCCTCACCCAGGCGTAGATGCTCCTGGTGCCGTCACCAGCGGTTAGGGTGAACGAGAGAGGCTTCGTGTCCTTCCACGCATCGGGCGGAGGATTGGATTCCGATTCCGAGAGACACCAGCCGACGATGCCGGCGTCGTCGAGATCGGTCGTGGCAAAGGTCGCGGTCACGGTCCGAGAGTTGGTGAAGGGAGGCAGCGTGAGCGAGACTGTCGGCGGAAGGACCACGACGTGCAGGCCAGCTCCGACCGCCGAATACTCGATGGCATACGTGCGACTCGGGCTGATGGTCGTCCCGGTCACAGCCGCAAAGGTGCCGCTGCGGGAGTCGGCGGTCAGGAACGCGAACGTGTCGGCCGGGCCCGGCGTGAAGCCGCTCGTGGTGATCGCGAGCGTCCCGTCAAGGGTCGCCGTCTCGGTCACGGCCAGGCGGTCGAAGGATGAGGCGGCCGTGCCGGTGACCTCGATGGCGAGGTGGCCCGAGGCGAGTTGGGTGTATGTGCCGGCGATGGTGAGCCGGCCCGGCGAGGTGCCGGGGCTGACGGTGCCGCCGTTGTGCACCGTGCCACTGACGGTGCCGATGCCGCCGAGCGTCCCGCCCTTGATGTCGACGAGCCCGCCGCCGGCAAGGTTGGACGCTGAGCCTTGAAGGATCGTGGTTCCGGCGGTCTGGCTGAAGCCGACCGTCGAGAGCGTCGAGCCACCGGCCACGCTGATCGAGCCCGAGTTGGTCGTCGTGCCGTTGACTTGGAGGTCGCCGCCGACCAGCTGGATGGTGCCACTGTTGTCGAGGTTGGCGTTGATCGTCCCGCCTGCCGGCAGGTGCAACGTGCCGGTGATGTGGACCGTGCCACCGGGCGGGAGGGTGAGGGTGATGCCGGCCGGCAGATGGAACGTTCCGGCGACGGTCAGGCCATCGCTGGCGCTCACCACGACACCGTAGCCGGACGCATCATTGATGGTCAGCGAGAGCCCGTGCGGGATGTTGCTCAGTAGCGGGCAGGTATCGGTTGACCGCACACACCCGAAAGCGACCGTGCCGGACAGATCGGGTGAGAGGGTCAGCGAGGTGTGGTAGAGCACGACGTCGTGGCCCGACAGGGTCCCCCCGTTGTAGGTCACCGGGCCAGAGCTCACGAAGGCGCCCGCGTTGTCGACCGCTCCGGCGGTCTGGGTGAAGCCGGCCGTCGAGAGGGTCGACCCGCCGGCCACGCTGATCGAGTCCGAGTTGGTCGTCGTGCCGTTGACTTGGAGTTCGCCGCCGACCAGCTGGATGGTGCCGCTGTTGTCGAGGTTGCCGTTGATCGTCCCGCCCGCCGGCAGGTGCAGCGTGCCGGTGTTGTGGAACGTGCCGCCAGGGGGGAGGGTGATGCTGACACCTGTCGGGGCGGGCAGGCTGAGCGTGCCGGCGTTGGTGAAGCCATCGGCGACGGTCAGGGCAACGCCGTAGCCGAGTGAGTCATGGAATGTCAGCGAGAGCCCGGCCGGGATGTTGCTCAGCAGCGGGCAGGTATCGGTGTAACGGGCACACCCGAAAGCGACCGTGCCGGACAGATCGGGTGAGAGGGTCAGCGAGGTGTGGTAGAGCACGACGTCGTGGCCCGACAACGTGCCTCCGTTGTAGGTCACCGGGCCAGAGCTCTGGAAGGCGCCCGCGTTGTCGACCGTTCCGGCGGTCTGGCTGAAGCCAGCCGTCCAGAGGGTCGACCCGCCGGCCACGCTGATCGAGTCCGAGTTGGAGGTCGTGCCGTTGACTTGGAGGTCGCCGCCGACCAGCTGGACGATGCCGCTGTTGTCGAGGTTGGCGTTGATCGTCCCACTTGCCGGCAGGTGCAGCGTGCCGGTGTTGTGGACCGTGCCGCCAGGCGGGAGCGTGATGCTGATGCCGTGCGGCAGATCGAGCGTGCCGGCGTTGGTGAAGTCATCGGCGACGGTGAGGCCCAACCCGTAGCCGGACACATCGCTGAGCGCCACGGAGGCCAACGGACCCACGTACACGCTCCCCGCACTGATACCGGCGCTTGTCGTCTTCGATACGACGTACGAACCGGCTTCGGTGAAGCATGCCCGCTTCGACGCATCGGGCACGCCGCCTGTCCATTTCGACCCGTCGGACCAGTCGCCGGAGACGGGAGCTTTCCAAGCCGTGTCGCACGGGTCCGAGCCGGACGCGCCAGCCAGCCCGACCGACAGAAGGCCGAAGAGCCCGAGCGCAGCGGCGAGTCCCACGCGCCGACGCCAAACGAAACGATCCAGGCAACGCATTCGATGGTCCTCCCCAACGTCCGGGGCATCGAACACTCCAGCCGCCCCAGCGGCTGCTGAGCCACGGTGCCGCACGGAATCCCCCTGAATAAAAGCAGTCGGCGCGGCTCTTCGACAAGTGCCGAAAGGCACCTTCACGCGGAGCCTCGGGAACAAATCGTGGCTTTGACTAGACTCTGCCGATGGCCGCACCGCCCACCATCGATCCGTTCCGATACCGCGCCGTGCTGGGCCGATACCCGACCGGGGTGACCGTGGTCACGGCCATCGACGAGCAGTCCGCCGCCGACGGAACGGTCACCCGTCAGCCCATCGGCACGACCGTCAACAGCTTCACATCGATCTCGCTCGATCCGCCGCTGGTGCTCATCGCCGTCGGTGGAGAGCGGACCATCCACCCGGTCATCGCCGCGGGCGGCCGTTTCGCCGTCAACATCCTCGACGAGGAAAGCACCGACTTGTCCGACTGTTTCGCGGGTGCCCCGTCGCGCCTACCGCGGACCGCCTTCTGCAACGCTGCCTACGCCGAGGGCGCGGGCGGCCTGCCCATCCTCGATGCGGCGCTGGCATACGTCATCTGCGATCTCGAGCGGGTCATCGAAGCCGGTGACCACACGCTCTACCTCGGACGCATCGTCGACCTCGGGGCACGCGAATCCGACGCGTGGCCGCTGCTCTATTTCCGCGGCCGCTACCTGCACATCGAGCACGCCGAGACAGCCGAGCTGCTCGGCAAGCCGGACGCGACCTGACGTGCCGCTCGTCCACGCCAACGGCATCGACATCTCGTACAGCGCGGAGGGCGCGGGTCCGCCGCTGGTCATGCTCCACGGGGCATCGTCGACGGCGCTGGAGGACTGGTCGGCGCAACGGCCCCTCTTCCGCCGCGCCTTCCGCCTTTACCTGGTCGATGCGCGCGGCCACGGCGGAACGCGCTGGGACGCCGCCAACGGTTTCGACAAGGAGGTGCTCGTCGCGGATCTCGCCGCGTTCGTGGATGCCATGAACCTGGAGACGTTCCACATCGCCGCGTTCTCGATGGGCGCGATGACGGCGCTGACGTACGCGACGCACCATGCCGAACGGTTGCGCACCGCCATCATCTGCGGCATCGACAATCAGCGCGAGCCACGCACCCGGGTCGCCGCGCGGCTGATGGATCCGATTCGCATCGAGCGGGACGAGCCCGCGTGGGCCGCGCAACTGGAGCGGCGCCACGGACCGGTGCAGGGCGCCGGGGCGTGGAAGCGGCTGCTCCCCGCAATCGCCGCGGATGTCGCCGCCCAGCCGCTGCTCACCCCGGCCGAGCTGCGCAACGCCCGCGTGCCGATCCTTCTCGCTTATGGGGATCGCGACATCTTCGTGCCGATCGACCACGCCGCGGCGCTCCACCGCCAGTTGCCGGATGCGCGGCTGCTGGTCGCCCCGGATTGCCCGCACCAGGTGATGGTCAGCCAGCCGGCGCTGTTCAACCAAGCCGCCGGCGCCTTCTATCGGTCGACCGAGCACCTCGCCCGTGAGCGCGCCGGTGTCGCTCCGAAGACGGCGCATCGGCTTCCGACGTCCGGCGCCGCCGATCTCGACCCGGCCATCGCGCGGCCGTCTATCGCGGGCGGCATCGACGGCGAGGGCATGGGCGAGGGCTTGGCCGTCGCGCGGGAGCCCGAATGGTGGGACGCGTGGTAGATACTCGTGGCGTGGGAAGCGGAGGGCAGGCAGCATGTCGGTGACACTGATGGCGCTCTTTCGCCGACCCGAGGGCGGCGACGAGGCACTCGAGACGTTCCGCGCCCGCTACTACGCTGAGCATCTGCCGCTCATGGCGCGAGTGCCCGGCCTGCGGGGGATGACCGCCAACCGTGCCTCGGCGGCGTACGGCCAGACGGATCTGGTCATCGTCACGGAGATGCTTTTCGATGACCGCGCGGCCCTCGACGCGGCGATGGTCAGCGACGAGATGCGCGCGGCGGGGCGGAACCTCCGCGAGATCGCGCCCGGCGGGATGCTCACCCTGCTGACGCTGGAGCCGGATGCGGGTCCCGGCACGGGTCCCGCCGCGTGATGGTCCACTACACGGTCGTGGGCCGCCGGGCAACGGTGCGCCTCGATCGCCCGGCCGTCCTCAACGCGCTCGACCGCCCGACGCTCGAGGCCATCCGCGACCACTTCCGCGAGGCTTCGGCCGATCATGGCATCGGTGTCGTCGTCCTCACCGGGACCGGCGACCGAGCGTTCTGCACCGGCGCCGACCTGGCCGAGCAGAAGGCGTTCCTGGCGCGTCCCAACGACTACTGGGACTGGATGTCGCGCTTCATCGAGGCCATCGAGGCGGTCAAGGGCTGCGCCAAGCCGACCATCGCACGGCTGAATGGCATGACCGTCGGCGGCGGCAACGAACTGAACCTGGCGTGCGACCTCGCCATCGCCGCGGATGACGTCGTGTTCCGTCACGTCGGTCCGTCCCGCGGCAGTCTTCCTGCCGGCGGCGCCACGCAGTGGATGGCGTTGCTCGTCGGTGATCGGCGGGCACGGGAGATCCTGCTCCTCAACCGACCCGTGTCGGCCGCGCAGGCGCTCGATTGGGGCTGGGTCAACCGCGTCGTCCCGCGCGCGGAGCTGGACTTGGCCGTGGACGACTACTGCGACGAGTTGCTCGCCAAGATGCCCGAGATCGTCCGTGCCACCAAGGTCAGCCTCGATTTCTGGAAGGACCTTTCGTGGTCGATGACCATCCGCATGGCGCGCGAGTGGCTGACCATCCATGCTGGCTCGGCCGAAGTCGCTGAGGGCCTCGAGAGTTTCGCGGCCAAACGCGGCGTCGACTACGAGGCGCTGCGCAGGGCCACCGAGGAGGCCGGCTGATGACGGTCAAGGTCGACTTCCCGGCGACGCATTTTCACTCGGGCGCGGCGGTCGATGGCGTCGCGCTCCTGACGTTGGATCGGCCCGAGGCGCTCAACGCGCTCGACGTCCAGACGATGCAGGAGCTCGTCGAAGGGCTGGAGCGCCTGGACTCGGACGCCGACTGCCGGTGCGTTGTCATCACCGGCGCGGGCGACCGAGCATTCGCTGCCGGCGCGGACATCAAGGAGATGGCCGAGGCGACGCCGGTCACGCTTGGCATCGCCAACAGCTTCGCGCGCTGGGAGCGCATCCGGAGCGTACGCGTGCCGATCATCGCCGCCGTGCGCGGCTTCGCGCTCGGTGGCGGCTGCGAACTGGCCATGGCGTGCGACATGATCATCGCCTCGGACGACGCGGTCTTCGGCCAGCCCGAGATCAAGATCGGCGTCATGCCCGGTGCTGGCGGCACGCAACGCCTGACTCGCGCCCTCGGCAAAGCCAAGGCGATGGAGATGATCCTGACGGGGAGCAACCTCTCGGCGCGCGAGGCCGAGGCGCGCGGCCTGGTGACGCGCGTGGTCGCCCGCGAGGAGACACTCTCGGCCGCACTTGCGCTTGCCGGCGAGATCGCCGCTCTGCCGCCCCTGGCGGTCCGCGCCGCGAAGGAGGCCGTGAATCGGGCATACGAGCTGTCGCTCGAGGCCGGCCTCGAATTCGAGCGTCGCAACTTCTTCCTGCTCTTCGCCTCCGACGACCAGAAGGAAGGGATGCGCGCCTTCATCGAGAAGCGCCGCCCCGAGTGGAAGGGCCGCTAGCGTCGTGCCCGCCATCCGCACGGAGACTGCCGAGAACATCCTGACCATCACCCTCGACCGGCCCGACGCCCTCAACGCGTTCGACCGAGCGATGAAGGAAGAGCTGCTGGCCGCGCTCAAGTCGGCCGCGCGGAATCGTGACGTTCGCGTCGTCATCATCACCGGAGCGGGCCGCGCCTTCAACGCGGGCCAGGATCTCAAGGAGCGCGTTGCGGCCGACGGAGCGGGCGCCGGAGCCGCGGCCGACCTGGGCACTGAACTTCGCGAGCGCTTCAACCCGATCATCCTGGCCATCCGTCAGCTCGACAAACCAGTCGTTGCAGCGGTCAACGGGGTCGCGGCGGGCGCGGGTTGTTCGCTCGTGCTCGCCTGCGACCTCGTCATCGCCAGCGAGGACGCGCGCTTCCTGGAGGCGTTCGCGCGCATCGGGCTGGTCCCGGACACCGGCTCGACCTGGTTCCTGCCGCGGCTGATCGGCTACGCCCGGGCGGCCGAGATGACCTTCCTGGCCGAGCCCATGGACGCCGCCACGGCTGAGCGCGTCGGCCTGGTCAACCGCGTCGTGCCGGCAGCGCGCCTGGGGGAGGAGGCACGCGCCCTGGCCCTCCGGCTGGCGGCTGCCGCGCCACTCGCCCTCGCCCTCACCAAGCGAGCCCTTAACCACGCGTTCGAATCCGACCTGGCTTCGCAGCTTGAGCTGGAGGCACAGCTCCAGGCGGTCGCCGGCCGATCGCGCGACCACGCCGAGGGCATCGCGGCGTTCATCGAGAAGCGCCCGGCCCGATTCTCCGGCGAGTAACGAAGTGATCGTCGGCGTCGTCGGGGCGGGCACGATGGGCGCCGGCATCGCCCAGGTCTGCCTCCAGGCAGGCCACGAGGTGCTGCTCTACGACATCGATGACGCGGCCATCGGCCGCGGGCGCGAACGTGTCGAGGCCGGCCTCGAGCGCGGGGTCGCCCGGGGGCGGGTGCCGGCCGACGACGCGGCGGCTGCCAGAGCTCGTCTGCGCAACGCGCACACGCTCGATGCAGTAGCGGCGGAAGCCGACCTGGTCATCGAGGCTGCGCTCGAGGACATCGAGCTCAAGCGGACCATCTTCCGGGCGCTCGATGGGCTGGCCCGACCCGACGCCATCCTGGCCACCAACACGAGTGCCCTCTCGGTCGGCGAGATCGCCGCTGTCACCTCGCGGCCGGGCCGTGTCGTCGGCCTGCACTTCTTCAATCCCGCGCCGGCCATGGCGCTCGTCGAGGTCGTCGCGGCCGACGCGACCGCTGCGGAGACGGTCGATCGCGCCGTCGCGTTCTGCCGCGGCCTGGGCAAGACGCCGGTGGTCTGCGCCGATTCGCCGGGCTTCATCGTCAACCGGGTCATTCGCCCGTTCACGCTGGAGGCGCTCCGTTTCGTCGATGCGGGCGAGGCCGCCATCGAGGATGTCGACGAAGCGATGGAGGCCGCGGGTTACCCGATGGGTCCCTTCCGGCTGATGGACCTTGTCGGCATCGACGTCAATCTCGCCGTGGCGCGGTCGCTCTACGCGGCGTTCGACGAAGCGCCGAGGTTCCGTCCGTCGCCGCTCCAGTCGGCGATGGTCGAGGCTGGGCGGCTCGGCCGCAAGACGGGTATCGGCTTCTACCGCTACGCGGCGGACGGCGCCCTTGGTATCGCCGACCTGCCGACGACGTACGCGCCCGCTCACCCGAAGTCGGGCGGCGCCGCGCCGGCCGCCAGGATCACCGCCCGCATCGAGCTCGCCATCATCAACGAGGCGTACCACGCCGTTGACGAACAGGTCGCGGAGCCGCCGGACATCGACCGTGCCATGCGACTCGGCGCCGGTCATCCCAAGGGGCCGTTCGAGCGTGCCGGCGACCTCGGTCTGCGCGTCGTCGTCGAGGGCCTCGCTCGCCTCGCCCGCAGCCACGAACCGGACGCCGCGGGGCGCTTCACTCCGGCGGAGGGACTGTGGCGCATCGCCACCATCTGACGGTTCGGTCAGGTGACCTTCGGGTCATGCTGGGGCGGTTCGGAGCGGAGCCTACAATCACGCCGTGACCCGAGATCTCGCGCGCCCGCTCCGCGAAGCGTGGATCATCAGCGCCGTACGTACCCCCGTTGGGCGGTACGGCGGAGCCCTGCGCGGCGTGCGCCCGGACGATCTGGCGGCACTCGTGATCCGCGCTGCGGTGGAGCGCTCCGGCCTTGAACCGTCCCTTGTCGAGGATGTCATCCTCGGCGCCGCGAACCAGGCCGGCGAGGACAATCGCAATGTGGCTCGCATGGCCGGGCTGATGGCGGGCCTCTCGATCGAGACCGGCGGCCAGACTGTGAACCGGCTCTGCGGCTCGGGTCTGCAGGCGATCAACAGCGCAGCCCACGCCATCATGGTCGGCGACGGTGATGCCTTCGTCGCCGGCGGCGTCGAATCGATGACTCGGGCACCGTACGTCACGCTGAAGTCCGAGGGCCCGTTCGAGCGCGGCGACCGCAAGGCCGTCGACACGACGCTCGGCTGGCGTTTCGTGAACCCGAAGCTCACCGAGCAGTACCACCCCTACTCGATGGGCGAGACGGCAGACAACGTCGCGGCCCAGTGCCGCGTCAGCCGCGAGGACCAGGACGCGTTCGCATTGATGAGTCACCAGCGGACGATCGCCGCCATCGAGGCAGGTCGCTTCGCCGACCAGATCGTGCCGGTGACGGTGCCACAGCCGAAGGGCGAGCCGATCGTCGTCGACCGCGACGAGCATCCGCGGCCTGACACCAGCATCGACGCGCTGGCTCGGCTCAAGCCCGCCTTTCGAACCGACGGGACGGGCACGGTCACGGCTGGGAATAGTTCCGGCATCAACGATGGCGCGAGCGCGGTCGTCATCGTCGACGCCGAGTTCGCCCGATCACGAGGCTTGCGCCCGCTGGCGCGGATCGTCTCGACCGCTGTGGCCGGCGTCGACCCATCGGTCATGGGCCTCGGGCCCATCCCGGCCACCCGTAAAGCGCTCGGTCGGGCTGGTCTGTCGGTCGGTGATCTGGACCTGATCGAACTCAATGAAGCCTTTGCCAGCCAGTCGATCGCTTGCATCCGCGAGCTCGGCCTGGACGGCGACAAGGTCAATGTCAACGGCGGCGCGATCGCCATCGGGCATCCGCTCGGCATGAGCGGCGCCCGGTTGATCACGATGCTGGTCCATGAACTCGAACGACGCAATGGCCGTTACGGGCTCGCCACGATGTGCATCGGCGTGGGGCAGGGGATCGCCACCGTCGTCGAGCGCCTCGATCCAACGGGAGCTTCCACATGAATGAGATGAGCGGCACGCCCTGGACGACACCGGAACCGGATGACGACACGGCGCGCGGAGACGATCCGTGGCGACTCCCTGACGTGGCCTCGGCCGCCGAACACGCCGGGTTCTCGGTCGGGCCGCCGCCCGATCTCGCCCCGCCGCCCGACTTCGCGCCGCCGCGCGACTTCGCGCCGCTGGCGCCGCCCTATCTCCAGCCGCTCGCACCGTCCGCATCGGCGCCGATCGTGCCGCCCGAAGATGCCTGGGACCATCCGATGGCGCCGGCTGAGCCCGAGGCCGGCGATCCTGCTGCCGAACCCTGGGACCCCGATGCCGATGCCCCGGTCATCGCCGCGGCAGTCTTGAGTCCGCAGATCGCGACCGATCCGTCGGTCGGTCAACCGCCGGCAACCGCTCCGTCGCTGGCGCGATCTCTGGCTTCGGCGTGGATCCCGCGCGCCTCCACGCCGGCGATCACGCCGCATCCGGCGTCTGTCTTCGGAGCGCCGACCCGAATGCCATCGATGCCCGCGCAGGCAGCCGCCGAGCCTGGATCGGCATCAGCCTGGACCGCGCCGATGGAATCGACCGGGTTCGACCATGAAACCATCGCGGTGCCCGAGGCCGAAGACGTGGATGTCCCGCATGAGGTAGAGGTGCCTCACGATGCGGTCGCGGGATACGCGGCGGGTAGGGACGCCGCGCTGCCGGTCGATGTCGAGCTGCTCGACACTGGCCCAGATGCGCACGAGCCGTTCGAGGTCCAGCCGTACACGACGGCCGACGCCCATCGAACCTTCGACGCCGACGACTGGACCCATCCGACGGCCCCAGAGACGCCCTCATCACTACCGGTTCACCCGGCATGGCGATCCGCCGTGGCACCTCCGACGACAGCGGCGGCGGCCACGACCGCGCCTGACGCCGAGCCGGACGAGCCGCCCAGCACCGAGCCTATGTCTCAGGACACGGCGGCGGATGCCGGGCCGGTGGACGGAACTCCGGATGTGCCGACAGAGGCTCCATCGGTGGAGCACCTCGACGACGGCCACGACACGGAGGACGGTTTTGACGCCGTGTCGCCACCCACCCCTCTTGATGACCATTGGTGGATCGAACCGGCCGAGATGCCCGCCCCTGCCGACGCTGCTGCGTCGGCTGAGACTCCCGTCTCCGCTGAGACTCCTGTCTCGGTTGCCATGACCGAGCCCGGGACGAGTGCCGATGCGCCCATGCCGGATGGAGCCACGGCGCTGACCGATTTCGATGCCGCGGATCCGACCGACCTGGGATTCGCCTTCCGTTCGCTTCGACCGCCAACCACCGATTCCTCCGAGCGACGCATCGCCCAACGGCTCGAGGCGCTTGGGCTGCCCGCGGCTGAGGCAGAGGTCACCGAGGCCGACTCGGAAGCCGCACCCGAGGACAGCGGCGCAGACCCGGAAACCGTGGCGCCCGAGGCCGCGGATCTTGCCGCAGCCAGTCATGGGCATGTCGCCGTGCCGCCCCAGGGGATGCCGCTCGGCCCGACTCCCGACCGGGCGTTCCTTTCGTCCCTGTTCGACCGGGCGCCGGCGTCCGAGCCGCACGTCGCCGAGCCACCGCTCGCGGCGGCGCCAGCCGCCGAACCACTCCTTGTCGCCGACCCATTCGTCGATACGGTGCATGCGGAAGCGCCAGCGGCGGAACCGATGAGCTCGACGACGGGTCCTGCGCCGTGGGTTGCCGCGACCCCGCCCGAAGCCGACGCGCCCGCTCAACTCGCTCCGGTGTCAGAGGATCCTGCGCCCGTAGGATCCTCGTTCCTCGACGGATCACCCAGCGATGGCAAGCTCGCTGAAGAGGCATGGCCGCCTACGCCACAACTGGCGGTGTTGAGCGAGCCGTTCCCGGACGGCGGCCACGACGCCGCGCTGCCCCGCTGGTCGCAGCAGGGGATCATGGACCGACAGTCTCCGTCGGGCGGGCGGACCTTCTCGGTGCTCAGCCCAGCTCCGGATACCGAGACATCGGGGCCGGGGGCTCTCTCGCCGGAACGTGGCTCCGAGACCGGCAACGCGCCGCGGGATCTGCAGAGTCTGGTACCGAGCGCGGCGCCAGGCCGATCGCTCGAGTCGGTCGGCGCCAGCTCGCAGGCCGCGTTGACCGGAGCGATGACCCCTGAGGCTCAGTTGCGCGCCCAGTTCCGTCAACGTGCCGCCGCTGCGGCGTCGGCACCGGGCGACTCGCCAGCCCCTGGCGCGCTCTGGCTGCTGACCGGCGAGCCGGATCGTTCCGTGCCGAGCAGCGACCAGGGAACGCGGTCGCGTGCCCTGAACATCCTGCTCACGATCGTCGCCATCATCGTCGTCGTGTTCATCGTCTTCGGGATCCTGTTGGTCGGCACCCAGGTATTCGCGACGCATTGACGCCGTCGGCACCGCGCCGACGAACGTCACGCTTGCCGAAACCCGCCTCCGCCCGTACCATGCACCGACTGGCGTCGAGAGACGGCCATGGAAACGACTCAAGGGCCAGGAGGCACCTTCCAACATGATCGAAACCCAGCCCATCGCCCCGAAGCCGGAGCGCCTCATCGACGTCCAGGCGCCGCCGCTCGTCGTCCTGAGCGACGCAGCGGCCGCCAAGCTTCATGAGCTCACCGCCGACGATCCGAATACCGCGGTCGGTCTTCGGGTCTACGTCTACAGCGGCGGCTGCTCGGGATTCCGCTACGGCATGATGCTCGAGGACCAGCCAACGTCTGAGGACATCACGGTCGAGAGCAAGGGCATCAATGTCTACGTTGATCAGCAGAGCACCCAGCATCTGACCGGTTCCGAGATCGACTATCTCGACACCCTCATGGGCGCCGGCTTCACGGTCAACAATCCCAACGCCGTTTCAGCGTGCGGTTGCGGCAGCAGCTTCCGGACGGCCGATTCGGCCGGCAGCCCGGGCGGCTGCCACCACTGACCTGACCTTCGGCTGATCTACGGGCGAGCCCTTCGCGGCTCGCTCGTTCCTTTTTCGGCCCGGTCGAGATCACCGAGAAGATGGAGATCCCGCTCTTCCCCCTCCATTCCGTCCTCTGTCCGGGCGTCGCCCTGCCGCTCCACATCTTCGAGGAGCGCTATCGGTTGATGATCGCCCGCTGCATCGAGCGTGGCGAGCCGTTCGGGGTCGTCCTCATCCGCGAGGGTCGGGAGGCAGGCGCGCCGCCCGAGCGCCTGGCTGAGATCGGCACGACGGCGGTCATCCGGCGTGCCGGCCGCTACCCGGATGGCCGCTTGGACATCGTGACCATCGGTCCGCGGCGGTTCCGCGTGACGAGCGTGTCAGCCGACCGCGAGCCGTACCTCGTCGGCGATGTGACGCTCATCACCGAGGAATCAGGCGGCGATGCCGAGGCCAAGGGCCTGGCCGATCAGGTCGGGCGTCGGTTCATCCGTTACCTCGAGCTCCTCCAGCCTGCCCTTGCCGACAACGGGCCGGAGATCGAGATCGAAGTCGAGATCGAGGCCCCCGACGACACGTCCGGTACACCAGAGCCGCTGGACATCGGCGGCATGATGGCTGAGGTCGAGGAGCCGCCGCCGCTGGAACCGGTCCTCGACACGAAGCTCCTGTCCGAGGAACAGCGGCGTGACCTGCTGATGGCGGCAGCCCATCGGCTGGCCGCCTCGGACGACCCGACCGCCCTCTCGTTCCTGCTGACCGCGCTCATCCAGGTGGAGTTGGCCACGCGGCAGGACCTGCTGGAGGCGCCCGACACGGTCGGCCGGCTGTGCGGCCTGGACGCGGTGCTGAAACGCGAGATCCGCCACCTGTCGCGCCATCTGCGCCCGCTGGCCGTGGACGCGCGGCAATTGGAGCTTCGCCGCAACTAGATCGCGTGCCCGATAGGCCGCGAATCGCCAGGTGTTGGCGCCCGACCATCGGCGCCTACTAGTCGTCGGTGAAGCGCTCTTCTTTCCAGAAGTCGGCGTTGTTGTTGTAACCGTAGCGCTCCCAGAAACCGGGCTGGTCGTCGGCGAGGAACTGGAGGCCGCGGATCCACTTGGCGCTCTTCCAGAAGTAGCGCTGGGGGGCGACGAGTCGAAGCGGGTAGCCGTGCTCGGGCGTGAGCGGCTCGCCGTCGGCCTTGTCGCAGAGAAGGACATCGTCATCGTCGAGGACGTCAAGAGGCAGGTTGGTCGTATAGCCCTGTTCGGCATGCTCGAGCACGAACTTCGCGGTCGGTTTGAGCTTGGCGCGCCCGAGGATGTGCTGGATGGGCACGCCCTCGAACTCGGCATCGAGGCGCGTCCAGCGGGTCACGCAGTGGATATCGGTGTGGACCGTCTTGCGCGGCATCGCCTGGAACTCGGCCCACGTGAACGTGTACGGGTTCTCGACCTCGCCCCAGACCTTGAAGTCCCACGTCGCGAGGTCGGTCCGCGGCACGGATCCGTAATGGAGGACCGGCCACTTCTCGGTCACGTACTGGCCGGGAGGCACGCGCCTCTTCTGGGCGTCGGTCAGCTTCGGGCGGGAGATGAGGCGGTCGAGCATCGTCGGAGTGTACCGGCCGCCCCGTGATCGTTTCGTGACGCTCACCGTCGACCCCGGCGGCTTTTCGTCGAATGCGAACCCCGGGAGCGTTGGACGACGCGAAGAGCTTCCGAACCGTCGAGACCAGCGACAAGAACAGCTCCTTGAGCACGCCCACGCTACGGATGGCGCGAATCCGGCACTTGTGAGTGTCCGAGTGGGCCGCGACCCGTTGTAGCGCTACTCGGGTTGGCGTTAGACGAAAACGGGTCGGCTATTCCCCATTCCAAGCCGGATCGAACACGAAGACGTCGATGTCGTCGGGATCTGGTAACCGAACGACGTCGGATCCGTCGTCCTTGAAGATCTCGAGTTCCGACATCCGCCCACCGACCACGTGGAGGAGCACGTGGATGTCGACCCCGTCCGCATCTGCTGCCTGACCTTCCGAGGGGACTCGCTGCAGCACCTCAGCGATGGCCGGGGAATGTGAACGGATGTCGATGCACCCGTGACCGTTGCCGTGATCGTCGATCGTCTTTGCACTGGCGCGATCGAGCTGGAGACACAACTCGGATCGACCGGGGAACTCGGGTTCCAGCAACCGCGCGATGGCGCGGTTCTCCCAGCCAGTCAACACCCGATACTCTCCGCCGTGTGGCACCTCAGCCCTACGCGTCGTCGAGCATGCGCTCGATGGCGTGCAGGATGAAGCGGGACGCTTCGGAGCTCTTGCCGCCCAGTTTCTGGCCGTCGTCCTGCTCCAGAGCGACCTCGAGGTCGCGCAGCGCCTGGTCGATGAACGGCGTGCGTTGCAGCGCCCCCATGGCGAACGCGTCGTCCAGGCGCGCCACGGCCTTGCGCGCCACGTCGACGGCGTGGCCCTTCTCCTCGATGATGCTGCGAAGGTCGGCGCGCGCCTCGTCGGCCATCGGCCCCTGGCTGGCCATCACCGCCCTCCTTCAGCGACTCGAGACAGAGAGTGGATCGACAGCGTTGCCGGCTGCGCCAGCCGCGCGCGCCAGCCACTCTTCGCGCAGCGCGCCCATCTGGATCTCGTCCCAGTAGCGGCCGTCCCGCATGATCGCTTCGCGCAGCCGCCCTTCGATGTGGAAACCTGCCTTCTGGTACGAGCGGATGGCGCGTTCGTTGAACGAGAAGACGCTCAGCGCCACGCGGTGCAGGCCGAGCCGCTCGAAGGCATGGGCGAGCATCAGCTCCGCGCTCTCCGTCCCGTAGCCCTGGCCCCAGCCGTCGCGCTCGCCGATGGTGATGTGGAAGAGCGCTGAACCGTTGTCCGCGTCGAGCGAACTGAACGTGGTCAGGCCGATGAGCCGGTCGGTGGCGGCGATGTGGATGGCGTAGGCGACCGAATCGGGCGAGATGAGCCGAGCTTCGAAGAACCGCTCGACCTCGTCCTTGGTCATCGGTCGCGTCTGGTAGCGGGTCAGCCGAGCCACTTCGGCATCGCGGTACCAGCGCAGGACGCTCGGCAGGTTCTCCTTGCGGTGGCGGCGCAGGCGGACTCGCCGGCCCTCGATGAGGGTCGGTTGCCAGAAGTCGCGGGCCATCACGGCGTGCTGGGCATGTGCCTCGGATGCTACCCCGCCGCCCCGCCGCCCGCGACTACCATCCGACGATGCGACGCTGGAGCGAGACCGCCGAAGCCATCGGCGCCACGAGCAGGACCTCGGTCAAGGTCACGACGCTCGCGGCGTATCTCGCCACGCTTGACCGGGACGTGCTGCCGCCGGCCGCAACGTTCATGACGGGTCGCGCGTTTCCCGAGCGAGACCAGCGCACGACCGGTCTCGGCTGGTCCGCCCTTGGCCGGGTCGCCGAGGAGATCGCGAACGCTCCCGATGGCGCGCTCGGTGCCGCCTACGATCGATCGTCCGACCTCGGCCAGGCGGTCGGCGACCTGCTGGCGGAGGCCGGCCACGAACCGGCGGGAACGCCGCCGACGGTGCCCGAGGTCGCCGCCGCCTTCACCGCCATCGCCGAGGCCCGTGGACCCGCTGCCAAGTCGGCCGTCCTGCGCGAACTGCTCGCGCGGTGCGATCCGTTGACCGCGCGGTACGTGGCCAAGATCCTGTCCGGAGAGCTGCGCATCGGGCTTCGAGAGGGCCACCTCGAAGCGGCCATCGCGGCGGCGTTCGGTCGCCAGACAGAGGATGTCCAGTGGGCGGGGATGCTTACCGGCGACCTCGGCCACACCGCCGAGCTGGCTCGCGACGATGCGCTCGCCGACGCCGAGTTGACGCTCTTCCGGCCGCTCAAGTCGATGCTTGCCCACCCGGCCGCTGATGAGGCGGAGGTCATCGAGCGCCTCGGCACGCCCGTCTGGGTGGAGGACAAGTACGACGGCATCCGCGCGCAATTGCATCGCGCCGGGGGCACCGTCCGCCTGTACAGCCGCGATCTCAACGACGTCAGCGACCAGTTCCCGGAGGTCATCCGGGCGGCGGCGCCACTCAGCTGGGACGGCATCCTCGACGGCGAGGTGCTCGGGTGGCGCGATGGCACGGCGATCCCGTTCCTGCGACTCCAGTCGCGGCTCGGCCGCAAGGAACCGAGCGCCGAGATCCAGGCCGCGGTGCCGGTCATCTATGTCGCGTTCGATGTCCTGGCACTGGGCGCCGGCAACGGCGCGCCGATCGAGCCGCTGCTCCGGCTCCCGCTCCGCGAACGCCGCTCCAGCCTGGAGGCGCTCGACTTGGCGGCGACGCCGGGATTCGGCATCGCACAACTGGACAGCGCCCCGGACGAGGAGGTGTTGCGCGCCGTTTTCGCTGCCTCCCAGCAACGGGGCAACGAGGGGCTGATGGTCAAGGACCCAGACTCGATCTACTCGCCCGGTCGCCGCGGCTACGGGTGGCTGAAGCTGAAGCGGCCGCTCACGACGCTCGATTGCGTGGTCGTCGGCGTGGAACTCGGCCACGGCAAGCGCCACGGCGTTCTCTCCGACTACACGTTCGCGGTGCGCGACGATCGACCCGGCGCGGACGGCAAGCTCGTGACCATCGGCAAGGCGTACAGCGGGCTGACCGACGCCGAGATCGCCGAGATGACGCGCTGGTTCGAGGCGCACACCATCCGCCAGTTCGGGCGCTACCGGCTGGTCGAGCCGAGCGTCGTGGTGGAGATCGCCTTCGACGTCATCCACCGCTCCAACCGTCACGCGTCGGGCTACGCGATGCGGTTCCCGCGCATCGTCCAGATCCGTACCGACAAGGGCCCCGACGAGATCGATGTCCTCTCGACGGTCGCGACGCTCCACGACCAACTTCAGGAAGGCGGCCGATACCGCGTTCTGACGGCCGGAACGTAGAGGCCGCGCGACCGCGTAAGCTCCGGCCGACATGGTCGAGCCGCTCCACACCGACGACGAGAAGGTCGCCGACATCCGCGAGATGTTGCCGGCCACTGGCGCTGGCATCTATCTCGACACGGCCACGGCCGGCCCGTTCCCGGCCGAGACGGCCCGCGCCCTGGCCGAAGCCGACGAATGGGAACTCAAGGTCGGCCGCGGCGGACCGGATCGCGACGCGGACGTGGCACAACGCGATGCCGAGGCGCGGGCGGTCGTCGCCGCGCTGCTCGGGGCGGATGCGGACGACATCGTGCTCATGTTCGGCGCGGATGACGCGGTCCGCTGGCTCCCCGATGGTGCCGCGGTCGCTGATCTGCGCTATGTCGCGGGCGTCGAGGCGATCGACGTCACGGCACTCAGCGTGGATGCGGCGGTGCTCGACGGCCACCGCTGGCTGCTCGGACCTGAGGGGTCCGGCGCTCTGTGGCTTCGGCCGGGCGCACGTGGCCGGCACGCGAAGCGGCCGAACTCGCCGACCCTGCCTCGGCGGTCGCTGCTAGGTCTCGCCCGCTCCCTCGGCTGGCTCGAGATGTTCGTCGGGCTGCCGTGGGCGTACGAACGGACGGCTCGACTGAGCGCCCTCCTCTCGGAGGAGCTGGCGGCGGTCCACGGGGTCGACCTTCTGCCCTCACCCGGGCCTGCGGTGGTCACCTTCACCATCGGCGGTTGGACGGCCGAACAGACCGGGGAGGAGCTGTCGCGGAGGGTCTTCGCCATCCTGGGATCGGCTGGCGAACGGGATGCTGTCCGAGCCAGCGTAGGGTTCTGGAACACCGAGGCCGAACTCACGCGGTTCGCCGAGGTGGTCGCCGTGCTCGCCGGTCACACGCCCGATTCGCTGCCCCGCCGGCCGGGTTTGGCCATCCTCACTCCATCGGACGATCGCGCGTGACCGAGCCACGGCCGCGTTCCTGGCTCAAGGTCCGGCTGCGGCAGGCGCGCAACCCGCCGCCGCCGATCTTCCGGGCGGTGGTCGCGAACCTGAGCGTAGCTGTCGTCGGTGGCCTGGCGCTGCTCGCCTATGACGTGTTGCTCTCGCATGGCACGGCGCTGCCGGGCGGTGACCTCCGGACCGCGCTCGGCGCTCTCTACGTGCTGGTCGTGATGGTCGTCGGCAGCGTCGTGACCTACCTCTGGGTCGAGCTGCCGACCGGGGCATCCGGCGTGCGGCGCCGCTCGTGGTGGTCGGGGTTCCTCGGGCTGATCGCCTCGCTGCCCATCGTCTATCTCGTCCTGGTGGTCATCTTCCAGGTCATCCGGCCGCTCATCAGCTGACCGCCGAGCTTCGTCGGCAACGGCCGGTGTAGCATCTCGGCGGGGGAGTAGCTCAACGGTTAGAGCGGTCGGCTTATATCCGGCTGGTTCCTGGTTCGAATCCAGGCTCCCCTACCAATTCGCCTAGACTGACCGTCCACTCGCGCCACCTGATCACCCGGGGGAGATCACATGTTCGGCCGAAACAACGAGCGACCAGCCAACGAGGACCAGCGCGCGGTCCGTCCGATCACGTCACCCGCCGGCACCAGGGAGGCGTCGAGCGTTCCCGGGGGCGCGGGCGGCCCCGCGTCCATCGCGCGATCCGGTGAGGAGAGCGTGCTCGCCGCGGACGATCGCATCGAAGGCAAGCTCCGCACGGCACGCGGCGTCCGCATCCTCGGCAGCGTCGACGGCTCGATCGAATCGGCCAGCCACGTGCTCATCGAGCAGAGCGCCAAGGTCTCAGCCGATGTGACCGCCGAGGAGGTCATCATCGCCGGGCAGTACACCGGCAAGCTCGTCTGCCGGCAGCGCCTCGAGGTCATGCCGACCGGGCGGGTCAGCGGCACAATCGAGACCGTCAAGCTGATGCTGCACGAAGGCGGCTACGTCGATGGCGAGCTGCACATGCAGAAGGCCACCCAGGCGATGGCCGAGGCGCCCCGCTCCGCGGAGCCCGCGTTCCGCCCGGTGGGCGCGATCCGGTCGACCGTCGAACCGAGCATCCGCCAACCGGCGGGCGGCGTGACGAATGCGCCGAGTCCCGCGCCCGAAGGCGGCATCAACGCCGAGTAGGCCTGCCGGGACACCCGCGAAACGACATGAAAAGACCCGGGACCGAAGTCCCGGGTCTCTTGCTGCTAGGTCGAGAGGAAGCCTACGCGCGACGCTTGGCGAAGCAATCGTTGCAGTAGACCGGCTTGCCGCTCGTCGGGCGGAACGGCACCATGGCCGTGTTGCCGCACTCGGAGCAGGTCGCCTCGAACATCTCGCGGGGGCCGCGCTCGCGGTACCCACCGCCGCTGCCGCCGCCGTAGCCGCCGCCACCGCCACCGCCGGCCGAGTAGCCACCGGACGCGGAGTACCCGCCGCCGATGCCACTGCCCGAGCTGTAGCCGCCGCTGCTGCTGCCGCCGTAACTGCTGCCGCCTGAGCGACCGCTGAAGCCGCCGCCCGAGTCACCACGGGCTGCCTTGCGGCTTGCGCGACAGGAACTGCAACGTCGCGGGTCACTGAACCCACGATCGCTGTAGAACTGCTGTTCACTCGACGTGAACGTGAATTCCTGCCCGCAGTCGGCGCAGGTCAGGGTGCGATCCGTAAACAAAGAACACTCCTTCTCATGCCGGCTCCCGCGACTGTTCTCGCGGGATCCGTGAGAGGAGTGAGTCGTGACGCCGGACGGGTCTTTGGCCCGAACGCTTCGGGCACTATGGCTACATGCATGGTAACGGATGGATCTCATCGCGCAAGGGGTGATTCGCACGCGTCGGTGACGCCTTGCGACGTCGTGTTCGGCTCGGTCAACAGGCCACGCCCATACTTGGCGCCTGCCGAACCGATAGCGAGGGGGACGATGCCGGAGACCGACCCGATACCGGAGACCGACCATCAGGCGCGGGCGCGAAGCGTGGTCGAGGCCGCCTACCCGTCGCTCGTCGGGCTCAGCCACTGGATCCACGCCAACCCGGAGGTCGCCTTCGAGGAGGAGCTGGCCGCCGGTTGGATCGCCGATTGGCTGACCAGCGCCGGCTTCGAGGTCACGCGCGGGATGGGTGAGATGCCGACCTCCGTCGCGGGTAGCTTCGGGCCAGGGCCCCTGCATGTCGCGGTCGTCGCCGAGTACGACGCGTTGCCGGTCATCGGTCACGCATGCGGACATAACGTCATCGCCGCGGCCGCTGTCGGGGCCGGGCTGGCGCTGGCCGCGGTCGCGGACGACGTCGGCCTTCGGGTGACCGTCATCGGCACTCCGGCTGAGGAAGGCGGCGGCGGCAAGATCCGATTGCTGGATGCCGGCGCCTTCGACGGCGTCCACGCGGCGATGATGGTCCACCCCGCACCGCGGGACACCATCGATCAGCAACTCATCGCGGCGCAGACGCTGGAGGTCAGCTTCGAAGGACGCGAGGCGCACGCGGCGGGGGCGCCGGAACTCGGCATCAACGCTGCCGACGCGTTCGTGGTCGCTCAGGTTGCCATCGGCCTGCTGCGGCAGCACATGCCAGCCGGGACGCGCGTGCACGGTATCGTGACGCACGGGGGCGACGCGGCCAATGTCGTGCCCGCCCACACCGAAGGCCTGTTCATGGTCCGTGCCCCGGACGTGGAAGGGCTGGACGAACTCAAGGCGCGCGTCATGCACTGTTTCGAGGCCGGGTCTCTCGCCACGGGCGCCCAGCTCGCGGTCAAGCCGCGGGTCCGTTACGCCAACGTCGTCCAGGACGCCGGGATCATGGAGCGCTACCGCGTCCACGCCGAGACGCTCGGGCGGACCATCGTGCCCGGAGCGGAATCCGGTCTCGGGCCGGTCTCGACCGACATGGGCGACATCTCGCAGGTCATCCCGTCGATCCATCCCATGATCGGCATCGATTCGCTGCCCGCGGTCAACCACCAGCGTGGCTTCACCATCGCGGCGGCTTCCGCGGCGGCCGATCAGGCCATCCACGATGGCGCGCTGGCGATGGCCTGGACGGCGATCGACCTGGCGACCGACCCGGCACTCCGCCAACGGCTGATGGTTTCCCCTGCACCACGGAGCCTGTTGCGCTGACTGGCTAGCCGCGCCAGATCAGCGCACGCCTCCGGCTAGCCGCGCCGGAGGCTATGGGCGCGCAAGACCAGGATGTGCTGGTGGACGATGTTGGGCACGAAACTGCGAGGGTAGCCGTAGGGTCGTAGCCGGGTGCCGGCCTGGTACCAGATGAGGTCGCCCTTGGTGACGAAACCTTGCCGTTCGGCGCGCGCGGCAAGATCCGAGCCGGTGAAGCGGTAGCGGCCGTCCTGGTACGCGTCTCGGACGATGACCGTGGCGTAGCGGCCGTCGCGCAAGACCCGCCGCAGCTGGCCCAGGATCGCCTCCATCCGATCGAGATACTCGTCGTAGCTGGCGCTGTTGGCGAGGTCGGCCGGCTGGTCGGTGACCATCGCGTAATCGGTCCGCCGATTGGCGAAGGCGTCAGAGAGCTTCCCGCCCGACATCGTCATTCGCAGCTGGGGGTTGTAGGGCGGGTCGGTGGCCACGAAGTCGACCGACCCGGTGGCCAGGGCAGCCAGCGACTCGACCGCATCGCCGACCTCCATCCGGCAGCCACTCGGGTCGAATGACCGCGTGCCGCCGGGATCGCTCGGGCCCAGGTCGGCCAGCAACGCTCCAGCGCCGTCCCGCTCGGCACACGCGTCGCGCACGACGGACTCGTAGACCTCGGCCCAGCGCGGCTCGAGTTCGATGCCCAGCGACCGTCGCGGAGCCCGGCAGATCGCCGCGCCGAGCAGCGTCCCACCCACCCCGGCGAACGGATCGAGCACCAGCTCGTCCCGCACCGTGAAGAACTCGATCAGGCGCGCCATCAGCCGCGGCGGCTTGTTCGCGCCGTGAGCCTTTCGGACGGCATGGCCCAATTCGGACGGGTAGGCCGTCGTCCAGAGCGACTTGGTGAAGTAGAGCCACTCCCCGCCGGGCAGCTCGTTGAGCGCGTTGTCGGGGTGCACCGAGGGTGGGGTCACGGCTCCAGTATCGAGCACCGCCGCAGGTATGCTTGCGCGCATGGCGTTCATGGGCCGCGAGCGTGAGTTGGCCCATCTCGCGCGGGCCATCCAACGGGCGTCCGACGGCGAGGCCACTCGGGTGCTGGTTGCGGGACAGGCGGGCATCGGCGCCTCCAGTCTGCTCGACGAACTCGAGACGCGGCTGGCCGATGTGCCCGATGTCCTCGTGGCACGTGGCCAGGGTTACGAACCACAGGCTGGCCAGCCGTACGCCGCGGTGGCTCAGGCGCTGCGCACGGCGCTCGCGACGCTCCCCGACGAACGCCTGGCGACGGTCGTGGGGCCGGCCGGGCATGATCTCTGCGCCCTCTTGCCGGACCTCGTGCCGCGTCTCGACGACCTCGCCGTTCCGCGCGACCCGCCCGCCCTCAGCTCGGTCGCGCAGCTCGGCAACCGAGTCGTCGAGAGCATCCTCGGCGCGATGGAGCGCCTCGCCGCGACCGGCATCGTGGTCCTGGCGCTGGAGGACCTCCACTGGAGCGACCCTGCGACGCGCCGCTTCATCGATGCGATGCTGGGCATGGGTCGGCGATCACCCATCTGCCTGATCCTGACCTATGAGCCCGACGCGCTCCATCGCCGCCACCCGGCGCACGGCTTCATCGCGGCTCTGGCGAACGCCGATGGCTTCGATCCCATCGAGCTCGGGCCGCTCAGCAGCGACGAGTTGCAGAGGATCTCGCTCGAGATGGGCGGTGATCGGCCTACAGGGAGTTTCATGGCGGCGCTGATGGAGGGATCGGGCGGCAACCCATTGCGGGCCACGCAGCTCATCACCGCCCACGCACGGCTGGCCGGGATGCGCCTGTCCGACCCGTTCGAGGAAGTGCTCGCCGCCCGTCTCGATGCGCTGTCGCCTGGCGGACTGCGCGCGGTCCGCCTGCTGGCCGCCGTACGGCGTCCATTGCCGCGCCACGCCTGCACGTCGCTGCCGATGCGCGAAGGCCGGCTCGACCGCCAGGCACTCGATGACGCGCTGGCGAGCGGTCTGGCGGTCGAGCGCCCTGGCGATGCCATCGCCATCGCGCATGAGCTGTATGCCGAAGCCATCGAGGCGCTCTGCCTTCCGCCCGAGCGGCAGGCGGTGCACGGTGCGGTGGCGCTCTCGAGAGAGGTTTCGCCCGCCGAAGCGGCGTGGCACCTGACGGCGGCACTCCAACCGGTCGATGCTCGATCCGCGCACCTTGCCGCGGCTGCCGCAGCGCAGCGACTCGATCCCGGAGAGACAGCGCTCTTCTCGTACCAGGCCGCGCTCGACCTCGGAGAGTCGACGCCAGACAGCACCGACCCGCTCGCCGATGTGACCGCGACCCTGGTGGCGGCGGGCGCCGCGGCTGCGGCAGCGGGCTCGTTCCGACGCGCCGCCGCGCTGGTCAAGCGGGCCATCGACGCTCGCCCGCGCCGCGTCGGGACCGCCACCGGAGAGCGCCCCTGGACGCCGGAGGAACGCGCTGACCGCCTGGAGACGCGGCGGCTCGAGCGGACGCGCCAGGGCGTGCTCCACGAACGACTCGGTCGGTATCGCTGGGCGAGCGGCGATCTCGTCGGTGGGCTCCAGAACATGCACGAAGCGCTGGCGCTCATCGACGAGGCGCCGAGTCAGGCTCGCGCCGGCGCCCTGGCCGTCCTCGCGCAGCACCTGATGCTCGACGGCAGCTTCGCCGAGAGTGCCGGCATCGCCAACCAGGCGTGCGACGTGGCGCGCGCGACCGAACCGATCGCGCTCGACGAACTCGGGCACGCGACGTGCACGCTCGGCGTGGACATGGCCTACCTTGGCCAACTCGACCGCGGTCTGGCGCTCCTCGAGGAGGCGACCGACATCGCGCGCCGGACCGGCAGCCTCGACGACCTGATGCGCGCGTACGCCAACCGGACGACGTTGCTCGACCTCGACTCGCGCCGCGAACAGGCGCTGAGCGTCGTCAAAGACGGCATCCGCGATGCCCGGGCCGCCGGCACGGGCGATACCTACGGCGCCTTCCTGCGCGGCAACGCGGCAGACATCCTGTTCAACCTCGGGCGCTGGGCGGAGTCGGAGGTCGAGTGTCGGGCCGGCATGGCGTACCGGCCGGCCGGCGTGCCCTGGTTCAGCCCGATCCTCTATCTCGGGCTGGTGCTCGTCGAATCCCGGGCTGATGAGGAAGCCACGCGGCTCGTCGGCCAGACGCTGCTGCAGCTCGAGCAGGTCCCGGCCGGCCAGTGGACGGCACTCGTCCTGCGAGCCGCGGTCAGCCTGCTGCTGTGGCGCGGCGAAGCCGCCGATGCCGTGGCCGTCGCAAGCCGGGAGTGGGATCGCGTGCTCGAGACGGGCGAAGCCGTCCAGATCGCCATGGCGTCATCGACCGCGCTCGAGGCGGCCGTCGCGCTCGCCGAGGCTGGCCGGCAACGCCGCGATTACAGCGCCGTCGCCACGGCCGGCGAACTGGCCGCCCGCACCCTGGCCGACGCCGAGCGCAGCGTGGCCGACAGTCCGCTTTCGCCGACGCTCGGCGCCCGGCGGGAAGCTGAGCTGCACCTCGACATGGCACGCGCACATCTGGCCAGACTTCGAGGCAAGCCCTCCGCAACGGCGTGGGCCCGCCTGGCCGAGGCATGGGCCGCGGTACCGGTCCCGTACCAGCAGGCCAAGGCCAGATGGTGGCAGGCGCGGGCACTCCTGCAGGCGGGCGACGGCAGGCATGCCGCGCAGGCGCCGCTTCGGGAGGCGTGGCAGATCAGCGGTGAATTACCCTCGGCGCCGCTCCGCTGGGCGCTTGCCGATCTCGCGCGTCGTGCCCGCATCGTCCTGCCCGGCGCCGCCGAGGCGGCGGCGCTCGCGGATGCGAGGCCCAAGGTGATCGTGCCGGTGGCACGCGAAGCGCGGCGTCCACTCGGCGGGCCGGCGTTGACGCGAGCCGGGGGCGGACGCGTACCGGTTGGTCCGGGTGCGGACGATGGCGTGCCCTCCATCGCGGAGCGGTTCGGGAGCGACGGGACGCGTGTCGCCGCCGCCCCTTTCGGGCTGAGCCCACGCGAGATGGAAGTGCTGCAGGTACTGACCGAAGGACGCACCAATCGCGAGATTGCCGATCGTCTCTTCATCAGCGACCGCACGGTCGGCGTCCATGTCCGCCGCATCCTCGCCAAACTCGGCGTCGCCGGACGCACCGAGGCCACCGGCAAGGCCATCCGCCTGGGCCTCGTCCCGGATGAGCCGGTCGCCGCCGATGCCCTTCGTTCGGGCCGCGGCTGAGTCAGGCGTAGCGACCGCGCCATCACATGCCCGCCGGATGCCGCAATATCCGCGGATGCGCACGATGACCCGACCGATCCGCCTCGCGTTCCTCGCCGCGATCTGCCTGGCCGCGACCGCCTGCGCGGACCGCTCGGCTGGAGTGACGTGGACGTTCGCCCCGTTACCCACCGGCACGCCGGCCGCTACCGCCTCAGCAGGTGCGAGCCCGGGCTCGTCGACCAGTCCCGGCCCGTCGCCGTCGGCCACCTCGGCTCCCGCGTCGGCCAGCTCATCGCCGTCGCCGACCCCGAGCCCGAGCCCAGCTCCATCGGCCACCGCATCGCCCAGCCCATCGACCTCGCCGACCCCGAGCCCGAGCCCGAGCCCAAGCCCCAGCCCAAGCCCCAGCCCGGCGGCCAACGTCATCGACCTGACCGAGACCATCTCGCTCGAGATCACGCATGACGGGGTGGCCGCCGACCTCAAGAAGGGCGACACGACCGGTCTGCCCGGCGTGCCGGCAAGGGAATCCGGGGTGCAGGAGTTCCAGTACACGGCCACCGCCGAAAGCGCTTCGCTCCAGTTCGCGCGCACCGTCCCGACCCACTACGCGACGATGCACGGCTCGTTTACCATCGAGACCTGATGGGCGATCAGGTCACCGACGCCATCTGCTATCGAGACGCGTACGCGCGCTCCACTCGAGCCACGGTCGAGGCGGTGCACCGGGCAGACGACGGCGTCCTTGAGGTGATCCTCGACCGAACCGTCTTCTATCCCGGTGGCGGCGGCCAGCCGGCCGACAACGGATGGTTGCAGCGCGCGGACGCCGATGGCAGCCCCTCGTGGCCGGTCGAATCGGCGGCGAAGGCCGGCCCGGCCATCGTCCATCGAATCGCGGCCTCTGTGGCGGAACGTGGGTCGGCGGCCGCGCTCCAGGCCGGCGATGCGGTCGTGGCGGAGATCGACTGGCCGCGCCGTCACCTGTTGATGCGCACCCATACCGCGCTGCATGCCCTGTGCGGCGTCGTCTGGCGCGACCACGGCGCGCTCGTCACGGGCGGCAACATGGAGCCGGGTCGTGGCCGGATGGATTTCGAGTTCGAGTCGATGTCGGGCGATCTCGTGAGCAGCATCGAGGCGCGTGTCAACGCCGAGCTGGCCGCCGCGCATCCCATCCACGTCCGCGTCCTGCCGCGCGACGAGGCGTTCGCCATCCCCGATCTCATCCGCACCAAGATCAACCTGCTGCCGCCGGGCATCTCGGAGATCCGCGTCATCGACATCGAGGGGCTCGACCTTCAGGCCGACGGTGGCACGCACGTTGCGAATACCTCCGAGGTCGGGCGGATCCACGTCACCGGCTACGAATCCAAGGGCCGCATCAACAAGCGCATCCGGATGGAGGTGGTCGACGCGTGAGCGGGATGTCGCGCCGCGCCATCCCTGTCGTGTACGGTGATGGTGTCGCACCGGGAGGGCCTGCCCAGGTGATCTCCCGCGGCGGCACCCGAGAGGGGGCTAGATCGTGCACGTGACTCGGAGGCTGCGAACAATGCTCGCGCCCGGACGAGCTGGACACGGACCGCGCCCCACGACCGCGTCCGTTGTGCGGACCCTCGACGGCCCGCTGCAACGTCGGGCCGAGGCGGTCAGTGGGCACCTGTTCCTCGGTGGCCCGGTCGAGCATTTCGAGCAGGACGGGCGGTCGCAACTCATCGCCCTCCTGCGGCGCGGCCTGAGGCCGGACTCGATGGTCGTCGATGTCGGTTGTGGCACGTTGCGCGCCGGCTACTGGCTGATCCACTTCCTCGATCCAGGCGGCTATCACGGGATCGAGCCCAGCCAGGAGTTCCTCAGTGGCGGGCGGAAGGAGATCCTGGAGCCTGGTCTGGAGGAAGCCAAGAGTCCGCGGTTCTCTGATGATCGATCGTTCAACGTCGGCGTCTTCGGAGGCAGACCCGATTTCGTGCTGGCACGCAGCGTGTGGAGTCACGCTGCGAAGCCGCAGATCGAGCAACTGCTCGATTCCTTCGCCGAGCATGCGGCCACGGACGGCCTGCTGTTCGCGTCGTACGTCCCGGTCAGCGAGCGGCGACCCGACTACCTCGGTGCGAGCTGGGTCGGGCAGGGACCTGATGGCGGACCGGGCGGCATGATCGCGCATGACCTCGACTGGCTGAAGCAAGCTGGCGCCAAGCGTGATCTTGAGGTGCGGGAGTCGACCGAGGACCAATTCGGGGCCCAGGTCTGGCTCGAGGTCTTTCGACGAGCACCCGCTCGATCGGTCTGACCGATGTTCCGCTCGGTTCCCTTCGTCCACCATCCCGTAGTCCGAAGACTGGCGTGGTACGGACGCCAGGTCGGACGGCAGTTGAATGCGCGGCTCGTCCTGCTCGTGATCGAGGCGCTCCTCGCCATCGTCGCGGTGTCGGCGTTGATCGTGTCCATCCTCGAGGGAGGATTGAACCTCGATCGGTACGGCGCATCGTTCTACTGGGCCATCACCTCGATCCTCGGCAACGGCGACTCCGGGTTCGTCACGACACCGGGTGGCTGGCTGGTCTATGTCGTGCTGATCATCGTCGGCGTGCTCATGCTTGGCCTCATCACCGGTGTGCTCATCGCCGTCATCATCGACTTCTTGCTCAAGGAGGGACAGGGAATGGGGGCATCGGGCTACCGCAACCACATCGTCGTCTGTGGCTGGAACTCGACCGCTCGTGATCTTGTCGAGGAATTGCGCGGCGACGAGTACCCGCTCAAGGTCGTGCTCATCCACGACTCGGAACGGAACCCGGCCGGAGATGCGGTCTACTTCGTGCGCGGCGACCCGACCGAGGCGGAGGCCCTGGAGCGGGCCGATATCAAGGCCGCACATGCGGCCGTCGTCTTCCCTTCCTCGGCAAGCAACGAGGCGGACATGACCTCGATCCTGACCGTCCTCGCCATCGACGCCGTGGCGCCCGACGTGCGCATCGTGGTCGAGTGCAACAACCCACGTCACGTCGAGCACTTCGAGCGAGCGCATGCCGATGAGGTCCTCGTCACGTCCCGGCTGTCGGCGCACCTGCTGGCCCGCTCCGCCATCTATCCGGGCCTGACGAGCCTCGTTACCGACATCGTTTCGGGAGGATTCGGATCCGAGCTGTACCGGGTGACGCTTCCGGACAAGTTCCTCGGCCTGTCCGTGGACGAGGTGAGCATGAAGCTCCGGACGGAGCATCGCGCGACCCTGCTGGCCATCAGCCGCGGCACCGAGACGCACATCAATCCGCCCACCGACTTCGCCCTCCAACCCGGTGACGACGCCCTCGTCGTGGCCGAGTCGCTCGGATCGCTGCTGCCGCTCAAGATCGATCGGCATCGGCGCCACCCGATCGTCCATGCCACGCCGGCGACGGAGGACGCCAAGGCCGGCGCCTGACCGATCCGCGGGCTTGTCTCGGTGGCCCAAAGGGGCTATCGACAATCCGGTACCCCTCGGGCTAGGTTCCGCCGCGTGGATCGCACCCTGCCGTGCACATGAGGATGCCGTCGCTCGACCCTCGGCGCCGGGCGCCCCGGTTGCTCGCGGTCGTCTACGTCGTGAGCCTCGTGCTCGTCGCCTTCACGGCTGTGGCCCTGACCACGGTCGTCTCGAACGATGTCCGCGATACCGCCATCGGCTCATCCGTCCAGGCCGACCGCTCGCTGGTCCTGGCGTTCGCCGAGGCCAACCTCACGCCCGCCGAGCTGTTGCAGCCGAATGCCTTGACACCGGATCGGATCGCCCAGGTCGAAGGGCAGATGCAGGTCCTCGTCCGAAACGGTCTCTTTCGCATCAAGGTCTTCGACAAGAGCGGCACGGTCCTGCTCGCCGACAAGGCCCAGTTGCGCGGCGACAACTTCGGACTCGAAGACGACCTTCAGGATGCGCTGGCGGGCATCCCGCACTCGGACCTGAAGACCGACTTCAGCGACGAGGAGCCCGACCTCATCGGCCACGGTCCGGCCATCGAGGAGTACCTGCCCGTCTCCTTCGGTGACGGTCCCGTGGTCGCTGTCTTCGAGGTCTACCGCGACGCCGGCGCGATCATCGCCCAGATCGACAAGACGACCCGCGAAGTGCTGCTCATGACCGGCGCCGCCGGGGCGATCCTGGCCTTCCTCCTGTACTTCCTGTTCCGCGGCGCCGATCGGCGGCTCAAGCGCCAGACCGCCGAACTGCTCGAGTCGACGCGCCGCGATGCCCTGACCGGGCTCTTCACCCACGGCGCCATCGTGGCCCGGCTGAACGCCGAGATGGAGCGCGCCGCTCCTGGCGAGAGCGTCGGACTGGCGCTCATCGACGTCGACAACTTCCGCGGCCTCAACGACACGCACGGCCACGATCCCGGCGACCAGGTGCTGCGCGAAGTGGCGCGTACGCTGCGCTCCGAGATGTCCGAGGAGACGGCGATCGGCCGGTATGGCCCCGACGAGTTCCTGGTCGTGACGCCGGCATCGTGCATCCATGATCTCGGGCCGGCGGTCGAGCGGCTCCGGACGCGGCTCGTCGCCTTCGGGCCGCGTTTCGGTGACTCGGAGCATCTGCCGGTCACGGTCAGCGTCGGCCTGGCTGCGTATCCGCGACATGGCCGCGCGGCGACCGAGTTGCTCTCCCTCGCGACACAGGCGCTCCAACAGGCCAAGCAGGGCGGCGGGGACAAGGTCCGCCTCGCCGAGCCGATGCCCGAGGCGAGCGACGTGCGCAAGAGCTTCGACATCCTCCAGGGCCTGGTCATCGCCGTCGACACCAAGGACAACTACACCAAGCGCCACTCCGATGACGTCGCGCGGTATGCCGTCTTCCTGGCCGATCGGCTCGGGCTGCCGGCGGCGGTGCGGCGCACGCTCCACGTGGCGGGACGCCTGCACGACGTCGGCAAGATCGGTATCCCCGACCAGATCCTGCGCAAGCCCGGCAAACTCACGCCCGACGAGTACAGCGTGGTCAAGCAACACGTCGCGCTCGGCTACATGATCGTGCGCGACCTGCCCGATCTCGACCAGGTCCGCCTCGGCATCCGCCATCACCACGAGCAATGGAACGGAACCGGCTATCTCGATGGCCTGGCCGGCACTGAGATCCCACTCATCGCTCGGATCCTGGCCGTCGCCGACGCATTCTCGGCGATGACCACGACGCGTCCGTACCGCAAGGCACTCTCGGTCAAGGAGGCGCTGGTGCGCCTCGAGGATGCGTCCGACAGCCAACTCGATCCGACCCTCGTGGCTGCGTTCGTGCACGGCATGTCGACCGCCCAGAATGCGCCGATGCCGGCTGAATCGCCGACCGCTCCGGCCCGGCTGTGGACGCCACGGAGCGTCGTTCAGCCGCTGCCCGGCATCACTCCGAACCGCTTCCCGCCACCAGCCCCCGGCGCCGCAATTCCTGCCGCAGCCTTTCGAGCGAACTGATCGCCACGCGGGCGCCGGCGCCGCGCAGCTGATCCGCCGACGCCGCGCCCGTCGAGACGCCCAGCGCGGTCATCCCGGCCGCGCGTGCGGCGCGCATGTCCCAGGTCGAGTCGCCCACGTACCAGCATCGGTGGCTGGCGACGCCGATCTGCTCGGCCGCGTGGAGCAGCAGGTCGGGCGCCGGCTTCGCTTGCGTGACCTGGCTGCCATCGACGATGTGCGGTCCGTTGGCCAACCCGAGCGCCTTGATCGAGACCGTCACCTGCTCCGCTCGGCTCGACGTGGCGATGGCCCACGGCAAGGTTGACGCACCGAGCGCGCTCAGAAGCAGGATGGCGTCGGGCAACGGCTGCGGATCGAGGCTGATCTCGTCGAAGCGTTCACCAGCGCGCCGATCGATGGCCTCGGCGCGATCCTCCGAGAGACGCCGTCCGCCGACCTCCGCAACTTCGCGCGCGAGCCGCTTTCCGTCGGCGCCGATGAGGCCGGCAAGATGGGCGCGGTCGGCCGGGAACCCGACCTCGCGAAACGTGTCGAGCCACGCCTCGATCCGTGCCGGCACGGTATCGACAAGCGTGCCGTCGAGGTCGAAGATGAGGCCGCCCGGCTCGGGCAGGTCGGGCAGATCCTCGGGTTCCGGCGGCCCGGGATCGGCGGTCGGATCAGTCACCGGCGAAGGGTAGCGGGTCTTTCAGGCGACGGAGGAACGAAGCCGCTAGAACGTGTCGGCGCCCGCATCGAGCTGCTCGCGCAGCGCCTCAGGCGTGACGACCGGCAGTCGACACGTGAAGCCGCGACAGACGTATGCGGTCGGCGCGCCGTCGCGCAGCGGACGGTCGTGGAGCAGCGCGATGGCACTCGTGTCCCCGTCGCCGCTCGCCGCCACGACCTGACGCGGGCGGAACCGGCCGAACGCGGTCTCGATCAGGGCGAGCGCGGTCGCCGACCCCGGCTCGCCAACGACGGCGACTTCGTCGAGCGGCCCGATGGCAAGGTCGATAGCGATCAGCCACTGCGCGAACGCCGTCGGATGGCGCGGAGCAATGCTGGCCACGAGCGCGATGGCCCGCTCGGCGGCCTCCGCGTATCGCGCCTCGCCGGTCAGCGCGGCCAGGCGTAGCAGCACGCCAGCGGCCATCGCGTTTCCCGACGGCAGCGCGTTGTCCTGGAGGCTTTTCGGCCTCGCCACGAGCGCCTCGGCGTCGTCTGCGGTGTCGAAGAAGCCGCCTGCTGGGTCGGCGAAGTGCCCGAGGACCACGTCCATCAACTCACGCGCCGCCACGAACCAACGCTCCTCGAACGTCGCCTCGTACACGGCGAGCAGCCCATCGGCGAGATGCGCGTAGTCCTCGAGCACGCCGACCGCGCTCGCTCGATCGTCCTTCCAGGACCGGCCAAGCCTGCCGTCCGCGGTGCGCAGTCGAGAGAGCAGGAAGTCGGCCGCCTCCCGTGCCACCTCGATGTAGCGCGACTCGCTGAGCGCTCGCCCCGCGTCGGCGAACGCGCCGAGCGCCAGCCCGTTCCAGGCTGCCAGGACCTTGTCGTCACGCCGCGGCTGCGGCCGTCGGGAGCGACGATCGAGAAGCACCGACTCGGCGGCCGCCAGGCGCCCGTGCACCGCGTCGACCGTCAACGCGAACGCGTCGGCCAGCTCCTCGTCCGAGCGCACGCGCTGGAGGATGGTCCGGCCCTCCCAATTGCCGTTGGCCTCGACGTCGTAGGCTGCCTCGAAGAGCGCCGATGCGTCGCCAAGCGCGTCGCGGATCTCGGCTTGATCCCAGACGTAGGTCGCGCCCTCCTCTCCGTCCGTGTCGGCATCGAGGCTTGATGCGAACGCGCCGTCATGCGGCACGCGCAGCTCGCGTGCCATGAAGTCGAGCGTGCCGATCACCACGTCGCGGTACCGCGCTTCGCCGGTCAACTGCCAGGCGTGGAGGTAGACGCGCGCCAGCTGCGCGTTGTCGTAGAGCATCTTCTCGAAGTGCGGGACCAACCAGTGGGCGTCGGTCGCATAGCGGGCAAAGCCGCCGCCAAGGTGGTCGTGGATGCCGCCCGCCGCCATCGCATCGATCGTGTGACGCCCCATCGCCAGCGGCCGCGGATCGCCCGCCCGTGTGTAGACCCGGAGCAGGAACTCGATGGTCATCGATGGCGGGAACTTGGGCGCGCCGCCCCAGCCCCCATGAGCCGCGTCAAAAGAGTGCTCGAGATCGGCCACCGCCGCGTCCAACATCCACGCCGAGGGCGCCGAGCCGGGCGAGTCGCTCGGCCCGCGCTCATCGGCGCCCGCCGTCTCCCGGGCGATCGATGCGACCAGCCGCGCACCGGCCTCCTCCAGCTCGGCCCGTCGTTCGGTCCACGCGCGGTGGACGCCCGCCAGTACGTCGCGAAAGGCGGGCATGCCGTGGCGCCGGGTGTCCGGGAAGTACGTGCCGCCGTAAAACGGCTTGCCGTCCGGTGTGAGGAAGATGCTCATCGGCCAGCCGCCCTGGCCGGTCATCTGCTGGATGGCGTCCATGTAGACCGCGTCCAGATCGGGCCGTTCCTCGCGATCCACCTTGATGGCCACGAAGTCGCGGTTCAGGTCAGCCGCCGTCGCCGCGTCCTCGAACGATTCGCGTTCCATGACGTGGCACCAGTGGCAGGCCGCATAGCCGATCGACAGGAAGATCGGCTTGTCCTCGCGGCGTGCCCGCTCCAGCGCTTCGGTGCCCCACGGATACCAGTCGACCGGGTTGTGGGCGTGCTGGAGCAGATAGGGGCTCGTCTCGCCGGCCAGTCGGTTGCTCACGCCGGAATGGTAGGGTCAACGACCGTGAGCCAGCTCGATCGCGTCTCGACCCGTCCGCTGCTGGACAAGCTCGGCGTCCGGCCGGGGGCACGCGTGGCGCTGGTCGACCTCGACGATGCAGCGTTCCGACGACTGCTGGCGACGCGCACGACCGACCTGACCGACGGCTGGCCGAAGGGTTCGACCGACCTGATCTTCCTGGCGGCCGATTCGGTCGAGGCGCTCGGCGCGTTGACGGATCTGCGGGCTCGCCTCGTCCCGAACGGCGCCATCTGGGTCGTGTCCCGCAAGGGCCGCGCGGCCACGCTGCGGGATACGGAGGTGATCGCGGCTGCGATCGATCAGGGGCTGGTCGACAACAAGGTGGTCAGCTTCTCGGAGACGCACACGGCGTTACGGCTGGTCATCCCGGTGAGGCTGCGCGCCACTCCGCGGTGAGTGGCGACGCGGTGGCCGCCGATCGACCGGCCGCGATCACACGGCGGCGGCGGTGCCGCAGTTGGGGCAGAACTTGACGCCCGAGGCGATGGTCGTTCCGCACTTCGTGCAGGCTGCCGGCTGAACTGTCGGCGTGCCGCAGTTCGGACAGAACTTGGCCCCGGCCAGCATCCCCGCGCCGCACTTGGCGCACTGCTGGAGCGCCGGCGTGCCGGCGGCCGCGGCGACTGGCTGCATCGCGGTGCCACACATCGGGCAGAAGCCGGTACCGGCCGGAGCGTGCGTGCCGTCCTTCGGACAGACGACCGTGGCCGCCGCAGCGCGCGCCGCTGATGCCTGCACGGCCGCGCCGATGCCAAAGGCACTGGCGATGCCCTTCAGCGCCGCCCCGGCCTGCTCGGCCTGCGCCTGGGCGTTGGCGGCCGCATTCGGGGAATGCTCGGCGCAGAAGCCGGTCGGCTCATCGAAGTCGGGGATGCACACGATCTGGTGGCAGGTCGGGCATTCGCGGAAGTACTGCTGCGTCTGGCCCCAGGCGCTTGCCAGCTCCTCGTTCGACATGCTCGAGCGGTAGCGATCGTTCTCGATCTGGTTGGCCGCCGCGTTGCCGACGATGGGCACGTTGCGCAAAAAGCCGCCGAACGCGCCGCGCTTGACTCCCTCGGTCACGGTCGTGCTGATGTTCGGGTTGCTGCGGTACTCGCGGTTGCACCGATCGCAATAGAAGATCGCGTACGGCCCCATCCCGTCGTTCGAGACGTAGTAGCGGGGCATGCGGCTGGGGGTCATCGGCTCGGCTCTCCTCGAACGGGATGCAGGTGACGCCCGAATGATACGGCGGGCGACGCAGCGTCCCGATACAGTGCCGACATGGAGCCCCGTGATGTCGCGGCGATCATCCTGGCGGCCGGCGCCGGGTCGCGGTTCGGCGAGGAGCCCAAGTTGCTCGCAGATCTGGACGGGCGTCCCGTGCTCCAGCACGTGCTCGATGCGGTCGACGCGTTCACGCCCGCGGAGACGGTCGTCGTCCTCGGCCATGCGGCGGATCGCATCGAGGCCGGCGTCACGTGGCGAGCCGAGCGCCGCGTGACCAACCCCGATCCGGGACGAGGCCTGTCCAGCTCGGTGCGGGTCGGGCTCGAGGCGCTGGCCGGGAGCCGCGCCGCTGCCGCGCTCATCGTCCTCGGCGACCAGCCGCAGGTGTCGGTCGCGGTCATGGGAGCCCTGCTGGCCGAGGCTCGGGCGCAGCCGGAACGGCCCATCGTCGTGCCGCTCTATGCCAGCGACGGCGGCCGCAACCCGGTACTACTGCGCCATGCCGCGTGGCCACTGGCCGCCGCGCTGAGTGGCGACCGCGGCTTCGGGCCGCTCATCGCCGCGCACCCCGAACTTGTCGCCGAGGTCGCGGTCGAAGGGGACAACCCCGACATCGATACGCCGGCCGATCTTCAGTCGCGGCGCAGCACCAGCCCGATACGCCCGAACGGCGGCCGCGGGTCCGTATAGACCTTGACCCGCTCGTCCGAATCGGACGTGTGCGACAGATCCCAGAGCCGGTTCTGCGCCTCGAACGAGATCTCGGTGAGTTGCGGCCATCGAGCCAGCGCGCGCTGGCCGATCTCATGGACGAGGTGCTGGATGGAGAGGCTGACGAAGCCGTCGAAGACGGTCGCCGCGAGATCCGCGACCTGCTCCGACGCGACGTAGCGCGCGGCATCCGGCGTGATCGCGATCATCGGGTCGGCGTAGCGCCAGCCGATATCCAGGTGGACGTAGAGCGGCCGATCGGTTCGCTCCGGCAGCGTCGTATACGCGTCGCGCGCGAACTGCGCGAAGCTGCTGCCAGAGACTTTGATCATCTCCAGGTCGGCCCGTCCCGAATGGACCTCGGTCGCAACGATCGCGCCGTCGCCGGTCCGGTCGAGCGCGACCACTGCCGTGCCGTGGTCGCCATGCCCACGGTCGAACAGGACGGCGCTGTCGCGCCAGCCGCCGGAGTCGCCGTCCGGCACGCGCGCGGCGAGGAACGGCGCCTCGCGCCCGCTCATCTCCAGGCGCTCCATGTGCGGGTAGGTCTCGAGGAAACGACGCCCGATGAAGAAGAGCCAGCCCTCCAAAGTCGGCCCGTCGAAGGCCAGCGATTCACGATGGATGAAGTTCTTCATCGTGTCGGTGGCGACGACGAGGCGGTTATCGCCTCCGGTGTAGGCGGCGAGGAACGATTCGCCGAGCACGCGGACGTCGATCGCGGCACCCATGATGATGTTCTCGCGGCCCGTGAACGGCGATTCCGGGATGGGCGTCACGCGCAGCGGCGTGGCGTACGTGCGATAGGTCGAGACGGCGGCCTTGCCGTAGTGGATCTCGGTCTTCACTGGCCACCCTCCCGGATGGTGCGCAGCCGATCCGCGGCGATGGCAACCACGTCGGTCAGCCCGCGCTGCTTCTCGGTCGCGCGGTCGCTCGTCAGTGCCCGCTCCATGACGCGCGCGATTTCGGCGCGCGACCGACCGTTGACGAAGATGACGAACCGGAAGCCGAAGCGCGATTCGTAGGCATCGTTGAGGCGATCGAGCTGCGCCGGCAGGGCGCCCGAGTCGATGGGTCGGTCGTAGCCCTGCTCGTGGAACGACATAGCGGACACGGACGCGGGCGGCGCACCGATCCGCGGATGGGCCGCGAGCAGCGCGACCTGGTCAGCCTCGGGCATCGCCCGCGCCAGTTCCCCGGCGTGCCAGAGCAGCGCCGCGTCGGACTCGAATGGGCCGTCCGCCATCAGTCGCGCCACGAACCACGGCGCTCCCTCGAAGATCGCCTCGACCACTGACTCCGCGGCGTTCATCAGCTGCCGCGGTAGGTCGTCAATCCGAACGGCGCGATGAGCAGAGGCACGTGGTAGCTGCGGTCGGCGTCCCGGACCAGCAGGTCGAGCGCCAGGCCAGTGAAGAACCCGCCGCCGGCCTCGGTCAGGTCGAAGTGCAACCGATATGCCCCGGCCGTCAGCTCGCCGCGCAGGAGCTGGCGGATCCGCCCATCCGCATCGGTCACCCCCGCGCCGGCATCGACCTCGGCGCCATCGTCGACCACGCGCACCAATCGCACGGGGATGCCGACCGCTGGTGCACCCGTCGCCGTGTCGAGCACGTGGGTCGAGATGGTCGGCCGTCCGTCGTTCATCCATCTCCTGACACCGTTGGCCAGCCGCTATCCTGCGGCCATGGGCGACCTCGCGATCACCGTCGGCGACCTCCACTTTACCGCTCGCTGGGTGGCCGAAGCGCCCCACACGAGTGCCCGGGTCCGCGAGATGCTGCCGTTGCGCGCCAAGCTCATCCACTGCCGGTGGAGCGGCGAGGGATGCTGGATCCCCTTCGGCGACATGGATTTCGGGGTCGGCTTCGAGAATCCCACCAGCCACCCGGCACCGGGCGAGCTGATCGTCTATCCCGGCGGCATCTCCGAGGCGGAGATCCTGGTCGCGTATGGCGCCGTCGATTTCTCGTCCAAGGTCGGTCAGCTCGCCGGCAACCACTTCGCGACCATCTTCGAGGGGGGCGAGCAGCTCCGCGAGATGGGCCGCCGCGCCCTCTGGGAGGGTGCGCAGCACATCACCATCGAGGAGCGATGAACCGGGGCTCGCGATGAGCTTCGATGTGCTGATCCGTGGCGGCACGGTGGTCACGCCGAGCGGATCCCGTCAAGCCGACGTGGCCGTCCAGGGTTCGCGCATCGCCGCGGTCGAGGCCGCCATCCCGGTCGAGTCGGCCGGTCGAGTCGTCGACGCCACGGGTCTTCTCGTTCTGCCAGGCGTCATCGACGTCCACACGCACACGCGGATCGCCAGCGACGCGGAGCCCGATCGGTTCTTCCAGGACTCCGTGGCGGCCGCGTACGGCGGCACGACCACGTTCCTCTCGTTCAACAACCCAGGGACGGGCATCTCCGTCGCGGCCCAAGGGCGGCTGCGCGACGGCGTGGCCGAGTGGCTGGATCGGACCGTCGGCGATTCGGCGATCGATTACGGGCTGTCGGCCGTGATCACGGCGCAGCAGGCGTCGCCCGAGGCCGATCTGGCCTGGGCGGTCGAGCAAGGAGTCTCGACCTTCAAGGCGTTCATGGTCTTTGACTTCGGGGTCGATGAGGCGGCGTTGGGCCGACTCCTGGCCGGGACGGCGAGCCTGGGCGCCCTGCTCGAGATCCATTGCGAGGACCGGGCGATGCTCGAGCGGGGCATCGCCGCCCAGATGGCGGCGCGTCGCACGGCGCCGCGCCACCACGCCGATTCGCGGCCGCCAGAGGTCGAGGCATCCGGAACCGAGCGGGCGATCGCGCTGGCGGCCAGGGCCCGCGCGCCGATGTATGCGGTCCACGTGTCGTGCGGCGATGCCGTCGCGACGATCCGCGCCGCGAAAGTGCGCGGCGAAGCGGTCTTCGCCGAGACGTGCCCGCACTTCCTGGCGCTGGATTCGCGCGTTTACGAAGGCACGGATGATGAGGCGATGCGCTACGTCATCTCGCCGCCGCTCCGCTCGCGCCACGACGTCGATGCACTCTGGACCGGCCTCGCCGATGGCACGCTTGATGTGGTCGCCACGGACCACGTGCCGGACCGGCTGGCCGTTGAGAAGCGCTACACGGGCCAGCCGTTCACCGAGATCAGCAACGGGGCACCGGGCATCGAGACGCTCCTCGCGATCGTCTACTCGGAGGGCGTCGCCAAGGGCCGCATCACGCTCGAGCGCATGGTCGATGTCCTCTCGACGACGCCGGCCCGACTCTTCGGTATGCCGTCGAAGGGCGTCATCGAGGTCGGCAAGGACGCCGATCTGGTTCTTTTCGATCCCTCGGCCGCGCGCATCATCCGCGCCGCCGACCTCCATCACACCAGCGACTACACGCCATATGAGGGTATGGCCGTGCGCGGCGCCGTGCGCCACGTCCTGCTGCGCGGCCAGGATGTGATCCGCAGCGGGGAGTTCGTCGGGCGCCGCGGTTTCGGCCGCTATCAGGAGCGATCCATCGTCAGCCGCTAGGCGACTCGCACCGCAAACGGCTCGAGTAGGCGCGATTAGATACCCGTGTTACACTGAACCCGTGTAGCACGGGAGCTCTGACATGGCCAATCTGACGATCGCCCTCGACGACCGACTCTTGAAGAAAGCCCGAATGCGCGCTCTGGAGGACGGAACCTCGGTCAACGCTCTGCTTCGAACGTACCTCGAACGCTACGCGGGCGTGACTGACTCGGCTGTGGCCCTGATGGCGTTCGCGGATCTGGCCGCGCGGAGCCTGGCGACCAGTGGACCCGGCGGCCGCGCGTGGACGCGAGACGAACTGCATGACCGATCTGATCTTCGTTGACACGAACGTGTGGGTATACGCGGTCGACACCGCCGACCAGACGAAACGTGACCGAGCCCAAGAGGTCGTCGCCCCACTGCCCGGCCGCAACCTGGTCGTATCGACACAGGTCCTGACGGAGTTCTACGCGGTGGTCACCCGGAAGCTCACCGTTCCCGTGGCGCTCGACGTTGCCGAGGCGATGGTTCGTCAGCTCTCGGTCCTGCCCGTCGTCGCCATCGACGCCTCGCTCGTCGCCGCGGCGATCGCCGGCAGTCGAGATTGGCAGATCTCGATCTGGGATGCCTTGATCCTTCGCGCCGCCGAAGTCGCGGGTTGTTCCCACGTCCTCAGCGAAGACCTCGCGGACGGCGCAACGTACGGTTCAGTCACGGTCAAGAACCCGTTCGCTGATCCTCGCTAGGATCGCCCGGATCAGTCGAGGCGGCCGTACGCCAGCAAGGTCAGGAACTCATGGAACTCCGCGTCGAGGACGAGTGAATCGAGCACCTCGGCGGCCGCGGCCAGATGTCCGTTCCCGGCGCCGAGCGTCTCCAGCTCGTCGTCCCGGATCGCCCGGTACAACTCCTCGGTCATGCGCCCGCCGTCGTCCAGCGCGACCTTGTGGCGCAACCATTGCCACAGCTGTGTGCGGCTGATCTCCGCAGTCGCGGCATCCTCCATCAGGTCGTTGATGGCGGCCGCGCCGTTCCCGCCGAGCCACGAATCGATGTACTGGAGCGCCACCGAGATGTTGGTGCGCACGCCGGCCTCGGTCACGCGCCCGCCCGGGACGCCCACCGCAAGGAGCTCGGCCGCCGTCGTTCGGACGTCCTGGCGCAGTCGATCCTTCTGGTTCGGTCGGTCGCCAAGGACTCGGTCGAAGACCTCCTTCGCAACCGGCACCAGGTCCGGGTGGGCCACCCAGGTCCCATCGAATCCGTCGCCCGCCTCGCGCTCCTTGTCCTCTCGGACCTTGGCCAGGGCGTTCTCCGTCACCTCGGGCTTCCGTCGGTTGGGGATGAAGGCACTCATGCCGCCGATGGCGTGGGCGCCGCGTCGATGGCAGGTCTTGACCAGGAGCTGCGTGTAGGCACGCATGAAGGGCACCGCCATGGTCACCTGGGCGCGATCGGGCAGGACCATGTCCGCTCGGCCCTGGAACCGCTTGATGAGGCTGAAGGTGTAGTCCCAGCGACCGGCGTTCAGGCCCGCGGCGTGCTCGCGCAACTCGTGCAGGATCTCGTCCATCTCGAACGCGGCGGGGATGGTCTCGATGAGGACCGTGGCGCGGATCGACCCGCGCGGGATGCCGAGTCGCTCCTGGGTATGGATGAAGACGTCGTTCCAGAGCCGCGCTTCCCAGCGGCTCTCCAGCTTGGGCAGGTAGAAGTAGGAGCCGCGGCACGGGCCCTCGTCGCGCTCCAGGATCTGTCGCGCGTTGTGGAAGAGGTAGAGGCCGGCGTCGAACAGCGAGGCGGACACTGGATGCCCCTCCACGAGGAGGTGCCGCTCGACGAGATGCCAGCCGCGCGGCCGGACCACGAGCGTGGCGGTCTCGGCATCCAGCGCGTAGAACTTGCCCTCCGGGCTCGTGAAGTCGAGCTCTCGCCGGACGGCGTCGCGGAGGTTGGCCTGGCCTTCGAGCACGTTCGACCAGGTCGGGCTGAGGGCGTCCTCGAGATCCGCCATGAAGACGCGAGCGCCGCTGTTGAGCGCATTGATCATCATCTTCCGCTCGACCGGGCCGGTGATCTCGACGCGACGGTCGACGAGATCGGAGGGTGCGGGGGCGACCGACCAGGCGGCTTCCCGGACCTCCCAGGTGGCCAACGGGAAATCGAGCTTGCCGCCGGCGTCCAGTTCGGCCTGGCGATCCCTGCGGCGTTCCAGCAGCTCGATGCGCTGGTGGTCGAACGTTCGATTGAGGTCGGCGACGAAGGCGAGCGCGTCGGCCGACAGGATGCTCTCGAGGTCCGTAGGCACGCTGGCGCCGACTTCGACGCCGGCCGGGATCGACGTCACCAGCCGCCCTCCTCGCGCAGGAGGCGATGCAGGATCCTGGCGGTGACGATGCGGCGGTAATCGGCGGTGGAGCGGACGTCATCGATGGGGTGGATCTCGCGGCTGATGACGGCCGCGGCGTGATCGGCGACCGTCTCGCGGGCCGCGGCGCCTTCGAGGACCGCCTCGGTCTCCGGGACCCGGATGGGGCGTTCCGCGACCGATCCCAGGGCGACGCGGACATCGCGCCAGACGCCGCCGTCTTCGCGATAGGCGAGTGCCAACACGACCTTGGAGATGGCCTGCGCTCGCCGCGTGCCTACCTTTCGGAAGCGCACCACCCGCCGCGCCGGGACCGGGATGCGGACGCGGATGACCAGCTCGTCATCGGCTCGCGCCGTCTTCCGGTACCCGGTCCAGAACGCTGCTGCCGGGACGCCGCGCTCGCCGCGCGTGCTGCCGAGCACGATGACCGCGTCGGTCGCGAGCAGGATGGGCAGCGTGTCGCCAGCGGGTGAAGCATTGCCGATGTTGCCGCCCAGCGTGCCGCGGTTCTGGATCTGCGCCGCGCCGATGGTCGCGGCCGCCTCGACCAGGGCCGGTAGCCGCGCTGCGACGACCGCCGAGCGACGTATCTCCGTGTACGTCGTCAGCGCGCCGAAGACGAGTTCGTCGCCAGTCGCGGACAGAGCGATGCCGCGCAGTTCATCCAGGCGCCACAGGTCCAGAACGCGCTCTGGCGGTTCGCCGATCTCGCCGGTGATCTGCACCATCAGATCCGTGCCTCCGGCCATCGGCCGATGCGGCGCGCCGGCCAGGGTCGCGTACGCATCCGCGAGAGTCCGCGGCGTCACGACGGGTGGCTCGACCGGCATCAGTGGTGCCTACGGGGTCGCCAGATCGACGATCCGGAGGCTGTCAAAATAGCGCCGGAAGAATCCGCGATCGCGGGTCAAGAGGCGATCCGCCTGGATCATGGCGTGAGCTCCGACCAGGAAGTCGGGTAGGACCCGTTCCCGCGGTCCACCCTCGGATCGGTACAGGCGCCAGGCCAGTCCGGCGGCTTCAGCCGTGGCAGTCGAGGACGCTACGAACCGCAGATCCAGTCGTTGCATCGTTGCTTCCATGCTGTCCGCTGACCGGAACCATGCGACCGTCTCGGCCCAGACGACGTCACAGACGATCAGCGAGCCGTCGGCCGCACAGGTCAGCATCGCCTCCTGTGACGGCCCAGCGAACGGAGCTTCGCCGGTCAAAGCATCCAGGATCACGTTCGTATCGACCGCGGTGATCACGGTTCCGGCGGCAATACGACTGGACCACGCATCTCTTCGATCGCCTCGTCGACCGTGCCGGGCAGCTTGAGCGTACCGAAGACGCTGCGCATCCGTGCTTCGATGTCGGCCTTTCGCACCACCAGTCGGCCGGGTTCCTCGGTGAATTCGAGTCGTTCGCCCGGCCTGATGCCCAAACGGTCACGCAGCGGCTTGGGGATGGTCACCTGACCTCGCTCTCCGACGGTAGCTTTCATATCGGCGTGCCCTACCAGTTGATACGTACCACAATGGTATGCTGCGTCCAGTATGCTGTCAACGCTCACGCTTCGCCGCGAGGGCGATGGCTTCGATGATCTTGGTGTAGCCCGTGCAGCGGCAGAGGTTGCCGGCGATGGCCTCGCGGATGGCTTCGTCGGTCGGTTCGCCGCCGCCATCGAGGAATGCACGCGCCGCCATCAGCATGCCCGGCGTGCAGATGCCGCACTGGGCGCCGCCGGCGTCGAGGAAGGCCTCCTGGAGCGGGCTCAGTCGACCGTCTGCGGGCCCTACCAGGCTTTCGACCGTCCGAACCGTCGACCCATCGACCTGGCAGACCGGGACGAGGCAGCTGTCGACGACGGCGCCGTCCACGAGCACTGAGCACGCGCCGCACTCGCCCTCGCCGCAGCCCTCCTTTGTGCCCGTCAGCCCGAGGTCCTCGCGCAGCGCATCGAGCAATCGACGCATGCCGGGTACGGCCAGCTCGACCGGCTCGCCGTTGACCGTCAGGTGGTAGGTCATGCGGGACGCGTGCCCGCGCGGGCGTCGCCCTTTGCGGCGAGCGCCGCAAGGATCCGCTCCGGCGAGGCGGGCAGATCGTGGATCCAGACGCCGACCGCGTCGTGGATGGCGGCGACCACAGCCGGCGCCCCGACGTCCATGGGCAGCTCGCCGACGCCCTTCGCCCCGTGCGGCGAACCGCTGAACGGCTTCTCGACGAGGATGGTGCTGATGTGGGGAGCGTCCATCGCGGTCGGGATCAGGTAGGTCGCGAGGCGGTCGTTCAGGTAGCGGCCGTCCTGGAGTTTGATCTCCTCGATCGTCGCGTAACCAACGGCCTGGAGCGTGCCGCCCTCGACCTGCCCCTCGGCCAGCACGCGGTGGATGACCTTGCCAACGTCATCTACGGCGACCACGTGGCGCACCGCGACCTCGCCCGTATCGAGATCGACGTCGACCTCGGCCACGGCGGCCGCCCAGCCGTAGCACGGATACGCATCGCCGCGGTAGGTGTCGTCGTCGAACGAGACATCCGGATACGGCTCGAAGCGCTGGTCGACGCGCGCGCCGCCGTGGCTCGCGGCGTACTCGCGGTACGAATCGGCGAAGGTCCGCCCGGTCGCGTCCTCGACCAGCGATCGCAGCCGACGCGCGGCCTTGATGAGCAGCCCGCCGACGACCATCGCGGTGCGCGACGCGACCGTCGGGCCGCTGTCCGGCACGACCGAGGTGTCCGGCACCGCGATCTCGACCGCCTCGTACGGCACGCCAAGCTCCTGCGAGACGAGTTGCGGGAAGATCGTCTTGGTGCCCTGGCCCATCTCGGTCGAGGCGCTCAGGACGCGGATCCTGCCGTCGTGCGTCAACTCGATGCTGGCCACGCTGGCCAGCTTGACCTCGCCGCTGCCGGTGAACCCGGCGCCGTGCCAGGCGAGCGCGAGGCCGATGCCAGACGCCGTGCGCTGGCGGCTCGTCCGGGCATGCCGGCCGATGCGGGTCAGCTCGCGGACGCGCTCGAAGCCGCTCGCCTCGGCCGCCCGCTCGAGCACCTCCTCGCCGCCGACGCTCTCGCGCAGGACCTGGCCGGTCGGCGTCGTGTCGCCCTCGCGATAGACCCAACGCCGCCGCAACTCGAGCGGTGAGATGCCCAGCGCTTCTGCCGCGCGATTGGCCTGCATCTCGGCCGCGAATTCGGTCTGCGGCGCGCCGAAGCCGCGGAAGGCGCCGTTCGGCGGCGTGTTGGTGGCCATCGCCCGACCACGGATTCGCACGTTCGGGCAGCGATAGGGGCCGCCGGCGTGGATGGTGCCGCGCGACAGGACTACCGGCGTAAGCGTGCAATAAGCGCCGCCGTCCATGATGACCTCGATGTCCTGGGCGACCAGCCGGCCGTCATGCGTGACGCCGCTCCGGTACCGGACGATGGCCGGGTGCCGCTTGGTGGTCGCCGCCAGATCCTCGTGGCGCTCGTAGATCATGCGCACCGGTTTGCCGCAGCGCCGCGCCAACAGCGCCGCGTGGATGGCGATCATGGAGGGGTACTCCTCCTTGCCACCGAAGCCGCCGCCGGTCTCGGTCTGGACGACCACGGCCTGGTCGCCGGACAACGCGAGAGCGCGTTTGAGTGCCTTGTGGATGTAGTACGGGCACTGGAGCGAGCCCTGCACCGTGACGCCGCCGTCGTCGCGCGGTATGGCGATCATGGCCTGGTTCTCGATGTAGAGCTGTTCCTGGTGGCCGACACGGTAGGTCCCCTCGATGACCAGGTCGGCCTCGGCGAAGCCGGCGTCGATGTCGCCCTCGGCAAGCTCGAAGTGAGCGAACTGCTGCCTCGATTCGAGCGGATCGAAGACCGCCGGCAGCGGCTCCGTGCGGAGGCGGATGCGTCGTCGGGCCCCGCGCAACGTGGCGCGATCGGGCGCGGCGATGAGCGCGACCGGTTCGGCGTGGTGGCGGATCTCGGTCGAGACGAGCGCCGGCTGATCGTCCGAGATGAGACTGACCACGTTCTCGCCGGGGATGTCGGCGGCGGTCACGACGACCACCTTCGACCAGTCGAAGTCCGGATCGAGGTCGATGCCGAGCAGGCGGGCATGGGCCTCGGTGGAGCGGATGGTCGCGCCGTACCAGGCACCCGGGACGACGAGGTCATCAGCGTATTTCGCGGCGCCGGTCAGTTTCTCCGGGCCTTCACGCCGACGCGGCGTGGCGTCGGCGTCGGCTCGCCCGACGCCGATCTCGCCCGACACTGGCGCCACGAGCCCTGATGGAGCTGCGGGTGAGACCGTCGGCTCGGACCGGATCGGACGTGTCGTGACCGTCATCCCGACCGATGGTACAAGCCTGCGCGATGGCCGAGCGAGGCCCCGTCGCGCCGCGCTACCGTAGAAGTGACGGTTCCGTCCAGATCTGACCCTGCCACACGGAGGATCTTGTGAACTCGACAGACCTCGTGCTCCTGACCTTCCTGTTCCTGCACATCGGTGGAGCGATCGTCGCGTTCGGCCCGACGTTCGCATTCCCGATCATCGGGGCGATGGGTGGCAAGGAGCCGCAGCACGTCAATTTCGCCATCCGCCTGACGTATCGGCTCTCAGAGCGGATGGTGTTGCCCGTCGCCATCTGGGTGGGCCTCACCGGCATCGCCCTCATCTGGCGATCGGGCCACAGCGTCACCGAGGTGTGGCTCGGGCTGGGGATCCTCTTCTACGTGATCGCCCTGTCGATCTCCCTCTTCGTGATGCTGCCCAACGCAAGGGCGCTCATCGCGGCGACGAGCGGGCCGCCGCCGACGCCAGCTCCCGGATCAGCCCTGCCATCCGGGCCGCCAGCGCATCTTGTCGCTCTGATCAAGCGTCAGCAGATGGCCGGGATGGTCGTCTCGCTCCTCATCGTCCTGATCGTGATCATGATGGTGTTCAAGCCGGGAGCGCCGACCTAGCTGGTTCGGCCCCTGGGCCGAAGTTCAGCCGCGCAGGAGCGGCCGCGTCAGGCAGGTCGGGCCGCCGCTGCCGTTGATCCCGAGTTCGAGCGCCTCATAGGTGTGGACCTCGCAGCCGTGGGCGCGCAGGGCACGCTCGGTGTGCGGGTTGCCGGACATCATGATCAGCACGCCCGGGCGAACGGCGAGGATATTCGGTGCCTGGGTCGGGAACTCCTCGGGCGGGACCGGCACGTAGCGGATGCCCTCGTCGCTGAGGAGCTCATGCAGGCCGGCCGGCAGGAGTGGCAGGTAGACCACCGCCAGGTCGTCGGCGATGGGCGACAGCAGGCTCAGCAGGTGGAGACACTCCGACGGACCCTCGCCGTACGGCACGTCGAAGATGCGCACGTCGCCGCCGACGATCTCGGCCAGCTGCTCGGCGCCGTGGCGATTCGTCCTCAGTGACCGGCCGATGCAGAAGAGTTCCGGCCGCAGCCAGAACGTGTCGCCGCCGTCGACCGTGCCGGGGCTCTCGATCCGGCCCCTGGTCGGGATGCCGTGCGCCGAGGTCCAGGCCTGGATCGCCTCCTCCTCGCCCAGGCGGTTCGCCTTGCCCGAGCGGAGGGGGATGGCGCCCGAATCGGTCACCAGCAGCGGGTCGAACGTGTAGGTCAGGTCGGGCGAGCCCATCTCCGTGCCGAGTTCATGGACCGTCACGCCGAGTCGCACCAGCAGATCGACGAACGTGTCGTGTTCACGCTGGGCTCGCACAAGGTCAACCGGGTGGCGGAAGCCGTGGGCTGGGTGATCGAAGGCTCGGCCGAACGCTTCGCCCGGCCGCTTGACGAGCACCTCGCGGAGTGGCGCGGTCATGCTCTGGGCGCCATAGCGCCGCGTGGAAGTCGCCGCTTCAGTCATCAGCGCGGCCTCGTCGAAGGGCGCGGCCGGGCAGCGCGCCGGTGTGCTCGCCGCGATCCACGACGATCTGGCCGTTGACGATGACATAGGGGATGCCGACCGGGAACTGGCGCGGATCATCGTAGGTGGCAGTGGCCCGCACCGTCAGTGGATCGAAGAGGCACAGGTCGGCCCTCATGCCGTCGCGGATCACGCCGCGGTCGGTGAGCCCGAGACGCGCCGCCGGCGCCGAGGTGATCTTTCGGATCGCCTCTGCGAGCGGCAGGATGCGCAGGTCGCGCACGAACTCGCCAAGCACGCGCGGGAACGAGCCGTAGGTGCGGGGACTCGGCTTGGCGCCGATGAACGTCGAATCGGTGCCGATCATGCCGACCGGATGGCGGATGAACGGCGGCAGCCCGCCCGTCCACGGTCCGGGCGTGACCTCGTTGACGCGCAGATCCTCGGCCAGCAGCAGGTCGCAGATGGCATCCACGACATCGAGGCCAGTCGCGGCCATGTACTCCCCGAGCGTCCGACCCTCCCACTGGGCGTTCTCGGCAAGGGCAAAGTAGCCGAGGCGCAGGTCGTCCCACGGATTCGCGCCGGCATAGCTGCGGCCGCGGACGTCGATCTCGTCGCGCAGCCGATCCCGGACGGCGCGATCGGCGAGGCGCTCCTTCAAAGGCTCGGGGCCGCCGGCCTGGACCCACGGCGGCAACATGATCAGCAGCCGTGTGCTTGCCCACTCGTAGGGGTAGCTGTCGAAGGTCACATCAACACCGTTGGCACGCGCGTCATCGACCAGGCCGAGCATCTGTTCCGGAGTGCCCGGGTAGGTCGCGCGGTGGTAGAAGTGCGTGATGTGGACCGGCCCGCCCCCGCGCCGGCCGATCTCGACCGCCTCGCGGAACGGGTCCAGGAATCGGTCGCCCAGCGCGTACCGGACATGGGTGTGGTAGATGCCGCCAAGCGCCGATGCTTCGGCCGTAAGCGCGGCCAGTTCGTCGGTCGAGGCGAAGGCGCCGGGCGGGTAATCGAGGCCGGACGAGACGCCGAAGGCGCCTTCCTCCATCGCCACGCGCAGCAGCGCGCGCATCCGGGCGACCGCCGCCGCATCGGCCGGCACGTCGTCCCAGCCGACGGCATCGATTCGCAGCGCCGAATTGCCCACGAGATAGCAGAGGTTGACGCTCACCTTCCGGTCGAACCGCGAGAGGTAGCTCAGGACCGTGTCCCAGTCGTAGGCGATGTCGGGGATGCCATCCAGGCCGGCGTTGAGCCTGACGAACGCGGCCAGGTCCTCGCGGCGACAGAATGGCGCGTACGAGTTCCCGTCGACGCCGATGACCTCGGTCGTGACGCCCTGCCGCACCTTCGGTTCGTGGCGCGGGTCGGCCAGGATCATCAAGCCGGAGTGGCTATGCAGATCGATGAAGCCGGGCGCGACCACCAGGCCGGTCGCGTCGATGCGCCGGCCGGCCCGCATCTCCGTGGCGGCGCCAGCGGGAATGATGCGCAATCGATCTCCGGTGATCGCCACCGCCCCCGCGAAACCCGCGCTTCCGGTCCCGTCGATGACCGTGCCGCCCTCGATGAGCACATCGCAGTCGTTCACCTGTTTAGGCTAGCCCACGGTCCAACGGTGATGTAGCCTCCGCCCTTAGCATCGGAGCCAGAGGTCACCATGTCGCGTGCGCTCGTTTCAGGCCTGGCGGTCGTGGTCGTATCGATCGCGCTCAGCGTCGCGCCGGTCGTGGCCGGCACTCCGAGTGAGACGGGCACGTACGGCGTACACATCCTGCTGGACAACCCCGAGTATCCCGGCGCGATCTGCGCCAGCGAGACGGGCACGGATCTCATCGACAAGATCACCGTCCGGCGACCGATCATCTTCGCTACGAGCGGTGTGGCCTCGCAGCGCGTCGGCGAGGTGACGACCATAGAGTCGAAGGTCAGCACGGCGAGCGACGATACCTACACCCTGCTGGACGCGAGCCCGCTGCGGAAGGCGACCGCCACGCCCAACCACAACGCGATGTTCCCGCGCTGGAGCCACGCGATCGTGCCGACGGAATTGACCTATCGCGTGGTCGTCACCGACTACTGGTACGGCCCGGACGGAACCACACCCGTCGGCACCGCGGTCCAGATCGGGGCGTACTACGACCACCAGCTCGCGGCGACCGGCGACGCCGGCGGGCATTCGATCACCCCGAACGACTGCGAGAGCTCCGAAGGCGAACGCGCTGGCGGCGTCCGAAGCGTCTCGATCCCTGACGGCCTGGTCGGCGACCCTCCAGGCCACAGCGATCACTACGGCGCGCATGATCTGATCGACGATCAGGAGTACCCGGAGACGCGCTGCGTCTACAGCTCGACCGGCCATCTTGCGCTCAAGACGATGACCATCCGTGCGCCCATCGTCTACGCGAGCGACCGCGTCGGTACCTCGGGACGACAGACCGTTGGCTGGCGATACCGCATCCAATACAACGATGTGAGCTTCAACTCCAGCGCGGATTGGCACGACCTCTCGACGAGCTCGGTCGTCAAGGCCTCGGCGACCGGCAGCTACAACGCGCAGTGGTCCGGTCGGACCTATTCGCTCACCCACGCGACCGCGCACGTCTTCTACCGCATCGTGATCGACATGTTCTGGTACTGGCCATCGGCGTCGCACCAGGACGGCAAGGCGGTGCACGTCGGCCAGGTCACCGACGTGGTCCTCGGGACCGACCTGGGCAACAACCCTGGGTACTGCGGAGCGACCGGCGGCTGAACCTCACCTGCTGACCGTTCATGCGATCCTGCTGTAGCCTCGTGGGCCACGCCGCACCCGAGGTCCCGATGACAGCGTTTCGACGGCTCCGAGTTCGAACCATCACGCGGCGCGCCGGCCTGTCGACCCTGCTCGTCGCGTTGGCGGCCATGGCGCTGGGCGCGGCCCCCGTGCTGGCCGGCGAGACCAGCGGTGAGACGGGCACGTATGGGGTGCACATCCTGCTCGACAACACCGAGTACGCCGGCACGATCTGCCAGAGCCAGGCGGGCACGGACCTTATCGACAAGATCACCATCCGCCGTCCCATCATCTTCGGCACGAAGGGTGCGGGCACCCAGACCGTCGGCGTGCAGTACCAGATCTGGTCGAACGCCGCCTCCGGCGACGACGTGTACACGGTGATCGACGAGAGCGCCATCCAGACGTCGGCGGCCACGGCCAAGCGCAACGCGATGTTCCCGCGCTGGAGTCACGCCGTCGATCCGGTCTCCGGGGTTCGCTACGAAGTCGTGGTCGAGGCGTTCTGGTACGCGTCCGGCGTCACCAACCCGGTCGGCACAGCCAGCCAAATTGACGGCTACTACGAGCATGTCCTCGAGGGGTCCGGGGAGGTGGGCGTCCAGCTCATCACCCCGGACTATTGCGAAAGCTTCGAGTCTGGCCGACCGGCTGCCGTGCAGACCGCGCCAGCGCCAAGCGCCGCCAGTTTTCCCGGCCACAGCGGCCATTACGGCGCCCATGATCTGATCGATGTGGCTGAGTATCCGGAGGCGCGCTGCATCTACAGCACCACCAGCGAAGACACGCTGAGGACGTTGACGATCCGTGCTCCGATCGTCTATGCGAGCAGCCGTGTGTCGGGGACGCACGCGCAGACCGTCGGCTGGCGCTACCGGATCCAGTACAACGATGGGGACGTCAACTCGAGCGCGGATTGGCACGATCTTTCGACCAGCACGATCGTCAAGGCGTCGGCAACCGGCGGTTACAACGCCCAGTGGTCCGGTCGGACCTACACGTTCGCCGACCCGGGCACGCACGAAAGCTATCGGGTGGCCATCGACATGTTCTGGTACTGGCCATCGTCGTCGCACCAGGACGGCAAGGCCGTCCATGTCGGCCAGCTCTACGACGTGTTCTTCGGCAGCGACGAGGGCACCACCGACGACTTCTGCGGAGGGACCGCGGGCTGAGCCTCGCCTAGCGTTGCAGCAGGCGGCCTCGGACCCAAGCACCGCGCACCATCTCGGGGTGAGCTCGGAACATCAGGCGGCTCATCAGGTCGGAAGGCTGGTCCGGGCCTTCGAACTCGACCGGGTGGTGCACGTCCACGCCGGGTAGCGGCTCGGTCAGTGCTGCGTCGACGGCGATGAGGTCGGCTTCCTTGCCGACCTCCAGCGAGCCGATCTCCGCGTCCAGGCCGAGCATCCGCGCGCCATCGAGCGTGCCCATACGCAACCAGTCCAGCGGATCGAGGATGGCGCTCGGGTCGTCGGTCGTGACGTGCAGCGCGTTCTGCGCGTAGAAGCCGATGCGCATCTGCTCGAAGAGCGAGAGCGCCGGTCCCGCCGCGACATCCGAGCCGAGACCGACCATCGCGCCACGCCGCCGATAGCGGGCAAGCGGCATCAGGCCACTTGCCAGGAACAGGTTGGACTCCGGGCAATGGGCGATGCGGGAGCCGCTTTCCACCAGGCGATCCAACTCGCGATCCGAGAGATAGATGGCGTGGGCGAGGATGGTCCGCTCCCCGAGGGCGCCGGCACGGTCGTAGACATCGAGATAGTCGCGGGCATCGGGGAAGCGGCGGGCGACCTCGGCGATCTCGCCGCGATCCTCGGCGATGTGCGTCTGCCAGTACGCGCCAGTCGAGCGGGCCAGCGCCGCTGATTCGCGCAGCATGTCGCCGGAGCAACTGACCGCGAACCGCGGCGTGAACGCGTAGCGGAGCCGCCCGTTGTCCCTGCCATGCCAGCGCTGGCACAGGTCCGCCGATTGCTGGAGGCTCGTCTCCAGGATGCGGTCGCGCGGCAGCCGGTCGTCGTACGTCAGCTCGTCCATCATCACTTTGCCGATGACGGCGCGGATGCCGTGGGCCTCGGCGGCTCGGAAGGACGCGTCCAGGCTCGGCGCCCAGATCGCGCCATACATCACGGCCGTGGTCGTGCCGGCAGCAGCCATGGCGCGGAAGACGCGCGGCGCAACGCGCTCGGCGGTCGCCTCGTCGAAGGCCTGTTCGAGCGGGAAGATGTACCGGCGAAGCCAGGTCAGGAGGTCGAGCCCGGCGCCAAAGCCGGCCGCTGGGACCTGCGGCAGGTGGACGTGAAGGTCGACCATTCCGGGCAGGAGGACCCACGGACGGAGGTCGATGAGCTGACCAGTCGAGGCGGCCTGGCCAGTGGAGCTGTGTTGAACGCGCGTCCAGGCTTCCCAAGGCTCGATCGACGTGATCCGGCCAGACGCATCGACCTCGATGACGGCGTCCGGTTCGTAGCGCGTGGCGCCGTCCGCGTTGAGCGGCGTCAGGAGCCGGGCACGGATCGCGAACGGTGGCGTGGCCGGCAGGACGGGCGCGGCTGAAGCGCTCACGGGCTTGAGCGCGGTTTGCCCAGCTCGGCGCGTGCCTGTTGGTCGACCGCGTCGATGAGCGCCTGCCAGGCGTCGCGGTTCGTCGGGACGCCGCCGCCGCTGCTGCCACCCTGGTACGGCGTGATGGTCACGGTGAATGAGGGGCTGCCGGGCAGCAGTGGCGGGATCGGCCCGAGGACGGTCCCGCCGACCAGGGTCTGCCACCGCGCGGCCGAGTCGCCCGTGAGCGTGCCAGACCAGTCGATGTCGTCTTTGGCGCTCGACGAATACGTCAGCAGGTAGTGGACGGCGAGTGTCGCTCCGTCCGAGCTGAAGGAGCCGGTCAGGAGGTACTGGTCGTTGGCCGGCGGCGGAATCGAGCCGCTGTCGTAGTCGACTTCGAACGACTGCGCGTGCGCGCTCGCCGCCGGCGAGGGAGTCGCAGGCGCGGGGGCGGCACCCTGCGTGCATGCCGCTACGACGAGCGCCCCTGTCAGGGCGATGAGCCGGACCGTCCGCGTGTTCATCGCCGTCCACGATAATCGACGCTGATGGGCACCGCGACTACACCGGCCGAAGCCTTCGAGCCCACGACCGGGCTGATCTACCTCGATTCGGCCAGCTACGGATTGCCGCCGCGGGCGACGATCGCCGCCATGCGGCACGCTCTGGATGCGTGGCAGGGTGGCCGCGCGGACTGGATCGCTGATTGGGATCGGCCGGCCGATGAGACGCGTACCCCATTCGCGGCACTGTGCGGCGTGGCCGCTGCGGACGTGGCGTTGCTGCCCGCGGTCTCGGTCGGCGTCGGGATGGTGGCGGCCGCGCTGACGGCACGAGACGAGGTCGTCGTCCCGGCCGACGAGTTCACGTCCGTGCTGTTCCCGCTGCTGGTCGCCGCTGAGCGCGGGACGGCGGTGCGGGAGGTGCCGTTCGCGACCTTGGCCGAAGCTGTCCGGCCCACGACCACGCTCGTCGCGTTCAGCCTCGTCCAGATGCAGACCGGCAAGCGGGCCGATCTCGCATCGATCGTGGAACGGGCACACGCGGTCGGGGCAAGGGTGCTCGTCGATATCACCCAGGCGCTGCCGTTCCTCCGGGCGGGTGAAGATCTCGCGGCGGCCGACTACCTGGTCTGTGCGGCGTACAAGCATCTCCTCTCGCCGCGTGGCGTGGCATTCATGTCCATCTCGGCCGACGCAGCAGACACCGTCTCGCCGCTTGCGGCCAACTGGCGTGCGGCGGACCAGCCGTACGGGCGGTACTTCGGTGGCCCGCTCACCCTCGGCTCGGGCGCTGCCCGCTTCGACGTTTCCCTCGCATGGTTGCCGTGGGTCGGGGCGCGCGAATCGCTGCGCCTCATCGCGGAGTGGCAGGCGACCGGTGAGTTGGCACGCGTCCCGGAGCTTGCCTCGCGGTTGACGCGAGCCCTCGGCCAACCCGAACCGGCCTCCACGCTCGTCTGCGTCCCGGTCCGAGATCCCGATGCGGTGCGTGCGGCGTTAGCGGCGGCCGGTATCCGAGCTTCCGTCCGCGGCACCGCGATCCGCTTGGCGCCGCACGTCTACACGACCGATGCGGCCATCGACGCCGCCGTCGAGGTACTTCGGCCGTTCGTCGCACCGGGCTGATGGCCGCCGCCCATCTGCCCGACGATCCGCTTGCTGGCTGGTTGCGGACGACCGGCACCGCGCGTGTCCTGGCCGTCTCGGGCGAGATATCGGTGGAACGCGACGAGCGCCTGGTCGGAGAGGAGCCGCTCGAGATCCGCGCCTGCGGGCCGGGCCACGACCCGGTCGATGTCGCGGTCACGATGCGAACCCCGGGTGCGGAACGGGAGCTGGCGGCCGGCTTCCTCGTGTCCGAGGGACTGGTTCGCCCGACCGACCTCGCCGGCGCCCGATTCGAGGCGGGTGACCCGGCGCGGATGGCTCAGCCCGAGAACGAGATCACGGTCCGCCTTGCCGGTGCCTTCGATGCCTCGCGCGTGGCCGAGCGGAATTTCGTGGCGACGGCGAGTTGCGGGATCTGCGGCAAAGCCTCGATCGACGACATCGCCGCTCGCTGCTCGCCGCTCGGGCCGGGTCTGGTCGTCGGTCGATCCGTGCTCATCGGCCTCCCGGGGTCGATGCGCGCGGCGCAGTCGGTGTTCGAATCGACCGGTGGACTCCACGCGTCGGCGCTTTTCACGCCCGCGGGTGAGTTGGTCGCGCTGCACGAAGATGTCGGCCGCCACAACGCCCTGGACAAGTTGATCGGCGCGATGGCGTTGGCCGGCCGCGTGCCACTCAGCGGCGACGTGTTGCTCGTCTCCGGCCGAGTCTCGTTCGAGATCGTCCAGAAAGCCGCGATGGCCGGGATCCCGATCCTGGCGGCCGTGTCGGCCCCATCGGCACTCGCCGTCGCCACCGCCGCTCGTCTGAATCTGACCCTGATCGGCTTCCTCCGCGCCGACCGCTTCAACATCTACACCGGCCGCGAGCGCATCGACCTCAACGGGTAGCGCGGAGTGGCTCTCGGCCGCCCCGGCGATCCCTGGCCGCCGCCCCGGCGATCCTCGGCCGCGGCCGACCACGATGCAGTCCCTCGGCGGTGCCTTGCCCCGGCTATCCTCGGCTGCCAAGCGGTCCCTCGACAGCGGCGACGGGAGCTCTGCCCACCTTCTCCCACTTTCCGGCCGGTACCAGTCGATCCTTCGGCCGAGTCGTACCGACTGCATGGGTGCTGCAAGCGTGAACCGCCGCCACTAGCCGATCGAGGCGGCTTGCGCGGTCGGCCACCGAGCGCCTTCGGCGACCCAGCACCGACTGCACGGGTAGGACGCCAGAAATCAGCCGTAAGCCCGCCGGGCAGCCGGTCAAGTCGGGGGTGATCCGCAGCTAATCGGATGGTAAGGCCAGTCGGTAACCATGCAGCCGGTATGGTCAAGCTCAAGCCTATCGAACTCGCCGCCGAGGCCCGTCGGCGCAATGCTGAGCAATTGGGACGACTCGGTGGCGCCATCCGCGCCGCTCGTCAGCGGCGGCGCTGGACACAGGCGCGACTCGGTGCGCGATCCGGCCTCTCGCAGACCACGATCAGTGACCTCGAACTCGGCCGCGGCGGTGGACACACTGTGGACACCTGGCAACGGATGGCCGTCGCTCTGGGCATCGCTCTGCGCATCGATCTGTCGCGCGACCCGAACGAGGAACCCGTCGATGCCGGCCACCTCCGCATCCAGGAGCTGGTGATGAGAACTGCCAAGCCGGCCGGCTACGTTCGACGTTTCGAACTTTCGACCAAGCCAGACGACCCATCGAGATCGACCGATGTTGGCCTCATCAACATCAGGAGCCGCTGGCTCGTCCTTGTCGAATGCATCAATACGCTCGTCAATGTCGGCGGAGCCACGCGCGCGTCGGAACGGAAGCGCGCCGAGGCAGGGGCGCTCGCCATCGGGGTCGGGGCAGGCGAGCCATTTCGAGTCGGTGTCTGCTGGGTCGTCCGAGACCTCGCCCGAAACCGCTCGCTCCTGGCGCGCTACCCCGAAATCTTCGCCACGCGTTTCCCAGGCTCCTCGGTCGGGTGGCTGCGTGCACTGACGCTCGGCACCGAGCCACCTATCGACCCGGGCCTGATCTGGTGCGACGCGGCATCAACTCGACTCTTCGCGGCCCGTCGGCCGAGATCGGATTGACCACGTGCCGCGGTTTGACCGGCGGTGTACCGCCTGCATGGGTGCTGCCAGCGTGAACGAATGGTTCTACGCCGGTCGGCTCGCTCAAGGACGGGCGGAGTCAAGGCTTGTGGCTGGGCGTACCGGGTGCATGGGTCAGGTGAACCAGATCGGTCGACAAGGACGACATCCGATTGGCCAGATTCGCGTCGAGGTGACGTAAGCCGCTGACTGCGTCTGCCGGCACCCATGCAGCCGGTGCGGCGGCGCCCATGCCCGAGGAGGCCCGCCTGATCTGGTGCGATGCCGCCGGAACGCGGCTCTTCGCTTCGCGGCGAGGCGCCGGGCGCTGAGGCCGCGACCCGATACGCGCATGCATACTCGGAGGCGATGACCACCGAGCAGCACGGGCCCGATCCGCACGAACCCCCGCCCGCCGCCGAGGCCCTGCCCAACGCGGATCCGCGCGTCTCCCTGCGACCGCCGCGCAAGAAGGCTCGCCGGATCGATCCGCGCCTGTGGGTCGGGCTCGTGCCGAACGGACTCGACCGGCAGAAGCCGAATCACTACTGGGAGATGGCGCGCACCGTCCGCGAGAACTGGCGCCATCTGCCGTACGCGTGGCGGATCCTGCGCAAGGGCGTGTGCGACGGATGCGCGCTCGGCGTGGCCGGCTTCAAGGACTGGACGATGGACGGCGTCCATCTCTGCACGACGCGCCTCAACCTGCTCCAGGTCAACACGATGGGCCCGCTCGACCCCGAGCGGCTGGCCGTGGTCGACAACCTGCGCGAGCTCGACAGTGCAAGCCTGCGAAAGCTCGGGCGGTTGCCGTACCCGATGCTCCGGCGGCGCGGTGAACTCGGGTTTCGGCGCATCTCCTGGCCGGAGGCGCTCGACCTGGTGGCGGACCGGATCGTCCGGGCGAGGGCCGCGAGCACCCCGCCGACTGACCCGGCCGCGGCCACGATGCCCGGCGACGACCGCCTCGGCTTCTACCTCACCGCGCGCGGCCTCACCAACGAGACCTACTACGTCGCCCAGAAAGTCGCGCGTTTCTTCGGCACGAACAGCATCGACAACGCGGCCCGCATCTGCCACGCGCCGTCGACCGGGGCGCTCAAGCATGCGCTGGGTGTGGCTGCCACCACCTGCTCCTACCGGGACGTCATCGAATCAGACTTGACCGTCCTCTTCGGCTCGGACGTCGCCAACGCGCAGCCCGTCTTCATGAAGTACCTCTACATGGCCAAGAAGCGCGGCGGCAAGGTCGCCGTCGTCAACCCGTTCCGCGAGCCGGGCCTCGAGCACTACTGGGTGCCATCGAACCCGGAGAGCGCCATCTTCGGCACGAAGATCACCGACGAGTTCTTCCCGGTCAACATCGGCGGCGACATCGCGTTCCTGAACGGCGTGCTGAAGGTGCTCATCGAGGATGGCGGCCCGGGCGCGGTCGATGAGGACTTCATCGCCCGCCACACCGACGGCTGGCAGGATCTGCGCGAGGAGCTGGCGCGGACCCCGCTCACGGATCTGGCCCGCTGGAGTGGCGCCACCGTCGACGACATCCGCCGGTTCGCGACCATGTACGCGGCGGCGAAGACGGCCGTCTTCGTCTGGTCGATGGGCATCACGCAGCACGTCTGCGGCACGGACAACGTGTCGGCGATCATGAACCTGGCACTGGCGCGCGGCAATGTCGGGCGGCCGGGCACGGGACTGATGCCCATTCGCGGCCACTCCGGCGTGCAGGGCGGCGCCGAGATGGGCGCGTACGCGACCGTCTTCCCGGGCGGTGTGCCGATCACCGAAGACGCGGCCGCGGACCTCGGCGCGCGCTGGGGGTTCCCGCTCCGCGGCGAGCGCGGCCGCTCAGCCGCCGAGATGGTCGAGGCCGCCGGCCGCGGCGAGCTGGACGTGCTCTGGTCGGTGGGTGGCAACTTCCTCGAGACGCTGCCCGATCCGGCGGACGTCGCGAGGGCCCTGGAGCGCGTCCCGCTGCGCGTCCACCAGGACATCATGGTCAGCTCGCAGATGCTCATCGACCCGGGCGAGGAGGTGCTGCTCCTGCCGGCCACGACCCGCTATGAGCAGCCCGGCGGCGGCACCGAAACGACCACCGAGCGCCGCGTGGCGTTCTCGCCGGAGCTTGCCCACCCACAGGTCGGCGAGGCACGCAGCGAGTGGGAGTCGCTGCTGGAGCTGGCGCACCGGGTGGATCCCGAGCGGGCGGCCACCCTCTGCCATTTCGAATCGGCCCAGGCGATCCGCGAGGAGATCGCACGCATCGTGCCGTTCTACGACGGCATCCAGCACCTGGCCAAGACCGGCGACGCGATCCAGTGGGGTGGCGAGCGGCTATGCGACGGCTGGATCTTCCCGACGGCCGATGGCAAGGCTCATTTCGCCACCGTCCGACCCCGCGAGGTCGAGCTCCAGCCCGGGCGCTTCCTGCTGGCTACCCGCCGCGGCAAGCAGTTCAACTCGATGGTCTGGAAGGCGCGCGATCCCCTGACGGGCGGGGAGCGCGATGCGCTGTTCATGGCCGATTCGGACGCCCGAGCGCTCGGTCTGGCCGAGGGAGACCGGGTCGTGGTGCGGTCCGAGACGGGCGAGGTCGCGGCGCGGATCACCCTTGCCGAGATCCGGCCCGGCAACGTGCAGATGTTCTTCCCGGAGGCGAATCCGCTCATCGCGCCCGGCCGGCGGGATCCGGTCGCGTTGGTCCCGGACTACAACGCGGTGGTCGAGGTCGTGCCCGTCGCAACCGCGCCCGCAGCGACCGCCGCGGCCGCCGCGACGCTCCGTCGCCGCCGCTCCGCAGAGCCGTCGCCGGCACCGAGGCATCTGACCCCGGCCTCGTCCGGCATCGTCCTGGCGGGCGGCCGCTCTCGACGCTTCGGCCGCGACAAGATGGCGGAGCCGCTCGATGGCCGGCCGCTCCTCCACCATGCGATTCGCGCGCTTGCCAATGTCTGCCGCGAGGTCATCGTCGTCGGGCCGGCCGGCGGCCTGTCCGTGCCGCTCCCCGACGACCTGCCCGTGCCGATCCGTGTCGTGCTCGATCCGCAGCCGTTCGCCGGGCCACTGGCCGGACTCGCCGCCGGTGCCGAGCGGGCGACGGGGCCGCTCCTCGCCGTCATCGCCGGCGACATGCCGTGGGTGGAAACCGCCGTCATCCGCGCCATGCTCCAGCGGCTCGCCGCTCCCGACGGGAGCTACCGCTATGACGTCGATCAGGGCGTCGTGCTCGAATCGTCCGGCCAGATCCAGCGCCTCCCCATCGTCCTTGACCGCAGCGCCGCCGTCGCCGCGGCCTCCGATCTGGCGGCGTCCGGGGAATCGAGCCTCCGCGCTCTCCAGCAGGTGCTGGCACTCCGAGTCATCCCGGAGGCCGATTGGCGCGTATTCGATGCTGAGGCTCGATCACTCCGGGACGTCGACCGACCGTCCGACCTTGCCACGCCCGTCGGCCTCGCCTAGAGTCAGAGGGAAATGCTCCGCGCCCCCGAACCCGTCGTCCTGCTGATCGCCGACATCTCCGGCTACACGAGCTACCTCGCCGGCACCGAGCTCGATCACGCCCAGGACGTCCTGACCGACCTGATCGAGACCGTGATCGGCCGCCTGGCGCCCCCGTTCACCCTGGTCGCCGTCGAAGGCGATGCGTGCTTCGTCTTCGCACCGACGCCCACGATGAGTGGTCCGCAGCTCCTCGACACCATCGATGCCTGCTACTTCGCCTTCCGCCGCCGCCTCCGCGATGTCTCCCAGGCGACGAGTTGCCAGTGCAACGCGTGCATCCTCATCCCGAAGCTCGACTTGAAGTTCGTCGTCCACGCCGGGCAGGCCGTCCGCCAGACCGTCGGTGGTCGGGAGAACCTTGCCGGCAGCGACGTCATCGCCGTCCATCGGCTGCTCAAGAACCACGTCGTCGAGCAGCGTGGCCTCCGCGCCTACGCGCTGCTCACGAAGGAATCCGTCGAGGCATTGGGGCTCGACTGCCCGCGGCTCGGGATGCTCCCGCACACCGAGGAGTACGACGTCGGCACCGTCGAGGGCTTCGTCGAGGATCTCGGCGCCCGCTGGGTGGCCGAGGAATTGCGCGCTCAGCACCACCTCGATGACGATTCTGCCTGGATGCGCATGGACCGTGACATGGCCGCCTCGCCGCCCGTGGTCTGGGAATGGATCACGTCGCCACGCCTCCGCCCGAGATGGCAGGTCGGCGTCATCCGCGTCGACCAATCGAACGCCGACGGCCGCGCTGGTGTCGGGACCACGAACCACTGCATCCACGGGAAGGACGCCGTCATCGAAGAGGTCCTCGAGTGGCGCCCGTTCGAGAGCGTGACGCTGATGTCGACGACCCAGATGGGCCCGATGATCTCGACCTTCGACCTTGCGCCCACCCCGGCAGGCACACAGGTCACCCTCTACGTCGCCGGACTGAAGTCGGAGGACTCCGATGCCATCTGGGCCGTCGCCAAGGGCATCGTCGCCGAGCTGTTCGGCGGCAGCCTGACGAACCTCCAGACCCAGCTGGCCGACGCCCAGGTCAGCCCCGAACCGGCGGCGCCCGCTACCGCCTGACTCCTACGGCTTCGCCCGGTCGATCCTGTCGAGCTGATCCCGAAGCGCGCCGAGATCCTCGAGGTGGACGCGGTCCTTCACCCGGCCCGCGGCACGCTTCATGCGGATCAAGTCGTCGATCGACGCGACACGCACTCGAGCGGCCCCGATCTCGACCCAATCGGCGGCTGCATTGAGTTCGTCGAAACCCGCGGTTCCCGTTGGCGTGCCAAGGATGTCGAACGAACCCAGACGCGTATCGAACGTGAACGAATCCCCGTTCGCGAGCGTCTTGGAATCGAGCCTGAAGGGCAAGTCGGCAGGCGCGCCCCGAAGGGTCGCTCGCAGCTCACGGAGGGCCAAGGCCATGGCATCCAGGTTCTCGCGATCGCGGGCATAGCAAACGTCCAGGTCGAACGTGACCAGCGGCGAGCCGATCAACTGGGCCGCGAACCCACCGATAACTACGAACCGAACATGGTGGCGAATCAGCACGTCAAGCAGCGGAACTGCCTGGAACGGGCCCTCAGACTGGTGCTCCGTCATTCCGCTACCCGACGAACGCTGCGCATCATCCGGATGTTGAGGTCATTCGAGGCGGATGCGGAACGGGCCCGCGTCACCTGATCGCGGCTCAGCATCGAGTCGATCAGGCTCTTGTCCACGCCGATGCCTTTCTTCGCTTCTACCTCGAGTTCGAAGCCACAGACGTTGAGCAGGTGGACGAGCGTGTCGAAGCGCGGCGACTGGCGGGTCGATTCGATGCGGGCGATCGTCTCCTGCGGCACACCTGACTTCTCGGCCAGGGCGCGCTGCGTCAAGCCGGCCCGCCGTCGCGCGTAGGTGAGGATCCGCGCCGCGGCCTTTGTCCGTGGCGCTGGGGTTGATGGCATGGACGTCATCATAGCCATCGGACGTCGAATCGCGTCGTGGCCGTTCGTTGTCATGCTGTTGATACCAACCGCGCTCACTCGAGAGGAGACTCCCGTGCAGTACCTGGCTCTCATCTACACCGAGGAAGTCGACCCCGGAGCCGTCGATCCGATGGCCGACACCGAGACTTACGAGGCCTACAACCGCTTCTCGGATGAGGCGCGCCGCCGCGGCGTGATGCGCGCCGGCGAGGCCCTCCAGCCGACCTCGACGGCGACCACCGTCCGCGTCCGCGACGGCAAGACCGTCGCCACCGACGGGCCGTTCGCCGAGACCAAGGAAGCGCTCGGCGGTTTCTACATCCTCGACTGCAAGGATCTCGACGAAGCCATCGAGCTGGCCGCGATGATCCCGGGCGCAGCCGTCGGCGCCATCGAGGTGCGGCCTATCGTCGATTTCTCCCAGGCAGGCTGACTGGCCCGAGGAAGCCGAACGCGCCATCGGCGAAGGCGAGCATCGGCACATCGAGCGCATTCGGATCCACGGCACAGAACTCGTCGAGGATCCACGCCGCGAGGTCCCGATCCGTGTCGATGGGAAGCGCCACGAGGAGATCGCGCATCGGCGCGAGGACCATGCGCGGTTCCGCTCCGAAGCACCGCTCGAACTGATCGGGCATCAGCAATAGGGTCGACGCCCAGCCTTCGCGCGACTGGAACGCCATGGTCGGCACATCGCCGATCGACTCGGCGATGACGCCGAAGTGGCGTCGCGACTGCGCGCGTTCGCGCACGTTGGCGACCGCGCGCGCGGCCAGCTCATCGGCCGTCACACCCCACTGCGCGATGAGCGTGTCCGTCACGTGCATGAATGCCGGCCCGATGTCCGCCCCGAACCCGACCGCGATGCCTGGCGGGTACTGCCTGCGGATCCGATCGTCCGTACCGGGCGGCATCGCCCGCCGTCTCGGCAGCACCGGCAGGACGCTCGGCGCGACCTCTGCCCACGGCTGACCAAGGTCGAACGCCTCGATCGCCGCCATCACCTCGGCCATCGTCGCCATCTCGACGAGCGCTTCGTCGTCGCGCCGATGTCGGTTCCGCCCGTGCCGCGGGCGCCGGCCAGCTCGCCTGGTCTCTCGGTTGTCGACGCGTTGATTCCACATGCCGGCCATCCTGGAGATGGCCGCTTATCGCTGACTCACCAGCGACTCAACCGCCGATTACGTCGGTCGTTTCGCGGATCCGCCGATAGGTTGCCTCGTTCCGTCGCGCCACGCGCTGGACCACGATCAACCGTTGAGCGACGTCGATCGCGTAGACCACCCGAAGATCGCCGACCCGAATGCGCCAGAACTCGGTTCCCGTGACCTTGACGGCGCCCTTGGGGAACTGTTCCCTGGCCAAGCCGTACATAGGTCCGAGCAGGCGAGTGCTGTCTTTGAGCGAGAGTCGCTGGATGACTCGCTGTGCTGGGGCGAGGATCACGACACGATAGGGAAGATCAGCGCTCAAGGCCCGTCTTCGCCGTAGGACGCGCGCTCTTCGGCGGCCAGTGTCCGAAAGAACTCTCCGATTTCGATGCCTCCGCCTTTTCGCTCGTATTCCTCCATCGCCGCGGTCGCCTCGCGCGCGTCCTCCTCGTCCTCGCGGCGCTCGACCCATTCCCGGATGGCGTCCTCGACGAGGTCCCTCACGGAGCGGCCTGTGCGCGCCGCCTCGATCTTCATGAATACGTAGAGGCTGTCGTCCTTGAGGGCAACGGTGAACTTCATCTCGCCACTTTAGCGTCAAGCCATCAAGCTGGCTAAGTGGCTCGACCTCGTTCAGGTCTCGAGGTTGGCCGTCAGCACCCAGGCTTCGTGGTCTTGTCGGACGGTCAGGCCCTCGAGCGAGGCTGCCTTGACGTGGCAGCGGGGTCGGACATCACGGCCGCCATAGGCTCGGAAGCCGGCCCTGGCCCGAAGCGTCCAGCGCGCCCGATCGTCGGCCGACGGCGCGAGGTTCAGACGGTCGACGAAGAGCCCGACCAGCACGGCATGATGGGTCTCGGACAGGCCGATGATCTTGTTCAGCCAGGCGAACGCGAGGGCCGGCAGATCGCCCGCCTCGAGCGAGATGGTGTCCCAGACGGCCGCCGGCGGATCGCCCTCGATGTCGGCCTCGACCGCTGCGACGGCCTGGGCAGCTTCCTCGAAGAGCGAGCGAGGGTCGGCCGCGTTGACCTCGATGCCCACACCCGCGGGCGGCGGCGCGACGACACGCAGTCTGGCGATGGTCGGACGGGACGCAGGCTCGGCAGTCGTTCGAATACCTCCACGGACGCGGTCCGACCATCATCCGTTCGCAGGCCGCATCGGGGATAGGCCCGTCCGTCACCTTTAGATGGGTACGCTCGGCCCCTGGACGGTTGCACCGCCATGGCTCAGTCGACCCCGCCGCACGTGTGTCCAATCGCATGACTCAACTCTCCGCCCGTCCCGCCAAGGCGGTCGTGGCACCGTACGCCGAGTTACGAGAGCCCAGTAGCCCAGAGCTGCAGCGCTGAGATGTCAACATGTGACGTCCCGCCGTAGGAGCTAATGCCAACGCCAAGGTAGACGAGGTGCTCGGCGATCTGTCGGCCATCGATCAGGACTATGTCCCGCTCTCGAGCTGATGTCCTTGCTGGTCCCGAGAAGTCAGCCGTGGTGAAGAACAGGCGCAGACAAGTTTCGTTCCGCACAAAGAAGTCATAAGGGACGTGATGACTGGGCGGATGAGTGTTTTCGGTGTACTTGTCGAGAGCTGACAAGGCTTGGGCATGGAACTTGTCCATTTCTCCTCGTTCGATCGCGGCCGTCACACGGTAGCACTTGCATTGCCCGAAAAAGAGCAAATCCTTCCTAATGAAAGTCGTCTCAATAAGGTCCGTCGGAACCGCAGGGTTATGAAGTCGAACCGGGAGGCGCCCGTATATGTCGATCCCACCCTCGTCCGCAGTCACGAGCGCTCGTGCTCCCAAAGCTCCAGACGCAGTCATGAGCTTGGCGCACAATTGCTCAAATCGCTGCGGTCCCATTTCGAAGATTGCCGTGCGCATGTCGGGGATCAAAGACCATCTTGCCCTAATCTCGCTGACGCTAGCAGGATCTCCCGGTCGTGACACGTTCTTGCCTACGAGGCGGTTGCGAGCTGAACCGGCAATGGTAAAGGGCAGCTCGGCCGCCGGTAGTGCGCCCAGCATGCCAAGAACGTTCTCTGCTTGATCCTCCGCTAGAAGCTCCGCCTCGACGGGACCGAGCTCTGCCGCATAGACCGCAGCAATGGCGCGCTCGACGTTACTGGCCGTTTCGGGGGGAAACTCGCCTATTAGACGCTCGCATATTGCCCGTGTCGTTGGACGACTAGCTGTCAGCAACTTGTCGCGCCCGGCGGTCGTCGATGGTTTCCAAGAGTTCGTCACACAACGAGCGGACGCTGGCGAGAAGCTCGATGTCGCTGTCCGTCGCACGTGCGATCTCGACCGCAGGGACTTTGCGGAGCGTCGCTAAGTTTCCATCAAGAAGCGAGCGCCAATCGATCTCGGGCTCTGCTGTCGTCACACCTCGGGCAGCGTCCCGAAGAGAAAGGTGAGGCTCCTCCAGAAAGCGAGCCCATTGCCGAGCGTTTCCTAGAACCGCTGGCAGAAAGCGAAAGTCCTTCGCATCGTTGACCTTGGGATCGAGGCGAGATCCATCGACTTCGGGCCCGACGATCCACGAGTAGAGAAGTGATAGATGCTCACTGCTATTGGCTCGGGAGCCATTGTCATCCCACTCCAGCCATTTCCTCACGTCGGGCCGCCCAAGCGCTTCTTCAAAATGGCTGAAGAGATTGGGCTTTACATACTCAGCGTACTCGTCGTCTTCCTGCATCTGGGCCATCGCGTAGTAGACCCTTCGCAACGACGTGATGCGCTGTTTGGACATGCCGAGCACTTCTTTGATGTCCTGGAGGCTCTTGCCTTCCTCGAGCATCAGACCCACGAGCTGGGCCTGTTGGTACGGTCCCCATGATCGGACACTTGCCAAGTGCCTCACGCCTTGGTATATCCGAGCATAGTGATCGCGCAGCTGGTTGTCGGGTGCGTCGATGACCAGAACAGGGACGGTCGCAATGCTGTCAAGGACATGCGGCGCCAACGTAGTCTCGTGAGCAACGTGCTCTGAGTACAGCGCCTTCAGGGCCGCAAGCCGTCGATTGCCTTCCACAACCTTGTAGCGCCCTTGCTCTGGAAGCTCAACTACAACGAGGCGGTCGATTGGCAGAAAGCCGATGCTCTCGACGCTCTCTTTGAGTTGTTCGACTTCAAAACGAGGATTCATGATCTTTGACATGGCCCTGTCTTGCACCACAGGGTCGGCGACGTGCTCATCGGCGACGGGCTTGATTTGATCGAGATCAGCAAAGCGAGGATTGTTTGGATCGAGATACAGGGCCGTGATCGCCAAGCTCTCTGGCCTCAAGCTGACGGTTCCGCCGGTATCCGGGCGATCCGGATGACCTGGCTGGTACTGCGGCGACTGAGTCTCCATTTGAGTCTCCCGTAGGGTGCCTTAGATGAGGTACTTGCTTACGTCCACGGGGGACGAGCCAGTCATTCGTCGGAGCGTCCATGCGCCATTGTCATTCGCTATCTTGATGTGCCAATACTGCCGCCCCTCTCGGTTGGTCTGGCCGATCGTGGGCAACCATCTACCGAAGTCGCCCCACGGCACAAGAAGGATCCTGTTCGCATCGCCGCAGCCGAGCGCGAGCCACCCGCCTTCTGATTCGTCAAGCGCAGCTTTCTGGCTGGGCAGGAAACCGAACCAGAATCGCTCAATCCAGGAACCGTACTTCTTCGAGACGAGACAGACGACCCTGCGGCCGTCTGGTGCCGTGTAGGTGGTCGGGGATTGCCGAGCGAGAGTCGTTTGAAGTCTCTCAGCAGCCCGCGCTACACAGAGAGCATGGAAACTGGCGTTCGCCATCTCGTCTCCTCCCTGCCCGTCGCGGCTGTTCTTGTGATGAGCAAGGATCGCACACGGAAGACGGTCCGAGGGTCACGCAGGTGTTGTGGGCACCCCGGCGGGCTTAGGGGCTGTGGGGGTGGCTAAAGACGGCGCCGCGGGCCGCCTCGGGGGTTCGGCAAGCTGTCGTCCTTGGGAGGCCCGCCATTCGCCGCAACCCAGAGCATCAGTGCAACCTCGTAGCGGCTCTCCGCACGTGCGGCTTCGTTGCGTGCCAGAACGGCCGGTAAAGACCCATCTCCGGGGCGATGTCGGAGGGCCGCGCGGAGCGTCTGGTCAGCCTCGCGCCTCAGCTTGCGAAGGGTCGGCGGGACCGTACTCCTTGTCATTGACCCGGCCCTCAACTCTCGCGAACTCGGCCGCGCGGCACAACGCGTTGGCGAGTCGCATCTGCTTCGGGGAGTGGGCTTGGACCTTGAGCAGTGCTGGGCTCGCGACGATCACCGCGAGGCAGAAGGCGCGTGAAGTGGCGACGTTGAGGCGGTTCAGCGAGTAGAGGAACTCCATGCCGCGCGGGGCGAGCTCGGGCGAGGACGTGGTCATCGAGTAGAACGCGACGGCGGCCTGCTGGCCCTGGAACTTATCGACCGTGCCGACGGCGGCCTCGGGGATCAGTTCGGCGATGGCGGCGCGCTGCTTGTTGAATGGCGCGACGACGAGGATGTCCCTCCAGCCGATGGGGCGGGTGCGGCCATCCCGGTCGGTCCAGGGCGTGCCGATGAGCGATCGCGCGAGGGTGGCGACAGCCTCGGCCTCCTCGACCGACACGTTGGTGTTGCCCACATGGTCGACCTTGACCCAGCGCAGGCCGGTCCCGGACAGCTCGCTCGACCCCGTCAGTGCCTGGCTCAGCGTTCCGGCTTCTGACTCCAGCCGACTCTCGTAGAAGACCTCGGAGGTGAACGCGCACAGGTCGGGGTGCAGGCGCCACGTCTTCTCGAGGAAGAGGCCACGGTCCTCGGGCATCGTCCGGTGCTCACCGAGCAGGTGTTCCAGGGCCGACCGATCAGCCCCCGGCGGGTGGGACCCCTTGAGCGGTTGCTCCAGCTGCCGGGGGTCGCCGAGCAGGACGATCGACTTCGCCGTCTGGGCGACGGCGAGCACGTTGGTGAGCGAGATCTGGCCGGCTTCATCGATGAACAGGACATCGACCGTCTCGGCGAATTCCTCGCGCGACCAGACCCACGAGGTGCCGGCACCGATCATCACGTCGCCCGGGCGGAGCGCGTCACGCAACTCGGCGTTGTTGGCCGCGCGCCGCACGATCGTCGCGGAGCAGCGGTCCTCGTCGTCGGCGCGCTGCATCGCCGTGACCTCCACGCCGAGCTGCTCGGCGGCCGCGCACACGCCGTCCAGCAGCAGCCCGATGACTTTGTGGCTCGTGGCGGTGATGCCGACGCGCTTCCCGGCACGCACCAGCTCCACGATCATCCGCGCGCCGGTGAACGTCTTGCCCGTGCCGGGCGGCCCCTGGATCGCGAGGCACGATTCGTCGAGACGCAGGATCAGGCGGAGCGCGGCATCCAGGCCGGACTCTCCCTCGTGGGCGAGGCGCTCCCCGTCGGTCTGGCCGATGCGCGGCGCGCGCCGGAGCAGCAGATCGCGGCTCGCCCGGAACCGCCCCGGTGCATCGATCCCGTTGTCCGCGACCCACGTGGCGAGCCGAAGCAGGGCCTCGCGCTGCTGGTCGCTGGGGATGAAGTCGAGCGGAACGATGCTCGTCGGGTGCGGGACCTCACTGCCGACTGCCCGCCGAACCTCGAGGGTGCCGGCGATCTGGTCGATGGAGACGAACGTGCCGGCCGACTCGCCCGTCGCCGGGTCGGTCAGGCTGGAGCGCGGCCCGACGTCGTTCTCCTGGGGCTCGAATCGGTAGCGGTAAACCTGGCGACCTCGGGCGATCTCGCCAGGGCCATCGAAGACCAGGCCGGCGATGCAGGCGTCGTCGTCGAGGCGGTCCTCGTCGGTCAGCTCGTTGAGGCGGTGGAAGTATTCCCACCAGGTCGACTTGTCCTCCCGCCGGTGCCAGTCGAGCAATTGGGCCAAGAGCCACGTGGCCTGCTGGTCCGCGGTCCGGTCATCTGGGTCGATGGGCACGCTGCCAGTCAAACGTGCGACCAGCGCATCGACCCTGGCTTGGATCTCCGTGACCGGCGCGGGTGCATCGCCGATGCGCGGCCCCGGCCGCGGGACCTCGACGCCCTTCGCAATGACAGACGCGCGTTGCTCCTCGAGCCAGTCGCGCAGCTTCCAGTTGGAGACGCAGTCGTCGCGGTTGTACTCGCGGATCAGGTCGAGCAGCTCCTGTTTCGTGCCGTCGCTGTCCAGCCACAGCTCGAAGTTGAGGATGCTCGAGCCGGCGTCGCGCAGCGGGACGGTGCGTTCCAGGTGATAGAGCGGCTCCATCTTCTTGATGGAGTAGCTCTCCTGCGAGACGCGTACGCCCTGGCGCACGACGCTGAAGAGGTCCACGAAGACGCCGCCGCGCAACAGCCGGTCCACCTCTTCCTCGCGCGTCGCGTGGCGGCCCATGAGCTTCTTGACGGCGGTCGGCTCGTACGCGGCGTAGTGGTAGATGTGAAGGTTCGGATCCTTCTCCAGGCGAGCCATGACGAGGTCGAGGAAACGCTCGAATGCCTGCTTCTCGCCCGCCCGATCGAGCCCCCAGAGGTCATGGAAGACGGGGTCGAGCCCGAGCCCGTCGCCCGGCTCGATGACGCCGAAGAGGTACTCCAGCCCGTCCGATCCGCCCTCCTCGACGAACGGGTCGCCTTCGATATCGAAGAACAGGTCTCCCTTTGAGGGCGGCGGCAGCAGAGCCAGGCCCTTACCGGCCTCGATGGGATCGAGCAGCTCGAAGAGGACGCGATCCAGGCGCCGCCCCTCCGCCTGGAGGCGTGCCTGCTCGCGGACGCGCGTCGTCGCCGGGTCCGTGGTGCCCTCCAGCTTGGGGCGAACGGGGAGGGGCAGCTCGGCGAGTTCCTCGACCGTATCGACCGGCGGGTCGCGCTTGACGAGCGCCACCCGTTGCTTGCGGCTGATGCCCGCCACGAGCGACAGGTGCCGATCGACGTGCCGGCGAGCTTTGCAATCGATGGCCCACTTGCAGACCTCGCAATGCTCGACCGGCTCGGGGTACGTGCCGACGGGCGGGAAAGCGGCCGGCCCTGAAGCGAGGACGACGGCCTCGAATCGTGCTTTGACCGAGCGGTAATAGGCCATGTAGTCGTTGACGCGGAACCGTTCGATGGCGCGGGCACTGCCGCCCAGCGCGACCTCCATCTCCTCGGGCTGGACGCGCTGGACCGCCGTCAGCAGGTCCGAGTAGACGCACATCTGGAGCAGCGCGCCCGCCTTTGCCGACCGGGCCAGCTTCGTGTCGGCGACCTCGTAGCTCCACGGGCCGAGATCGCTGGGCGTTGGCACCCGCGTCAGGAAGTCGGCGTGACCGCGCCATCGGCCGTCGAAGAAGGTGGCCTGGTAGATGACCTCGTCGCCGCGCCGGATGGCCGTCAGGGTTTCGGCGGCCGCCTCTCGCAGGGAAGCGATGTGGTCGGCGCCGTAGCCGTCCTTCTCGATCTCGGTGACCTGCTTGCCGGCCGCGCGCAGGTCCGCCAGGTAGCGTTTCTCGTGCCGATCGCCGCGCTTGGCGATGATGTCGATCTCGGGATCGTCGCGGATCGGCCGCGTCACGAGCCCTGCCAGCGCGGCGCGGTCCAGGTTGGTCAGGTGCTCGCAGTAGAGGAACCCGACCAGGTCCGTGGCCGAGAAGACCGCCTGCCCATCGATCAGCTGCATCAGTGCGCCAGCGTGGCGGCGACGTGTGACAGGTCGGGTGGCACGGTGAGGGCTTCGGGCACGATGTTGAGGATACTTGCGGCGATGTCCCGTCTCGTCGCCCGGATCCGTCGCTGGCACACGCGCTGGGGTGCGCTGCTGCCCATCCTCGTGGTCGAGTTCGTGGTCCTGCTCGGATTCGGGGCGCTGCTGCCGGTCCTGCCGCTCTACGTCGTGCAGCACGGCGTCGACCTGCCGACGCTCGGCCTGATCATCGGCGCGTGGGCCATCGCAAAGCTCGGTGCGGAGCCGTTCTTCGGCTGGCTGTCCGACCGGACGCGGCGCAAGCCGCTGATGGTGGCGGGCATCGGGTTGATGGGCATCTTCACCGTCCTGCCGCTGGTCTTCACGAGTGCCGCCGCCTTCGTTGCGTTGCGCTTCCTGGGCGGCGCATCGGCGGCGATGTACGACCCGGCGGCACGGGCCACCATCGTCGACGCGACGCGGGAAGGGGAGCGCGGCGAAGCGTTCGGGCTCTACTCCGCGGCCGGGACCGGCGGGCTGCTCCTCGGTCCGGTGCTCGGCGCGTTCGGGGCGGCGCTGGGTGGCGGCTTCGCGTTCCCGTTCATCCTGACCGCCCTCCTCGCGCTCGCATCGGCCGTCTGGCTCGTCTTCGCGCTGCCAGCCCACCCCGAGGTCGTCCACCAGCCTTCGCACCTGGACGCCGCCGGCGATCCGTTGCCGACGGCGCCACTCAGCGCGCTGCTCAACCGTCTCTTCTTCGCGGCCGTGGTGATCAACCTCGGGACGTCGATGGCGGCGGGTGTCTACGAAGTGGTATGGAGTCTCTTCCTGACCTCGATCGGCGCGTCGATCGTGTGGATCGGCCTGACCTTCGTCCTCTTCGGCCTGCCGGTGCTCATCCTCTCGCCGCTGACCGGCCGCCTGGTCGACCGGTCGAGCCCGCTGCTCATCGCCGCCATCGCGGGTCTCGTCTACGGCGCGTGCGGGATCCTGTACAGCGTCGCCACCGAGCCCGTCTTCCCGGCGCTGGTGATCCCCTTCGAGGGCACGGCCGTGGCGTTCCTCGGGCCGGCGTTGTACGTCGTTCTGGCGAGCGGCACACCGCACGGTCGGACCGGTACCGCGCAGGGTCTCTACGGCGGGGCGGGGCAGGTCGGCATCATCGTCGCCTCGCTCGCGGCGGGGAGCCTCTTCGCCATCGATCCGCGCTGGCCGTTCTGGTTCTTCACCATCTCCTGCACCATCGCGGTCGTGCTCGGGTTGGCTATCGCATGGCGCGCGCGACCGCTGCGCCTGCGGGCAGTGGCGACGGCGGCGACCGTCGCGGGTTGCCTCATGCTCGTCGGGTGCGGCGCGACGCCGCCCGTCTCGCCGACCGCGTCGGCTTCGCCCAGCGTTTCGCCAGGCCCGAGCGATTCACCCATCGCTTCGCCCGGACCGACCGGTTCGCCGGTTGCCAGCGCCTCGCCCACGCCCATCGGGCCGCCAACGCCGACCCCCGCGCGAACCGCCTTTTCCTACACGATCCAAACGGGCGACGCGCTGAGCCTGATCGCGGTGCGTTTCGGCGTGACCGTCAGCCAGATCCTCGCTGCCAACCCGCAGATCACCGACCCCGATCACGTCGAGGTCGGTGATGTCATCACCATCCCGCCGCCCGACGCCCCGAGCGGCCTGCCGGAGGCGGCAAGTATCGACGACGCCTTCGGTGACCAGGTCGACGACCACGACAACCCGGTCTTCGCGCCGGGCTACGTCGACATCGCCGGCGTCGACGTCAGCGTCGATGCCACGTACCTCATCGTCGAGATCCGCACCGTCGCCACGCCGATCGCCACTGACCCCGATGTTGAGCCCATCGAGTACGACGCGTACGTCGACACGAACGACGACGGCCAGCCCAATTTCGAGTTCAAGGCCAGCAACACGCTTGATCCGTCGCGGACATGGGCGGCCGTCGTCATCGACCTTGCCACCAACGCCGCTTCCCAGGTGGACGACTTCCCGGGCTCGTTCACCGTCGGTTCGACGGTCCGCTTCCAGGTCGACCGGAACGTCCTCGGCGACACGCGGGAGTACCGCGTCGCGGTGATCGTGCAGCGCCATTACTACGTCGGCGGCGTGGGCGACCCGGAGGTCGAGATCTCCATCGACCGTGCCCCGGACCAGCAATGGCCGAATGCCAACGCGCGCTGGGTCGAGGTGGGCCGGTAGCCGGTACACTCAGGGCAGCGGGTGCGACCGGCCACGAGACCGACCGGGGGGACGCGACCGAGCCCGTCACGGAGGGAGAGCAAAATGCCCGAGGGGATCCTCGACCGTGTCGATCGCATGATCGACGAGCGCCACTTGCTCAAGCACAGCTTCTACACGAAATGGGCCGCCGGCACGCTGCCGCGCGAGTCGCTCCAGGAATATGCGCGCCAGTACTTCGCGTTCGAATCGACGTTCCCGCGCTTCCTTTCGGCGATGCATTCGCGCGAGGAGCGAGCGGACGTCCGACAGGGCCTGCTCGAGAACCTCTGGGATGAGGAGCACGGCGATGTGAACCACGCCGAGCTGTGGCTGCGCTTTGCCGAGGGCATCGGCGTCCCGCGCGACGAGGTCGTGGCCGCTCCCCGCAACTCAGCGACCCAGGCGCTGGTGGATCTGTACCAGGAGATCACGTCCACCGAGCCGGTCGCCGCGGGCGTGGCCGCGATGTACGCCTACGAGCGGCAGGTCCCCGAGGTCGCGCCGTCCAAGATCGGCGGCCTGAAGGAGCACTACGGCATCACCGACGGGCCGACGCTCCAGTTCTTCGTCGTCCATGGCGTGCTGGATGTCGAGCATTCCGGCACGGAGCGCGAGCTCCTCGGCCGCATCGTCGAAGGCCACGAAGCCGCCGTCACCGACGCCACCGACCGCGTCCTCGACGCCTGGAATGCCTTCCTGACCGCCGTCGACCTGCCCGCCACGGTGTCCGCCGCCGTATAGGCCCCTCGGCGGGCCGCGGGGGATGGGCCGCACCGCCGCCGTGTAGCCCCTCGCCGGGCCGCGGGGCCGTCGCGGCTCCCGGATCAGCTATTGCGAATCCGGGGAGCGTTATCCGGAATCGGCCGGCCTCAGGTCGCGAAAATCGGCCGACACTCGCGTTCCTTCGGTGGCCGAGCGTGTCAATCCACGCTCGCCTCACGCTCAGGCGGGCGTCGCGCGATCGTCCTGACCCGCCGGATCGGCGTGGCTCTTTGGTTAGTGCTACCCCGGTTGGCATTCGACAAGAACGACATGGCGTGGATGGTCCTGACCGGCGCCTGGACCCATCGGCGCAGCTCATGGACGCCCTGCGGATAGGCATTCCGGAGCATCACACGGTGCGCATCGACCCGTCGACGATTGACCGAGCTTTCGGCGATGACCAGCCAGCTGCTCGCCGAGCTGGCGATCCAGCCACGATCCCTGGCGATGCCGAGGGCGAGTCGCTGCTTGCGGTCGAACGTGCCCACCATCTCCTGGACGTCGACCACGTCCGTCTTGAGCTCGATGACGAGGAGCGAGCCGGTCGGAGCGTGGAACGCGAGGATGTCGATGATGCCGCGCTCGCCGAACACGGCGAATGACACCTCCGGCGAGGCCAGCCACCCGGGCGCGTCATCGAGGTATCGCGCGACCGCTTCGTGCAACGCCGAGTGGCCGGCGTTCAGCAGGCGATCCAGATCGCCGGCTCGCCACCGAGCGTTGACGACGATCGTGATGTCCAGGACCTTCGCGACGCGACGCAGGACGGCGAGCGAGATGAGGTCGAAATGCCCGCGCTCGATGAGCGAGATCAGCGACCGCGACACCCGTGCGTGGATCGCGACATCCTGCTGTCGCCACCCGCGGCGGATCCTGACCGCCCGAAACGCCGACCCAACGCGCGCGTCATCCACGGCACCATGGTGGCCGCGAGCGATTGGCGCGCACTTGGCTGGCGCTTACTGCGGACTTATCAGCGCACGTCTTGTCTTATGCCAACTCGGGGAGCGCTAACCAAGCACCGGCTCCACGGACGAGTCTCGCCAACGCTCAGCATCGTTGCGCCAAGCGTGGATCGGGCCGTTGTCGGGCTCGACCAGCTCGAGTGATGGCCGATTTGGCCCCTGCGGACGCGCTGACGCTGGATAACGCTTCGGGGATTCGCATGGGGGGATTCACGGCAGCCTGACGCGTAGCCGGCATCGGCTTGGCGATCGCTGACATCGCTGCTCTACCCGTCCGCGCCTCGGGCCGCGCTTCTCGGCCCGCGCCGCATGCCCGCCTCTCGCGGAGGCCTCGCCCAGCCCGGAGCCTCAGCCGGCGCCCATCCGGTAGCGCTGGGCGGCTTCGGCGCGGTGTCGGACGCCGAGTTTGTGCAGGATGCTGCTGACGTGGCTCTCCACGGTTCGTGGCGAGATGATCAGGGCGTTGGCGATCTCGCGGTCGGTCAGCCCGTCGGCGAGCATCCGCAGGACGTCGTTCTCGCGCGGGCTGAGTCCCTCGATGCTTTCGCCCACGGAGACGCGACCACGTCGCGCGGCCTCGGCGAAATGCTTGATGACGACGGCCGCGTGCGTGCGGGACATGGCCAGTTGACCGTGTTGCGTGCCGCGCAACGCGCGCAGCAGCGCCTCGGGGCTGAGATCCTTGGTCAGGTAACCAGCGGCGCCTTTCGAGACGGCATCGATCAGGTCGCGCTCGTCATCCGAGACGGTGAGCATGACGATGCGCGTGTCGGGCAGACGCGTGGCCAGCTCCTCGACCATCCGGATGCCACTCATACCGGGCAGATCGATGTCGAGCAACATCACGTCGGGCCGCACCGCCATCGCGATGGCATAAGCATCCTCGGCCGTCGCCGCTTCGCCGACGAGTTCCACGTCGACGCCGACGATGGCCTGCCGAACGGCGCTCCGGACGAGGGCGTGGTCATCGACGAGCATCACGCGCAGCGGGCGCTTGGCAGCTCCGGACCCGGACCAGGTGCTCATCGCGCGCTCGAGCGGCGACGCTTGGTCTTCGGAGCGGCATTCGGAACGGCGGGAGCGGCGGGCGGCGCGGCCGTCGCGGCCGGTACGGCAGGCGAGGCTGGAGACGACCCGGCAACGACCGCCGACGGAGCGGATCCATCGGCCAGGTAAGCCGACCCGTCGGCCGGCGCTGCGATCGGCTCGACGATCGACCGTGCCGCGGGCGTCGCGATCGGCACCGACGCCACGGGCATGCTGGCGGCCTTTCCAGGCACGGCAGCGGATCCACGGAACGCCGCCGGGATGGGCGTGCCGCGCGCCGGCGTGGGGCTCGCGCCGATGGGCATGCGCAGGATGACGCGCGTCCCGTCACTCGGCTGCGATTCGAGCGCGAGCTGCCCGCCCACCAGCCGCGCTCGCTCTTCCATCCCGCGGATGCCGAGTCCCTCGTTGCGGACCGCATGGGGATCGAAACCGCGCCCGTTATCGCCGACGGTGACCACCAACTCCTCGTATTCCATCGTGGCGCGGACCCACACCATCGTCGCGTCGGCGTGCTTGCCGACGTTGGTCAGCGCCTCCTGCACGACGCGCAGCAACTCCGCCTGTTGGCGCGCCGGGATGGCTGCCGGGAGGTCATCCGATGAGTAGCGCACGCGCAGGCCGGATCGATTGCCGAAGTCCTCGACCGTCCGCGAAAGCAACTCTCCCAGTGGCAGCTGCGGATCGGTCCCTGAGCGCATCGTGACCAGCGCCTGGCGTGCCTCGACGATGGCCGCATCGAGTGCCTGCCCGACCTCGACCGACAGCCCGCGCGCCGAATCGGGGACCAGCGGCGCCAGGCGCTCGTGCTTCAGCTTGGCGAACCAGAGGTGCTGGGCGAGGCCGTCGTGGATCTCTCGGGCCAGCCGACTGCGCTCCTCGAGGGCGGCCCGCTCGGTCTCGGTCACCCGCAACCGGTCGAGCGTGGCGTACGCGGTGCGCAGGGCACGAAGGTCGGACCGTGCCTCCGCGTCGATGCCGAGGAGCAGCGCACCGTAGAACGCCAGGTTGAGGGCGTCGCCGGTCGTCACGAGGCCCGTGTAGACGCCGGGATATAGGGCGAAGTGGAACTCGCCGAATGCGGCGATGACCAGGCCGACCGAAAGGAAGCCGTCGGTGACGGGGCCGCCGGCGACGTACGCGAAGCGGAGCAGGACCGCCGCCAACAACAGCAGGAACGCCGTCGCGCCGGCGCTGGCCAGCAGCAGAGGCTCGAGGCCGGGTAACGGCGTGGCGGTCTGTGGGTTGCGGATCAGCGCATCGACCGCGGAGTTGCTGATGAGCGGCGGCAACTGGTCCTGGATGGGATAGATGATGACCGCGAGCACGCCGATCGCGAGCGGCGGGACGGTGATCAATCGGCGCGGGAAGGCCGGTCGCACCCGCACCGAGCGAAGCGTCGCCGCAGCACCCACCACGAACAGGATGGCGGCCATCAGCCACGTGACGACCGAGATGTAGACGGGGAATTGCGCCGGCAGGCCGAGCGTCAGGCCGATCCTGCCATCGAGCTTCAGCAGGACCAGCACGACGTTGACGCCGCCGACGACCGAGAGCAGGAACAGCGCGCTCGCCTGGAAGAGACTCGAAAGGCGTCCGCTCTCGCGGTAGCGCGACATGGCCAGGGCAGCAAGGCCCGCGCCGGCCAATGTGGCGATGGAGTTGAGGGCCACATCGAGCGTCTTGTCGACGATCACGAAATCGAGTTGCGGGTCCACGATGAGGATGACGGTCCCGGCGATCAGCAACGCCGCGGTGGCCGTCAGGACCAGGTCGAGTCGTCCGGGCCGCAGCCGATCTCGCTCTCTCAAGATGCGATCCATGCGTCGATGATACGTGCGGCCATTCGCGCCTCCGCTCGGCGAGCCTTGACGTCCTCGAGCCCGGACATGACGAGAGCCGGACCGCGCCCCAGCGCATGTCCGGCTCTAGTCGTGCTCATCGCCAGCCCTGCCGTGTAGAGCTGCTCAGAGACGGGGATTTCTTGGAGGTTTGGCGTCGGAGACAGCCGCGCCGGCTCCGACGTCGAGGAGTGTCCATCGCCGCCGTCCCGGCGACCATCCGGGCTTGTACGGAGTGGTGTACGGAAGCCCGAATCGGTACCGGCGGGCACGCTTGCGGCTGACTTGGTACGTTCCGCATGTGAGCCTCGCCCCGACGGACCAGCGAGCGGCGCCGCCGGCCTGGCTGGTCTGGACGGCGCTGATCATCGTGTACGTCGTCTGGGGCTCGACCTACCTCGCCATACGGCACGTCGTCGAGTCGATGCCGCCATTCCTGGCGGCGGGCGTCCGTTTCGCGGTAGCCGGGGCGATCATGGCGGTGGTGCTGGTGCTGCGCAGCGGGCCGTCGCGGATGCGCGTCACGTGGCAGCAACTCCGCGGTGCGGCGGTGGTCGGCGCCCTGTTGCTCTTCATCGGCAATGGCTTCGTGTCGATGGGCGAGACTACCGTGCCTTCAGGGCTGGCCGCGCTGATCGTCGGCATCGTGCCAGTCATCGTGCTCGTGTTGCGTCGAGCGACCGGCGAGCGCATCTCGGCGGTCGGCATGGGCGGCGTCGTTCTCGGGTTCATCGGGCTGGGCGTGCTGGTGGTGCCGCGTGGACTGAGCGGCCAGACCGACCTCCTGGGCATGCTCATGATCCTGTTCGCGTCGACGTCGTGGGCGTCGGGCTCGTTCATGTCCCGGCGGTTGCATCTGCCGACCGATTCGCTCGTCTCGACGGCTTATCAACTGCTCTGCGGCGGCGGCATGCTCATCGCCGCAGGGCTCATCGACGGGGAGTGGAGCCAGGTCCAGGGCGCAACCTTCACCGACAGCTCGATCATCTCGCTGCTCTACCTCATCACCTTCGGTTCGCTGCTCGGCTACACCGCCTATACGTGGCTGCTCCAGAACGCACCCATCGCCCGTGTCGCCACGTACGCCTACGTCAACCCCGTCGTGGCCGTGGCGCTGGGGTTCTTGATCGACAAGGACGCGGTCGACCCGTTGATGCTCATCGGCGCGGCGATGATCGTCGCGTCGGTGGCGTTCATCGTGGCCACAGAGTCGCGCGGACACGCCACATGAGCATGGAAGGCGACCGATTCGAGGTCCGCGCGGACCCGCTTCGGCAGCTGCGGACCTGGTTGGACGAGGCGGCCGGATCGTCGGTGCGTGAACCGATGGCGATGGCCCTCGCCACGGTCGGTGAGGATGGCGCCCCGCAGGTCCGCATGGTCCTTTTGCGCGGCCTGGACGACCGCGGCCTGACGTTCTACACGAACCACGACAGCGCCAAGGGCGTCGCCCTGGCCGCGCATCCGCGCGCGGCGATCGTCCTGTACTGGGATCCGCTGGAGCGTCAGGTCCGCGTCACGGGCGATGTCGAGCGCCTGAGTCGCGCGGAATCGGCCGCGTATTTCGCGTCTCGGCCGCTTGGCAGCCGGCTGGCCGCGTGGGCCTCCGACCAGAGCCGGCCGATCGCTGATCGGGCGGCCCTCGAGGCACGCTTCGAGGCGGCACGCGCGCGGTTCCCAGATGGTGACGTGCCGATGCCGCCATATTGGGGCGGCTACCGCATCGTGCCCGACACGATCGAGTTCTGGATCGGCCGCCCCGACCGGCTCCACGACCGGCAGCTCTTCACCCGGGCCGGTCCCGGTTGGCGCGAGCAGCGGCTGATGCCCTGATCAGGCGAGCACCTTGCCCGGGTTGAGGATGCCCAGCGGATCGAGCGCTGCCTTGACCGCCCGCATGACGCGAACGGCGTCGACGCCCCGTTGCCGCTCGAGGTAGCCGCGCTTGGCGACGCCGGTGCCGTGCTCGCCGGAGAGCGTGCCGCCCAGCGCGAGCGCAGCGGCATAGATGTCACCTCTGACCGCGTCGAGCTGCGCCTCGGCCGACGGGTCGTCGCGATCCAACACGTACGTGGGATGGAGATTGCCGTCTCCGACATGCCCGAACACGCCGATACGCGCGCCGCGCGCTGCAGCCACGCGTTCGATGGCGGCGAGCATCTCGGGCACGCGGCTGCGCGGCACGCCGACGTCGTCCATGCGCGCCGCGCCCGCCTGCTCGAGCGACCAGTGGGCCTTGCGCCTGGCCTCGCGCAGCCAATCCGCTTCGGCAGGATCGGCCGAACGGACGACCGACAGGGCATGGGCACTCTGGCACGCCTCGGTGGCGGCATCCAGTTCGGCCTCGGCGGCCGAGCCTCCGGCGTCGGACTCGATCATCAGCATCGCTCCGGCGTCGCGGTCGAGGCCGAGTCGCATTGCGCCGTCCACGGCCCGGATGGTGAAGTTGTCCATCAACTCGAGCGTCACGGGCACCAGCCCAGCGCGCGTCATGCGCGCCACGGCGTCGCCCGCGTCCGCCACGGTCGGGAAGAAGGCGAGCAACGTCAACGTCGGTGCGGGCTTGGGCAGCAGCCGGAGTGTTGCTTCGGTGATGATGCCGAGCGTGCCCTCCGAGCCGATGAAAAGGTGGCTCAGGTCGTAGCCCATCACGTCCTTGACGGTCTTGCCGCCGGTCCGGATGACAGCGCCGTCGGCGAGTACGACCTCCAACGCGAGCACCGCATCGCGGGTGACGCCGTATTTCACGCAGCGCAGGCCGCCCGAGTTCTCGGCCAGGTTGCCGCCGATGGTGCAGGTCTCGAAGCTGGCCGGATCCGGCGCGTAGAAGAGGCCTTTCGCCGCTGCCGCGCGCCCGAGGTCGGCGTTGATGACGCCGGGCTGCACGACCGCGCACAGGTTGGCCTCATCGATCTCGATGATGCGGTCCATCTGCGTCATCACCACCGTCAGCGCGCCCTCGACGGCGATCGCCCCTCCGGACAGCCCGGTGCCGGCGCCGCGCGGCACGAGCGCGATGTGGTGCGCGGCCGCCAGCCGGACGATGGCCTGGACGTCGGACGTGTTCTTCGGGAAGATGACGCCGAGCGGTCGGCCGGGGTGGAGGAACTCGGTCTCGTCGAAGCGATAGCCCTCGGTATCGACGGGCTCGGTCAGGAGTCGCGCCTTGGGCAACGCCGCACGCAGCGCTTCCAGGAAACCGGGTTTGGGCTGCGGCAGCATCGCGGGGAGCATAGAGGCACGGAATGAGGGGCCGGGCGGCACTGGGCCGACCGGGGCCTCGAACCGCTATCCTTCAGTCAATTCACCCATAGGCGCTTCGCCTCGCCCAACTCAATCAATGTAGGGACCCTGATGAAGGTCGGCATCGTCAAGGAAACGGCCGCCAGCGAGCGCCGTGTCGCGGTCGTGCCCGAGGCCATCGGCAAGCTCATCGCCGCCGGCCTCGAGGTCCTCGTCGAATCGGGCGCGGGCGACGCGGCCCTCCTGCCCGACAGCACGTACACGGACGCCGGCGCGACCATCGTCTCGACCGACCAGCTCTATCTCCAGGCGAACGTCCTGCTGCGCGTCCAGAAGCCGTCCTCGGCCGAGGTCGATCGACTGCGCTCCGGCCAGGTCGTGATCGGGCTCCTTCAGCCGCTCATCGACCCGCAGACCGCCGAACATCTCGCCAAGCGCGGCGCCATCGCCATCAGTCTGGACACGCTACCGCGCACGCTGAGCCGCGCCCAGACCATGGACGCGCTCTCGTCACAGGCCAATGTCGGTGGCTACAAGGCGGTCCTGCTGGCCGCCGACGCCTACGGCCGATACTTCCCGCTGCTGACGACGGCAGCCGGCACGGCGCGGCCGGCCAACGTGCTCATCCTCGGCATCGGCGTGGCCGGCCTCCAGGCCATCGGCACGGCACGTCGGCTCGGTGCCGTCGTGAGTGCCTACGACGTGCGCTCCGAAACGAAAGAGCAGGCGGAATCGCTCGGCGCTAAGTTCCTCATCCTGAAGTCGGTCGCCGACGCATCCGGCACCGGTGGCTACGCCCGCGAGCTGACGGCCGAGGAGCGCACCGCCCAACAGCAGGAACTCAATGGGTTCATCGGCGGCATGGACGTGGTCATCACCACCGCCCAGGTGCCCGGCCGCCGCCCGCCTGTCCTCGTCACGGCCGCCGCAGTCGCCGGCATGAAGCCCGGATCGGTCATCGTCGACATGGCAGCCAGCCCGCTCGGTGGCAACTGCGAGCTCTCCAAGTTCGGTCAGACGACGGTCACGGAAAACAAGGTCACCATCCTCGCGCCGGAGAACCTGCCCGCCACGATGCCCGCCGGAGCCAGCGCGTTCTACGCCCGCAACATCTCCACGCTGCTGCTGCATCTCGTGAAGGACGGCAACCTGACGCTCGACCTGAGCGACGAGATCACGGCCGGCACGCTCATCACCAACGACGGAGGGGTCGTCCACCCGGCGACGGCCAAACTGCTCGCGCCGCCTGAGCCGCCACCCGACACGACCCCGGCCGCGGAAGGGACCAAGCCATGAGTCCGGACCTGCTCGACTCCCTGGCGCTCTTCGTCCTGGCCATCCTGGTCGGCATCGAGGTCATCAGCAAGGTGCCGTCGATGCTCCACACGCCACTGATGTCGGGCGCCAACTCGATCCACGGCATCGTGCTGGTCGGCGCCATGCTCATCGCCGCGGCCGCCGACGACCCGCTCGGCTACGTGCTCGCCTTCATCGCCGTCGCGTTCGGCGCTGCCAACGTCGTCGGTGGCTATGTCGTCACGGATCGCATGCTTCAGATGTTCAAGCGGCGCGAACCGGCCAAGAAGCCGGAGGCCACCGATGTCGGCTGACGTCCTGCGCACGCTCGTCTTCGTGGCCGGCCTGGTCGGCGCCGCCGCGTTCGTCATCGGCCTGCACCAGATGAACTCGCCGGCAACGGCGCGCAACGGCAACCGCATCTCGGCGGTGGGCATGACGGTGGCGGTCTTCGCGACCTTCATCTCGCTCGTCATCCGGGACGGCGGCCTGTCCGGCACCGGGTGGCTGATCATCGTCGTGGGTGGGGCCCTCGGCGGCGGGCTGGGCTTCTGGATGGCGCGCACGGTGAAGATGACGGCGATGCCGCAATTGGTGTCGCTCTTCAATGCCGTCGGCGGTGGCGCGGCGGCGCTGGTCGCCATCGACGACTTCGTGAAGATCGCCGGCACCTCGGACCCGGACATCATCTCGACCACCATCTTCGTGGCGCTCGGCGCGGTCATCGGCAGCGTGACGTTCACGGGATCGCTGATCGCCGGCGGCAAGCTCCAGGGACTCATCGCCGGCCAGCCGATCATCCTTCCGGCTCAGCGCATCCTGACGGCCGTCCTGGCCATCGTGGCGCTGGTCGGGTTCGTGACCATCGTCCTCGGCGCGGCGGGCGTCTTCTCGCTCGGCGCGGGCGCCTCGATCGCCATCCTCGCACTCATCGTCGCCGCCGCACTCATCTTCGGCGTGACCATGGTCCTGCCCATCGGCGGCGCGGACATGCCGGTCGTGATCTCGCTCCTGAACTCGTTCACCGGCACGGCCGCCGCGATGGCCGGCTTCGTCATCCACAGCCCGGTGCTGATCATCGCCGGCGCCCTGGTCGGCGCCTCGGGCGGCATCCTCACCAAGCTTATGGCCGACGCGATGAACCGGTCGATCGCCAACATCATGGTCGGCGGCTTCGGGACGGGCGACTCGGGGCCCTCCGCCATCGGTGCGGGTGCCGGCGCGGGCGTGCGCGAGATCAGTGCCGACGACGTGGCCATCCAGCTCGCCTACGCCCACTCGGTGATCATCGTGCCGGGATACGGCCTGGCGGTCGCCCAGGCGCAGCACGCGGTGCGCGAACTGGCCGAGCTGCTCGAGGCGCGCGGCGTCGACGTGAAATACGCCATCCATCCGGTCGCCGGTCGCATGCCCGGCCACATGAACGTGTTGCTTGCCGAAGCCAATGTCCCGTACCCGCAACTCAAGGAGATGGAGGAGATCAACCCCGAGTTCGCGCGCTGCGACGTGGCGCTGGTCATCGGTGCCAATGACGTCACCAACCCGGCCGCTCGCTCGGATCCGTCCTCGCCTATCTACGGCATGCCCATCCTGGACGTCGACCATGCCAAGTCGATCGTCGTCATCAAGCGCTCGATGGGCAAGGGCTACGCCGGCATCGACAACGCGCTCTACACCGACCCGAAGACGGGCATGCTCTTCGCGGACGCGAAAGCCGGCCTCGAACAGCTCGCGGCGGCCGTCAAGGCGGTCTAAGCTCGCCGCCTGATGGGCGTCCGATGAGCGATCCACGCGTCGAGCTCCAGGCCGAGGTCGACTTGCCGCGTGCAGCGCTCTTCCGCCTGGTCTCGACCGCCGACGGCCTCCGCCGGTGGCTCGATGCAGCCGACTTCGAGCTGAAGGTCGGCGCGCCGGTGCACTTCCGCCTGCGCGACGCCGAGGCATCCGGCGAGGTCCTGGCGGTCGATGCACCCCAGCATGTCAGCTGGAGCTGGGACTGGGTGGGCGATCCGCTGGGCGTCCCGTCGGCCGTCTGCTTCGACCTCATCGAGCACGGGCATCGGACCCATCTGACGCTGCGCCAGGTCGGCTTCCGGACGCGCGCCCAGCGCGAACTCCACGAGGCGCTGTGGCGCTACTGGTTCGCGCGGCTCCTTGAGGCGGCGCGGTCGTAGAGAGCGGCCGCTCGGCGCACGTCACCGGCGATCTCGGCTCGGAGCTCGGCCGGCTCCAGGACCTCGACGTCCGGGCCCCAACCGAGGATCCAGATGCGGATCTCGCGCAGGCCAGCCACGCGGCCGGACCAGCGCAGCGATCCATCGGGGAGCGTCTCGATCTCCTGGCTGGGGTGCCAGCGCGTCTCTGCCGCGCGGCGGGCCACGGCCGGCGAGAAGCGCAGCACGACGCGGACCGGCGGCTCGTCCGAGATGACGTCCCAGGCACGCATCAGGTCGCGCGCCGCGGGCTCACCCGGGCCCGGCTCGAACGTCGCGGGCGTGAGCGACGCCGAGCGGATGCGCTCCACCTTGAACGTCCGCCGCGCACCTCGACCCTCGTCCCAACCGATGAGATACAGGGCGTGGGTGAGCGCCGACGGCTCGATGGCGTAGGGTCGGATGCGCGCGCGGCGCACCTCGCGGCCGGGGTCATAGGCCGATGGGTCGTACTCGATCTCGACCACGCGCCGATGCGCCCACGCCTCGGTCAGGGTGCGGAAGACGCGCGTGAATCGATCGTTGCGGGGCGCCAGCGCGACCGCGTCCACGGTCGCGCGGATGTGCTCGGCCAGGACGGGCGGCAGGATCTCGGCCAGTTTGATGAACGCTCCGATGAGCTCGGTGTCGTGCTCGTCACTTGCCTTTGCCAGCACGCGCGCGGCGAGGAACAGCGTCATCGCCTCGTGCAGGGTGAGGTTGAGCGGCGGCAGGAACGCGCCGGACTCGAGCCCCCACTTGCCCCCGTCCTGCCAGATGGGCAGGCCCGCTTCCTCGTTCATCGCGGTCAGGTCCCGATAGATCGTCCGCACGGACGCGCCGATGCGGTCGGCGATCTCCTTGGCCGAGATGCCGTCGGCGTGGGCGTGCAGGATCGACGCGATGCGCAGGTATCGGGCGGCGCGGTCCCACTTGACGCTGCCGCGCTCGATGATGCGATCGGTGTCCGGCACGACCGAAGCCTACGCCGTCACGGTCGCAGTGGGATCACGTCGTGGTTGACGTCGCGGTGCAGCGCCGACAGGTCGACCTGGAGGGTCGCGCCGATGCCTGATGTCGGCCATGCAGTGCCCGGATAGCCACCGATCAGGAGGCTGGCCTTGCCGAGCTGCCCATCGGAGAAGACCCACCAGTCGAGTTCTCCGCGCCAGATGTCAAGCGCTTCGGTGGCCTGGAACGGATCTTGCCCTCCGAGCCAGCGCAGGATCAGGAACGCGTCGAGGGCGAGCGTTCCGTCGATGGCTCGCTGGCAGTGCCGTGCCTGGGCGCCGTCGAACAGCTCCAGGCCGAGGTCCTCGGTCGCCGGCACGGCGCCACCGTTGATGGCCGCGAGGACCGGGCCGTCGAGCGTCAGCCCGTCGGGATCGGCCAGGCCGAAGGATGCGGGGTCGGTCGCTTTGGGAGCGGCGCCGTCGACCGAGACGAGCGCCTGCGAGGCGATGCGGCTGTAGGCGATCGTGCCGGACCCGAAGTGGCTGTTCATCGTCCCGGTCCAGGCCTCGTCGCGACCCTCGCGCGTGCCTTTGATGGAGGCCGTGCCAACGGATGCCGCGTCGATGTCGGCGGTCGCCTCGATGTCGAGATCGGCGCCCGGACCGAGTGCGACCGGAGCATCACAGTGCGGCGGCTCGACGGCCGTGTCGGTCGGCCCCCAGGCCGACGTCGGCACGGGGTGAGCGCGCAGCGCCTGTTCGGCGGCGATGGCGCCGCCGCTGAAGGCGATGGCGCCGATGAGCGACAGCCCGAGGCCCATCGCCAGCGCCGTCGTGACGCGGCGTCGCGTCGGTGCGCTCGGCGCCACCATCCGCCGCACCAGGCCCATCGAGCCGAAGATAGAGCTCGTGGCGATGGCCAGCACGCCCGCGTAGCCGAGCTCGAGCGACGGGACGACCGGCAGATGCCCGCCGCGCGACACGGTCTGGGCGACGTCGAGGAGGAGCGGCGTCACCAACAGCACCGCGCCGATTCCGAGCCAGGTCGTCGCGAGTTCGAGGCGGCGGTCGCTTTGGTCCAGCGGCCAGACCACGGCCGCGGCAAGCGCGACGCATGGCGCCAGCGCGGCGATGCCGGGCAGCAGGTCGAGCGGGCCGCCCGGACGGTAGGCGGTCAGGATGATGATGCCGAGCGCGGCCCACAGCGCCAGCAGGAGGCTGGCCAGGAGACGGAGCCCGAGGAGTCGGGTGACCATGGGCCGAGCGAGGATAACCCAGCGCTGCGCCTTTCCCCGGCGCTGTGCCCTCCCCGGCGCCGGCTGAGCTCGGTCCCGCGTACCATCGGGCCGATGGCTCGTCACTTCACCAGGATCATCACCACTCCGGCCTCGGCGCGCTCGGTGCGCGACTGGGCGCGACCGTTCATCAGCCTGCTCTCGGACTTCGGGTCGCGCGACCCGTCGGGCGGCATCATGCGCGGCGTCGTCCTGGGCATCGCGCCGGAGGCGCTCATCGTCGACATCAGCCACGACGTGGACAAGTACCAGGTCGCCGACGGTGCGCTGCTGCTCTGGTGCGCGTTGCCGTACATGCCCATCGGTTCGCACGTCGCCGTTGTCGATCCGGGTGTCGGCACGGCTCGCTACGGAGTGGCGCTCGAGACGGCCCGCGGCGATTACCTCGTCGGGCCCGACAACGGGTTGCTCATCCCCGCGGCGGCTCGACTGGGCGGCGTGGTGCGCGGGCACCTGCTCGAGAATCCGGCCTACCGGCTGCCCGTCGTCAGCTCATCGTTCCACGGTCGCGACCTGTTCGCGCCGGCGGCCGCCCACCTGGCCATGGGCGTGCCCCTCGAGGCGCTCGGATCGCCGATCTCACCGCGCGACCTGGTGACGCTCGATTGGCCCGAGCCGATCATCGGTGATGGTTCGATCACCACCAGCGTCATCTATGTCGACACCTTCGGCAACCTCAAGTTCGGCGCCCTGGGGCTCGACCTCGACGAGGCCCTGCGCACTCCCGCCTACGGCACTCGGCTGCAGCTGATGGTCAAGCGCGGTCAGGCGACGCAGCCGACGAGCGTGACCTGGACCGCCACCTTCGGCGATGTAGCGGTCGGCGAACCGCTGCTCTACGCCGATTCGTATGGGCGGCTCTGCCTTGGCGTCAACCAGGGCTCGGTCGCGGAGCGGTTGGACATCCAGGAGGGCGACGAGCTGGAGATCTGGCTCCCGTCCGTCAAAGCCGTCGATACGTGGCGCCCGAGCTCGTCGGAGGAACCGGGTGGTGGCGATGACGAGGTACCGGGCGCGACAGCGGCGGCAGTGCCGCTACCGGACGACGACGCCGCACCGGAGGTCTGGCCGGTCGGCGAGGGGGAGGTGGCCGATCAGCCCGTGGCATCGCCCGCTGAAGGGCCGCTCCCCGGTGTCGAGCCACGCGCCGCCGACCCGACCCTTCCCGTGGATGACGTATCGCCCGAGGACCTGACCGCCGACGTGCCTGCCGCCGACGAGGACGCGGCCGCCGACGAACCTGCCGCCGACGGACCGAATCGTGACGACCCGAGCGCTGCCGAACCACCGGCCGATGCCGTTTCGGAGGCCGAGGACGCGAGCTCTGCCGAACGGATCGCCCGTCGCCGAGCCGAGCGCCGCCGTCGAGCCGCTTCCCGTCGCCGCGGAGCGCTCGGCGAGGGCTGATGCCCGAGCGAGCAGGTTCTAGTGGCATCCAGACCGTCGTTCGCGTGGTTGGTTCACCACGTGTTCCATCCGACCGAATGTCTCGGTCGGATCCTAGATCGAGCGCTCTCCACGTCGCCGAAGACCGACCGCGGGGAGCATCGGGGGCAACCCCAGGCGCAAATCGATGCGTGAACTCACGGTCCAAGAGGCGAATGTTCGCCGATCATGGTTCAGGTCCCTCCGCCGTCGGGCGAATTCGGTCAGTTCGAACACCGGGTGAACCACGGACTCGTAGGGCGCGGCAACCGAGTCATCTCGCCTTGGGCGGGCGGTCGCCCCGCACCGCCTGCGGGGGACCGGAATGCGACACGCGGCGCCGACTCGGTCCGCGTTTCCAAGACCTAGAGGACGACGATCCCACTTCCAGCTGGCTGACGACCCACCGCGAGAGCTGCGAGAACGTCGGCCTGCGACAGCGGGAACGTCGCGCGGAGCATCGGTCCGGCGATGCGCAGCGCAGCGCGATTGGTGCGGGTGTCCGCGATCAGCAGGATGACGCACGGCCTCCCCGAGTCGGCCATCTTGAGGGCCGATCGACGGCCGAGGGCTTGGGCATCCCTCCGATGACGGCATCCCAGGCACGCTGATCTCCGAGCGCGATGGGCACCTCGAAGCGCCATCGCAAGCGCCGGTCCGGCAGACGGGCTCGCAAGCGAGCAATCAGCGCCAGATGTCCAGCGTCGCGTAACGGCGACCCGGCGGCATAGAGCCGAGCCGTCAGATCGAGACCAAGAACCGACGCCACGACCGCGACGAGCCAGAACGACGCATTTGGCAGCCGAGCTCGTTCGAGCCGACTGATCTGGGCATGCGAGACTCCACACGCCGCGGCCAGCGCCCGCTGGCTCAAACCGGCCGCGCGGCGCGCCTGCTGGAGCTCGTCGCCAATCTCACGGAGCAGTCGCTCAGCGCGACGCTTCCCTCGATCGACGCGTCGCTCGGTCGTTGCCATTCAGCGAATCGTGGCCCGGGCCACTTGTCTTCCCGTTATTCGCCGATCACCCGCGATCGACCGCCTAGGCGCGATCGCCTGCGGTCATCGGCTTGGTCACCCGTGACTCGCCATCATCGGGCGAGCCGGACTCGTCGACCATCGCCACCGTCGCGGCACGGTCGCCGCCCAGCCGTTTCGCGAGGTAGCAGGCTCGGTCGGCGGCGACGATGAGGTCGCTCCGGTCGACGGTGTCGGTCGGGAAGCTGGCCACGCCCACCGAACACGTGACACCCGAGCGGCGGCGCGTTCCGGGGGTGGTGACCAACCGGACGGCTTCGCCAAGTTTGCTTGCGACGGCCAGGGCGCCGGCCGTCTCGGTGCTCGGCAGGATGACCGCGAATTCATCGCCGCCGTAGCGGAACACCTCGTCGGTGTCGCGGCAGGAGGTTCGGATGGCGCCCGCGATGGCCGTCAGGAGCTGGCTGCCGGCCTCGTGGCCGCGGCGATCGTTGAATGCCTTGAAGTCGTCGAGGTCGACGAGCAGCAGGCTGAACGGCAGCGCCCGGGCGACGGCCAGGTTCAGGTACTCGACGAACGTGCCATGGTTCTTGAGGCCGGTCAGTGAATCTGTCTGGGCGCGGATCTCGACGGCCTGGTGGGCCATCGCGTTATGGAGCGCGATGGAGACGTGGCCGGAGAACAGCTGGATGAGCTCGAATTCTTCCTCATCGAAGTGGGCGCCCGGTCCGCAGCGTTCGAGGATGAGCACGCCGGTCACCTGGTCCCGAGCACGCAGCGGCGCGATGATGAGTGCGCCGGGCTCCGGATCGGCCAGGTCGAACGGCACCACGCGCGGGTCGCTCAGGCGATCCTGGACGAGTTGTGCCTCGCCATGGCTGGCCACCCAGCCCGACAGCCCTTCGCCATCGCCGCGCTCCTCGGCCATGTACCGGTCCGCATTGACGCCGGTCGCGAAGATCGGTCGCAGGAGATGGGTGTTCGCCTCGAGGATGTCGATCGCGACGGTATCGACCTTGACCAGCTCGCCAAGTCGGTCGGTGATGCCCTCCATGACTACCCGCGGGTCGAGCGTCGAGAGGATCGACTCGGTCATGTGCATCATCTCGCGCTGGTTCGCGACCTGGCGGCTGAGCCGCTCCGACTGCGCCCGCAGGCGCTCGGTGGCATCGGCGTTGACCATCGCTTGCGCGGCCAGTGACGCGTAGATCTCGAGCAGCCGAAGCTCGTCATTGCCCTTGAACTGGTCGAGTCCGAGCTTGGAAAGGACGATCACGCCGATGACGCCGTCTTCGTAGAGCATCGGCGCGAGGAGCATCGATTCGGGGATGTCCGGCTCGGTCCCGGCGAGCGTCGCGGCACGTGAGTCATTGGCCGCGTCGGGAAGGTATTGCGCGACGCCGTGCTCGGCCACCCATCCGGTGATGCCCGCGCCGATCCGCGTGCGCAGGAGTTCGAAATCCTCCGCCCGGTACTCACCGATCTCGCCGCGCCAGGCGACCGGAACGAGTTCCTGGCCGTGGGCGCGATAGACGCGCACGTTGTGGAAGTCGATCAGCTCCCGCAGCTCGTTGGCGATGGCCTGGCCGATCTCGGTCACGGTCGTCAATCGGGTCAGTCGCGAGCCGAGCTGTTGGATGGACTGGAGTTGCGCGGCCCAGGCGACCATCTGCTCGTAGTTGTGGGCGTTGCGCATGGCGATACCGGCCTGGGCACCGAGGACCTCGAGGACGTTGACGTCGTCGCGAGCCCATTCGTGACGTCGGTCGTGATAGACAGCGAGCAAGCCGAGGACCTGGCCTTCGGCGACCAGTGGTGCCAACGCGATGGTGTCGAAGCCCTCCTCGACGATGGCGTCGTGAAGACCGCCCGACCGGGGATCGTTCGCGAAGTCCTGAACGACGATGGCGCCGCGTCGATCCATCACTTCGCCAGCCAGTGTCGGCTTGGCTTCGACGCTTGCCACCGAATCGACGAAGCGCGACGACAGGTTCCTGGCGAAGTTGACCACCATGGAGCCATCGGCGGCCAACTCCAGGACGGCGCCGCGATCGGCCGCGAACAACGCGATGGCGTGTTCGAGCAGGCTGTTCATGATGGCCGGCAGGTCCAGCTGTGACGACAGGTCGGTGGTCACGCGTGCCAGTTCCTGTCCCTGCTCGAGTCGCGCGTGCAGGCGGTCTGCGAGGCGCCAGTTCTCGATCGCCACACCCAGCCGATCGCCGACGAGCTGAAGCAGGTCGAGGTCCTGACGGCCGAGTGGCCGATCGGGCGGGCTCATGACGAGGAGGACACCCCACGGACCGTCCTTCCCGCGGATCGGGACGTAGACCTCAACCGCACCGGTATCCCAGGGGCTGCCGCGCCAGCGTCCCGCGGGAACGGCCGTCAGGCGCGATCGCGGCGCGGCGATGGGCCGGCCATCGCGCAGGCAGACCTCCACGAGCCGAGCGTCCAGCTTGACGGCCGCGGCCTGTCGCTCGGTGGCGCCGTCAACGTGGCGGATGACGAGGTCGGTCGGGGTCCGCTCGGCGATGGCGACCACGTCGAATCCGCCGTCACGGCGGAGGGTGGACGCGACGTCGGCCAGCGTTCGGCCCGGGTCACCCGACGTCGTGATGCGCGCGATCTCCACGAGGAGGCTGAGTCGGCCGCCATCGAGGAGCTCGGGCGTGCCTGCGACGGCTGCCGGCGAAGTCTGGGACTCAGCGTCGGCCGCCACGTCGACCGGCTTGATGGGCGAACGCGCGAAGAGCTCGGGCAGGCCGCTGGCGACGCGAAGGAACGCCTGGAGATCGGCCGCGCGGTAGCGGCGATCGCCGCGCTCGTTGATGCGAAGACAGCGCAGGCGGCCTTGATCGGTCCATGCTCGAACCGTGTTCGGATGAACGCCCAGGAGACGCGCTGCGCCTGCGACGGTGAGGTTCGCAATGGCGGGGACGCTGTCGATGGCCGGTTCCCTCCGGAGGATTCGGTAAGACCGTTGAGGGAACGAGCCTATGGTCGCTTCACAATGATTGCCACTGAGAAGTAAGTACCCGTGGCCTCAGCCGACGTCAGCCGTCGCGGGTGAAGCGGATGGCCAGAAGCGTCGCGGCTGACGCGGCGATGCCGAGCGCGATCACGCCCACGAAGATGACCAGCGGCTGACCGGTGATGCCGGGACCCTGCTCGTCGCTGCGCGAATCGCCCGACGCGACGACCGATGCGTCAGGCGACGGCGACACCGGCGCCGGCGCCGCCGCTGATGGCGACGCGCTCGATGACGGCCCCGCGGCGATCGTTGCCGGCCCGCCCGACATGATGATGTCGAGCGCCACGAGGAGGGCGACGACGCACGCTCGGATCGCGGCTCGGCGTCGCGGCACGCTCATCGGCAGGCTCATCGGCCGAGCCTAGCACGGGCGGTCGGTCCGTCCGACTCGCCCTTCGTCACCAGCCTCCGAGGGCGGCCACGACCGCAACGGCGACCGACCCGAGCCCGATGACGATGAGGATGGCCGTCGCAACGACCGACCGCCGACGGTCGCCGGCCAAGAGTCGCATCGCCGCCGCCGGCTCGACCATCGAGAGGATGAGCGGCCGGCCGAGGCCGGCGGTCATCATCGGACCGGTCGGGCCGATGATCGGCATACCGGCGACGACGGCGTGCTCGACGGCTGAGACCTGGTCGATGCGCAGGCGGATCGGCGTGCCCGGGTCGAGTGGCGTCTCCACCACACCGCGGAGCTCTTGCGGCAGGTCGGCGGCGACACCGATCGACTGGCGCGGCACCACGACGAGACCCTCGCCGATCGCCTCAGCGTCGATCTCGACATAGGTCGTCCGGTCCTCGATGCCGAACGGGACCGCCAGGCGCTCGTCGTCGAGCAGCTTCCAGCCACCCGCTCCGTCGCCGCGTTCCAGGCGGCGGCGTCGAAAGACCAGTGGCCGCTGGTTCTCGTCGGGGAACTCCTCCTCGCTGCTGATCCGTCCGGTGCATCGCAGGTACCGACGCTCGCCCGAAGTGGCGACCTGGACGATCTCGGCCAGGCTCATCTCCGGTGCCGCCGAGAGCAGCCGCGCCACGCGATACCCCGATCCGAGCCGTCGCAACAACAGCGCGGCGATGACCAGGCAGACCAGCCCGATGACACCCGCAGCGATGGCCGTCATGGGGCGGGCGCGAGCGGCGGGGCGCGAAAAGGCCCAGAGGAACCTTCACTCCACGTGGGCCTTGATGTGATCTCGGCCGCTAGTGTCGCTACGGGCCCCTCCGGGCCGAACCAGAGCATGGGCTCCGCGGCTTTCCCGGTCAACCGCGCTTGTCCACCAGTTCCGCGGTCGTCGCCGGGGTTGTCCACACGCCGTCCACGTCGCCTCATCGGAGGCCGCTGGCGAGGTCTCGACCGGTCAGCGGGTCGATCGGCTGAAGTGCACCGCCGTAGCTCGTCAGGATGAGCCGGCCGCCGATCAGTTCGGCTTCCGCGACGACATCGGAGTGGGCGATGCGCCAGGCGACCTCGCCATCCGCGCGCACGGCGGTCGTCTCGATCTCGCTCTGGACGATGACATGGGGGAGGCGCGACGACGCGATGACCGTCACCAGCGGCGTGCCAGAAACGTGCCGCCAGCGCAGCTCCCCGGTCCGTCCGACCAGCGCATAGGCAACGAACCCGTACTTGACGATGAGCAGCCCCGGGACATCCCAGAGGACGCCGGTCGGCTCGTCGTAGATAGGCGAGGCGAAACGGGCGGTCCAGGCACCGAGCGGCCCCTCGACGCGCAGCTCGGCACGGCACAGGCGGTCGGGATCGGCCGCCACGAGCGGCCCGTGATCCGCGAACGATCCGGTCCCTTCACTCGTGGCCCGGATGGCGGCCGCCTCGTTGCTGCCGACCCACCGGTATCGTGCCGCGAGGCCGCCGGGATACTGGACCGCCGAGTGCTTCGGGTCGCTCACGCCTCCGACGGTGCGGTCAGGTCCATCGAGACCGGGCTCGGGAGGAGCTCACTCTCCTGTGCGATCGGCGCGACCGTGGCGTTGGCCAGGATGCGCAGGGTGCCGGGCGGGACCTCGAAGACCGCATTGGGGGTGCCCGCCGCTGCCCAGACCGTCGGCCACCGGCCGAGGTCGGGATCCATCACTACGCGCATCGAGCGCTGGTGGCCGAACGGCGGGATGCCGCCGATGACGAACCCGGTCAGGTCGTGCGCTTCCTGCGCCGTCGCGCGTCGCAGGCCGGACAGCCCGACGACCGCCGCGAGCCGCGCGATCTCCACCCGATTGACGCCACTGACGAGCGCCATGACGGGCTCGAGCCCGTCGTCCGTGGACGCCACGAAGACAAGGCTCTTGACGATCTGACCAAGTTCCGCGCCGACCGCCCCTGCCGCTTCCTCGGCCGTGTGCGTCGACTCGTCGAACAGCACGATCTCGAGGGTTACGGCCTTACGCGCGGCGGCGTCAAGGACGCGCTGGTGCGCGGGATGCATCGCCCAGAGTCTAGCATCAGGGCCGGGCGTACAATGCCTGCTCAACCGAATAACGGGACAGGGGAGCGCCACGTGGCGCTGAGAGTGCGGGATCGACCGCAGACCCTCGGAACCTGATCTGGTTCATACCAGCGAAGGGAGTCCATCGCGACCTCCGTCCCATGGGTATCGGAGGTCGTTCCGTGTCAGGTCCAGGGCGGTCGTGAGGGTGGTCATCGTCGCCGATGGCGACGTGGATGCCGCCAGGCTGCGACACGCCGCGGCGGTCGAGGGCACGCTTGTTGTCGCGGCCGACGGCGGCGCGCTCAAGGCCGAGGCGGCCGGCCTCCTGCCCGACTTGGTCATGGGTGACGGCGATTCGCTCGGCGCGGCCGACCGGAAGCGCCTCGCGGCGAAGGGCGTCGAGGTCCGCCTCGTCGCCCCAGAGAAGGACGAGACCGATACGGAGTTGTGCCTGCGCGAGGCGATCACCCGCGGCGCCACCGAGATCGAGCTGTTCGGCGCGATCGGCGGCCCTCGGCCCGAGCATGGGTTCGCCAACATGTCGCTGCTCGGGATCCCCGCCCTGGACGGCATCCCCACGGTCATCCGGCACGAACGGTCGAGCATCCGCCTCATCAATGCACGGGACCGTGAGATCGAAACGACGATCGAGGGCGAGCCTGGCGACCTGGTCTCGCTGCTGCCGGTCGGTGATGGCGTGGCGAGCATCACCACGGACGGCCTGCGCTATCCGCTGTCCGACGAACCGCTGCCGTTCGGGCCGGCCCGCGGCATCTCCAACGAACTCATCGGGCGGCGCGCGTCGGTGCGCCTGCACGGCGGTCGCCTGCTCATCGTCCACACGCAACGGGAAGGGACCGCATGAACCGCCACGTGACCGTCGCCGCACTGCTGGCATCGATCATCCTCGCGTGTGCCGGGCCGGCCGTCTCGCCGAGCCTCAGCGCACCAAGCCCGACCGGGCCGGTGCCGTCGGTCACGCCGTCGCCATCGAGCGGACCGGCCACCCCGCTGACGCTCATGACCCACGATGCATTCGCTCTCTCGGACCCCGTCATCCAGAGCTTCGAATCGGCCAACGACGTCGATCTCAAGGTGCTCAAGTCGGGTGACGCCGGCGCGATGGTCAACCAGGCCATCCTGTCGAAGGGTCATCCACTCGCCGACGTCCTGTATGGCGTCGACAACACGTTCCTGTCGCGGGCTCTCGATGCGGGCATCTTCCAGCCGTGGGTCTCGACCGAGCTGGCCGACGTGCCGACGCAGTTCCAGACCGACCCGACGCACCAGGTCACGCCGGTCGACTATGGCGACGTCTGCATCAACACCGACAAGAGCGCCTTCGCCGCCGGCTCGCCGCCTGCCCCCCAGACGCTCGATGACCTCATCAAGCCCGCCTACAAGGACATGCTGGTGGTCGAGAACCCGGCCACGTCATCGCCAGGGTTGGCCTTCCTGCTCGCCACGATCATCCGGTACGGCGACACCGGCACGACCACGTGGCGCGACTACTGGGCCGCGTTGAAGGCGAACGGCGTGCTCGTCAGTGACAGCTGGGACGATGCCTATGACACGCAGTTCTCGGGTGGATCGGGCAAGGGCAGCCGTTCGCTCGTCGTCTCCTATGCCTCGAGCCCGGCGGCCGAGGTCTACTACGCCGCCCCGCAGCCGAGTGAGTCGCCGGTCGGCACGATGTTCGACGGCTGTTTCCGACAGATCGAGTACGCGGGCGTCCTGGCGGGTGCCTCCCAGCCGGCCCTCGCCGGCCAGTGGGTCGACTTCATGCTCAGCAAGCAGGTTCAGGAGGACATCCCGCTCCAGATGTTCGTCTACCCCGTCCGAACTGACGCGCAGCTGCCACCCGTCTTCCAGCAGTTCGCGGAGGTCGCGCCGGCGCCGCTGACGATGCCATACGACGTGATCGGCCAGAACCGCGACCAGTGGATCGCGCAGTGGACGGACATCGTCCTGCCCTGAGCGGCCGCACGGCGCTCCTGCTGAGCGCGGCGCCGCTCATCTTTCTGGGCGTCTTCTTCGTCTGGCCGGTCGCGTCGATCGTGCTGACCGGTGCCGTCGGGCCGGGCGGCATCCGCTCCTCGGAGCTGATCGACACGTGGCTGAGCCCGCACACCCGGGCCGTGGTCTGGTTCACACTCTGGCAGGCCGTCATCTCGACCGTACTGACCGTGCTCGTGGCGCTGCCGGGTGCCTACGTCATGGCGCGCTACGAGTTCCGCGGGAAGCGACTGGTGCGCGCGCTGGCGACCATCCCGTTCGTGCTTCCGACCGTGGTCGTGGCGTCGGCGTTCCTCGCGCTGCTCGGGCCGCGCAGCCCCATCGGCGTCGATCTGGCGGGGAGCATCTGGGCGATCCTGCTGGCGCACGTCTTCTACAACTACGCGGTCGTGCTGCGGCTCGTCGGCGGCGTCTGGTCGCGCCTCGATCCGCGCACCGAGGAGGCGGCCCGCGTGCTCGGCGCCAGCCGCTGGCGAGCCTTCCGCGAGGTGACGCTGCCGCAGTTGCGGCCGGCCATCATCTCCGCCTCGTCGATCGTCTTCCTGTTCACCTTCACATCGTTCGGCGTCATCCTGTTGCTCGGCGGCCAGGGGACGGCGACGCTCGAGGTCGACATCTACCGGACGACGGCCGAACTGCTCGACCTGCCGGCGGCGGCGGCCCTGGCCATCCTCCAGGTGGTCGGCGTCTTCGCCCTGCTCGTCCTCTACGCGCGAACACAGGAACGGCTGGCGGTCACGGGTCGTCTGCGGGCGGCGGCCGATGTCGCGCGCCCGCCGTCCGGGCGGCGTGCCAAGGCGATCGTCGCGGCGACGGTCGGTTCGATGCTCGTCCTGCTGGTCGTGCCGCTGGCCGTGCTGGTCGAGCGATCGTTCGCCGGCGATGGCGGCTACTCGCTGGCCGCGTACCAGGGGCTGTTCACGGTCGGGAGTCAGAGCGGGCTGTTCGTGGCGCCCATCCAGGCGGTCACCAACTCGCTCGGATTCGCGCTTTTCGTGATGCTGCTGGCGACCGCGCTGGGGTTGCTTGCGGCGGCGGTCATCGCCTACCGCACAGGTTGGCTGTCGCGCGGCTTCGATGCGCTGCTGATGCTGCCGCTGGGCACGTCGGCGGTGACGCTCGGTTTCGGGTTCATCGTGGCGTTGGATCGGCCGCCGATCGACCTGCGCACCTCGCCGCTGCTCATCCCGCTCGCCCACACGCTGGTGGCGATCCCGTTCGTGGTGCGTGCCACGGTGCCGCTCATCCGCTCCATCGAACCGCGGTTGCGCGAGGCGGCCGCCGTGCTTGGCGCTTCGCCGCGACGGGTCTGGCGCGAGATCGACGGTCCGGTCATCGTGCGTGCCGTGCTCATCGGCAGCGGCTTCGCGTTCGCGGTCTCGCTCGGGGAGTTCGGAGCGACGCTGTTCATCGCCCGGCCCGACACGCCGACCGTGCCGGTCGCCATCTACCGGCTGCTCGGCCTGCCCGGCACGCTCAACTTCGCCGAAGCGATGGCCATGAGCGCCATCCTGATGGTGCTCACCGGTGGCGCGATCCTCGTCATCGAACGGTTGCGCGGCAACGAGGCGGTGAGCTTCTGATGCTCGAGCTGGTCAACGTCAGCGCTCGATTCGGGGACCGGCCGGTGCTCACCGATATCGACCTTTCCGTCGCCGAGGGCGAGCTGGTGAGCGTGCTCGGCCCGAGCGGCGCCGGTAAGACGACGCTCCTGCGGCTGATCGCCGGACTCGAGGCGCCGAGCGGAGGCCGGATCAGCTGGGACGGGCGCGACCTGGCCGGCGTCGCGGTCCACGAACGCAGCTTCGGGCTGATGTTCCAGGACTACGCGCTGTTCCCACATCGCGACGTCTTCGACAACGTGGCCTTCGGCCTGCGGATGCGCGGCGAGGGCGCCACGGCCGGGGCCGTCCGGGCGCGAGTCGAGGAAGTGCTCGCGCTCGTGGGGTTGCCGGGGATGGAGCATCGGTCGGTCGATCGGCTCTCGGGCGGCGAGCAGCAGCGCGTCGCCCTGGCGCGTGCCATCGCACCCTCGCCGCGCCTGTTGATGCTCGACGAGCCGCTCGGCTCGCTCGATCGCGGCCTGCGCGAACGGCTCCCCTTCGAGTTGCGATCGATCTTCCGCCAGCTCGGGTTGACCGTGCTCTATGTGACGCACGACCAGGAAGAGGCGCTCGGCGTGGCCGACCGGACGGTCGTCCTGCACGATGGCCGCATCGAGGCCGACGCTGCCCCGGAGGCGCTCTGGCTGACGCCACCGACCGAGTTCGTGGCCCGCTTCCTGGGATTCGAGAACATCTGCCTGGCCACCGTCGCCGCGCGCATCGCGACCACACCGTGGGGAGTCATCTCCGTTTCGGCCGAGGTGGCGCCCGGCCGGCAGCGGCTGGTCATCCACCCCGACGCGTTCTCGCCGGACCCGTCGGGGAGCATCCGTGGCACTGTCAGCGCGCGCATCTTCCGCGGCGACCACGTACGGGTGCGCCTGGACGTGCCGAACGCGCCGCCACTCGAACTCGATGCCCGCTGGGTCCCGCTGCCCGCGCTCGGTGACGCCCTGACGTTGACGGTCGACCCGGCCGGCGTGGTCTCCCTTCCGGAGGCGGGTATGCTCCCGCGATGACGATGGATACGACTCCTGCGGCATCGCTCCCTTCGATCATGCCCGCCGTTGGCGAGGTGGCGCCGGACTTCACCCTGCCCGACGACACCGGTGCGCCGCGCCGGCTGAGCGACGAACGTGGCCACTGGGTCATCCTCTGGTTCTACCCCAAGGACGACACCTCGGGCTGCACCACCGAGGCGTGCTCCTTCCGAGATGCATACGATCGCGTCCGTGCCAGTGATGCCGAGGTCTGGGGCATCAGCATCCTCGGCTCGGGCAGCAAGGCGAGGTTCAAAGCGAAGTTCGGCTTGCCGTTCACGCTCATCGCCGATGCCGATCACGCCGTCGCCGAGACCTATGGGACGTGGGTCGAGAAGATGAACTATGGCAAGCCGTACATGGGCGTCCGGCGCTCGACCTTCCTGATCGATCCGCAGGGTCGGATCGCCCGGGTCTGGCCGAAAGTGGTCCCGGACGACCACGCCGCCGATGTGCTCGCTGCGCTGGCGGAGGAGCGCGCCAGATCCTGAGCCACGCCAGCATGAGGCATCGCCCGTGGGGGGAGACGAGCGATGCCTCGGCCGGAAGCATACTCCCCCGATTCACCCGCGCAAGAGGCGATCGAGCCCCATGACGAGCCCTTCAGAACCGCTCCCGGATCCCCTTCCGACGGACGCCGACGCCGTCCCGATGACCACTCCGACGCATCCCGCGCATGACCAGCGACCCGAGCGCGTGATGGTCATCGTGGCCCATCCCGACGATGCCGATTTCGGTCCTGCCGCCACAGTGGCGGCGTGGGTGCAGGCAGGATCCGTCGCGCACCTCGTGTGCTGCACCAGCGGTGACGCGGGCGGCGAGGATCCGCGTGCCGACCCGCTGGAGCTGGCCCGCACGCGCGAGACGGAGCAACGCGCCGCGGCCGCCATCGTCGGGTACGAGGCGGTCACGTTCCTGCATCGGCCGGACGGCGCGCTCGAGAATGACCTGCCGCTGCGCGAGCAGCTCGTCCGACTGATCCGGACGTTCAAGCCCGACGCGGTGCTGGCCATGGACCCCACGGTCCTCATCCACGACGAGGGTTACATCCAGCACACCGACCATCGGGCATCGGCGATCGCAGCCTGCGACGCGGTCTATCCCGCCGCGCGCAACCCGATGGCGTTCCCCCACCTCGCCATCAACGAGGGCCTCGACGCGCACGTGGTCAAGTGGATGTACCTCTTCTGGACCGACCGGCCGACGGTCTGGATCGACACGTCGAAGACGGTCGGGGTCAAGATCGCCGCGCTGCGCGAGCACCGCAGCCAGATCAAGAAGCCCGACGAGCTCGAAGCACGGATCCGGGAATGGGCGCGCGAGGGTGGCGCGAAGATCGGCACGGATGCCGCCGACGGATTCCGGATCATCGACCTCGGGTAGTGGCGATGCGATCGAGTCGTTTTGGAGAAGCCGTGGCGGCGGGGGCTCCCTAGCATGAACGTCGTCCCCATCAAGACTCGCCGAGGAGGAAACCTGCCATGACGGACACGAAGAAGGCGCCGAGATTCACGGACGAAGAACGAGCCGCGATGAAGGCTCGCGCCCAGGAGATGAAGGCTGAGGAGCGGTCGAACAAGGACAAGGCGGAAGGCGAACGTGCCGTGGTCGAGGCGATCGCCGGGATGCAGGTGTCGGATCGCACGATGGCCGAGCGGCTCCACGCGATGATCCATGAGACTGCGCCGAACCTTTGGGCGAAGACGTGGTACGGGATGCCCGCGTATACCAGGGACGGTAAGGTCGTCTGCTTCTTCAAGAGCGCGCAGAAGTTCAACCAGCGGTACGCGACGTTCGGGTTCGAAGAAGCAGCGAAGCTCGACGAAGGCGCCATGTGGCCGACGTCCTATGCGCTGACGAAGTTGACCGCCGCCGACGAGGCACGGCTAGCTGCGCTCGTGAAGAAAGCCGCAAGCTGACGACGAGGACCGACAAGGTGTCGCAGGCGCTCCCCGTTGCCGACCGCCACGACCTGATCCGCGTGCAGGGCGCACGCGTGAACAATCTGAAGGATCTCAGCGTCGAGATCCCGAAGCGCCGGCTGACGGTCTTCACCGGCGTCTCCGGTTCCGGCAAGAGTTCGCTCGTGTTCGGCACGATCGCGGCCGAGTCACAACGGATGATCAACGAGACCTACAGCGCCTTCGTTCAGGGCTTCATGCCGACGTTGGCGCGGCCGGACGTTGACGTGCTCGAAGGTCTGACGACGGCGATCATCGTCGACCAGGAGCGGATGGGCGGCAATCCCCGCTCGACGGTCGGCACGGCCACCGATGCCAACGCGATGCTGCGCATCCTCTTCAGCCGGTTCGGGCAGCCGCACATCGGCTCCCCCCAGGCGTTCTCCTTCAATGTGCCATCAGTCAAGGCCAGCGTTTCGGTCACGATCGAGCGCGGCGAGGGCAAGACCGTCGCGCGGTCCCTCTCCAGCACCGGCGGCATGTGCCCACGGTGCGAGGGCACGGGCACTGTTTCCGACTTCGACCTCAGCCAGCTGTACGACGACTCCAAGTCGCTGGCCGAGGGCGCCCTGACCATCCCGGGCTACACCGCGGGCGGCTGGAACTACCGCCTCTATGCGTCATCAGGCTTCATCGACCCTCGCAAGCCGATCCGGGACTACACCGAGCAGGAGCGCCACGACCTGCTCTACCACGAGCCCGTCCGGATGAAGATCGAGGGCATCAACATGACCTACGAGGGGCTGGTGCCGCGGATCCAGTCGTCGTACCTGTCCAAGGACGCCGACGCGATGCAGCCCCACATCCGAGCGTTCGTGGACCGGGCGGTCACCTTCACCGCCTGCCCGGATTGCGGCGGCACCCGCCTTGCGGACCCGGCCCGATCGTCGCGGATCCGGGGCATCAACATCGCCGATGCCTGCGCGATGCAGGTGACCGATCTGGCAGACTGGATCCGTGCCCTCGACGAGCCGTCGGCGGCGCCGCTGATCGGCGCGCTTCGGCAGACGCTCGACTCGTTCGTCGACATCGGGCTGGGTTACCTCTCGCTCGATCGGCCGTCGAGCACGCTCTCGGGCGGCGAGGCGCAGCGCGTCAAGATGATCCGCCACCTCGGGTCGTCCCTGACCGATGTCACATACATCTTCGACGAACCCACCACCGGGCTCCACCCCCATGACGTCCAGCGGACGAACAAGCTCCTCCGGGAGCTGCGCGACAAGGGCAACACCGTGCTCGTGGTCGAGCACGAGCCCGAGGTGATCGAGATCGCCGACCATGTCGTGGACCTGGGCCCGGGCGCCGGCTCCGACGGCGGTACGGTCTGCTTCGAGGGTACGGTCGAGGGGCTTCGAGCGAGCGACACGTTGACGGGACGCCATCTCGGGTACCGGGCTGCCCTCAAGCCAACGGTCCGCAATCCCAGCGGCACGCTGGAGATCCGCCACGCTACTCAGCACAACCTCCAGGACGTGAACGTGGATATCCCGCTCGGCCTGCTATGCGTCGTCACGGGCGTGGCCGGCTCGGGCAAGAGCTCGCTGATCCACGGCTCGATCTCCAGGGACGTGGGGGTCGTCTCCATCGACCAGGCGCCGATCAAGGGGTCGCGGCGCAGCAACCCCGCGACGTACACCGGGCTCCTCGACCCGATCCGGACGGCATTCGCGAAGGCGAACGGCGTCAAGCCCGCGCTGTTCAGCAGCAACTCCGAGGGCGCCTGCCCGGTCTGCAACGGCAACGGCATGATCTACACCGAGCTGGGCTTCATGGAGACGGTGGAGTCGGTCTGCGAGGAGTGCGAAGGCCGACGGTTCGACGCCAGCGTGCTCGAGTACAAGCTCGGCGGCAAGGACGTCAGCGAGGTGCTCGCGATGTCGGTCAACGAGGCGCTGGCGTTCTTCAGCGCAGGCGAGGCGAAGACTCCGGCTGCGCGCGCGACGCTGAGCCGGATGGCCGACGTCGGGCTTGGGTACCTGACCCTCGGCCAGCCACTCACCACGCTCTCGGGCGGCGAACGGCAGCGGCTCAAGCTGGCCATCCAGATGGCCACCGACGGTGGGACCTACGTGCTCGACGAGCCGACCTCGGGTCTGCATCTGGCGGATGTCGAGCTGCTGCTCGGGCTGCTGGACCGGCTGGTCGACGCCGGGAAGTCGGTGATCGTGATCGAACATCACCTCGCGGTGATGGCGCACGCCGACTGGATCATCGACCTCGGCCCCGGCGCGGGTCACGACGGAGGACGAGTCGTCTTCGCTGGCCTGCCGGCGGACCTTGTCGCGGCGCGCTCGACCCTTACTGGAGAGCACCTCGCGGCCTACGTCGAGGCCTGATCTCAGGGCCGGACGGGTGCCGTGACGGAGGTCGGTCGTTCGGCCGGTGGGGTGCGGTCGCCGATCGACATGTAGAGGTCCTCCTCCTGCGCCTGGTGCAGGCGAAGGATCGCTTCCAGGCCATACAAGAGGCGTTGGAGATCCGTCCGATCGTCGCCGCTCGGACCCTCAGGCGGGAGGTCGCGGACCAGGCGATCGAGCAGCCGCGCGAGACGGAAGATCTCCTGATGCGTCCGGTGCATCGAAGCGGTCGCGTCGTCGGAGCCCATCGCCGTGGCGAGCATCGGGTAGATGGTCCGGTCCTCCAGTTCCTCGTGCGGCAGGAGATCATCCGACACGAACCGGCAGATTTCCTTGAGCGCGACCGACGCGGCCGCTGCAGGCATGCCGTCGAGGACATCGGCCGTGGCGCGGATGCGGGCGATGGACGGCGCGAGTTCGATGTGCGCAGTGCGCAGGCGTGCGCTCGTCTCGGTCCAGCCGGTGATCCGCGTCGGGACTTCCACACCGCCTCGCAGCGCGCGGAGCGCATTGAGGATCACGATGACATCGATCGCCTCCTGAAGGATCGCCCCGGCGACGACCGGAAGGAACCCGAGCGCCGCGGCGGCCATCGCGACGATGGACATGCCCATCCCGAGGACGACGCTCTGGACGGCGATCGAGCGCGCTCGTCGGGCGATCTGGACCGCTTCGGTCAGGCGGTCGAGTCGATCCACGGTGATCACGATGTCGGCCGCCTCGGAAGAGGCACTCGCACCCCTGGCCCCCATCGCAACGCCGACGTCGGCGAGGGCCAGGGCGGGTGCGTCGTTGAGCCCGTCGCCGATCATCACGATCGGGCCGGAGGCGTCCGACCGCTCGGCGTGGACGGCATCGACCTTCTCCGACGGCACTCGGTCGGCAAGGACCGCGTCGACGCCGATGGCCGACCCGATGATGTCGGCGACTGCCGCGTTGTCGCCCGTGACCATCACGATCCGGGTGAAGCCGATCCGCCGAAGCGAGCGGATCGCCCGCGGGGTCTCGGGCCGGAGCGGGTCGTCGAGGACCAGGACGCCACGAACCGCATCGTCGATACGCACGAAGGCGCACGTCGAGCCCTCGATCGCGGCACGGCGCCGGACATCGCGTGCCCATCGCGGAAGCTGCCCTTCGCCGGCGCACCACTCCGCCGTGCCCACCGCCACCTGCCGACCGTCAACGAGTCCGGTCACGCCGGCGCCGGGCGTCTCGACGACCCCGTCGGGCATGGACAGCTCGAGTCCCCGTTCGCGGGCTTCATGCACGATCGAACCGGCGAGCACATGCGGCGACAACTGCTCGACCGAGGCCGCCAGCCGGAGGACCTCGCCCTGATCCATGGCCGCCGGCTCCGTGGCCGGATCAACGTCGATCGTGGCCAGCTTCGGTCGGCCCGCGGTCAGCGTTCCCGTCTTGTCGAACAGCATGACCCGAGCTCGGGCCAGGGTCTCGAGCGGACCGCCGCCCTTGACGATCACGCCACGCCGCGCGGCGCGCGAGATCCCTGCGACGATCGCGATCGGGGCGGCGAGCAGGAGCGGGCAGGGCGTCGCCACGACCAGGACCGCCAGGGCGCGAGTGGGGTCGCCGGACACGAGCCAAGCCGCCGCAGAGATGGCCAGGGTGAACGGGACGAAGATGAGGGCGTACCGGTCCGCGAGTCGGACGAATGGTGCCTTGCTGTGTTGTGCCTCCTGGACGAGACGGACGATCCCGGCATATGCGCTGTCGGCGGCGGTTGCGGAGGCACGGAGATCGAACGACGAGCCGGCATTGACCGTGCCGGAGGAAACCGGGTCGCCTTCCTCGCGGGTCGCCAACCGCGACTCGCCGGTGAGTGCGGATTCGTCGAGGACGGCCGGGCTGCCTACGACCATCCCATCGACCGGCACCACCTCGCCGGGGCGGATGGCAAGCAGGTCGCCGGGGGCTACGGCTTCGATGGGAGTCGTTTCGAGTCGGCCATCGACGTATCGCTGGACGTGTCGCGGTGCCCGTCCGAGGAGGGCCGTCAGTTCGCGGCGAGCTCGACCCTGCGCATATCGCTCCAACGCCTCGCCGGTGGCCAGCATGACCCCGATCACCCCGGCGGCGAGCGGCTCGCCGAGCAGGAGCGCCCCGCCGATGGCAAGGATCGCGATGAGGTCAACGCCGAGCTCGCCATGCGCGAGGTCGCGCACGATCGCCCACGTGAGCCGAACCGCCACCACGACCGCAGGGATGGTCCATACGATGGCAGCCGCCTCGTTGTCTCCGGCCCAGGTGAGTGCCAGCCCGGCCATGAGACCCACGACGGTCATCGGCAGGATCGCGCGGTC
>PNAP01000093.1 GCA_003169735.1 Chloroflexota bacterium | reverse complement strand
CGCTTCATGGAGAACCCGTTCTACATCGACGAATTGCGCTCCCTGTCGGGACTGACCGAGCCGGTTCGAACGTTCGTGCTCGGGCAGCCGGTGACCCAGGAGTTCCTCGCCTTCGCTCATGGCTTCTTCGCATTCGCCATCCCCGCGTACCAAGGGGAGGGCAAGACTCGTCTTACCGTCGCCATCGGGTGCACCGGTGGCTACCATCGGTCGGTCTCCATCGCGGAGGCCATCGCTGAGGACTGGCGAGCGGCCGGGTACGGCCCCGTCGACGTCTGGCACCGTGAACTGGAGCGCATGTGAGCCGGTACGAGCGCCCGATGCCCCTCCGACCGGCGCGCGGGCACGAATCGCGCGCCTCGCGATTGCGGCGCTGGATGCGGCCCGGCATCGGCATCAAGCGCTGGCTGGCCGTCGTCTTCCTCGGTGAACTGGTGCTCGCCCTGGCCGGTGCCCTGATCATCCGCAACGTCTTTCGCGACGCTTCGCCCGACAGTCCGGCCGGTCAGCTCTTCGATCTGGTCAGTCTGCAGTTCCTGCCCCTCGCGTTGCGGCCGTTGGTCGTCATCGTCATCGGCGGCGGGGTCTTCCTGTACGGCTCGTGGCGTCTCCTGAATGTGCTGCTCGAACCGTTCCCCGCTCGAACGGAGCCACTGGTGGAACTGATCTACCAGAAGCGCTCCCTGGCACGCGGACCGCGCATCGTCGCCATTGGCGGTGGGACGGGGCTGTCGGTCCTGCTGCGCGGCCTCAAGGAGATGACCAGCAACATCACCGCGGTGGTCACCGTGGCCGATGACGGCGGCTCATCGGGGATGCTCCGCCAGGAGCTCGGGTTGCCGCCGGTGGGCGACCTGCGCAACTGCATCGCGGCGCTGGCCGACGCCGAACCGGCCATGACGCGGCTCCTCCAGTACCGCTTCCCGAGCGAACCGGGCACGCCCGGAGAGCCGGGCCTGGCCGGCGTCAGCGGCCATGCCTTCGGCAACCTGCTCATCGCCGCCCTGTCGGACATCGAGGGCGACTTCGAGGAGGGCGTCCGCCAGTCGAACCGGGTCCTCGCCGTGCGCGGCCAGGTCGTGCCCGTCGCGCCCGTCGCCTTGACGCTTCACGCGGAACTCGCCGATGGTCGCTCGCTGGAGGGCCAATCGGTCATCGCCCGCGCGCGCGGCATTCGGCGCGTTTGGATCACGCCGCAGGCGGTCTCCGCCTGCGATGAGGCCATCGACGCCATCGCCGGGGCCGACCTGATCGTGCTCGGCCCGGGCAGCCTCTACACGAGCCTGTTGCCGAGCCTGCTCGTACCACGGATCCGCGCGGCGCTCGAGGCGGCCACGGGTCTGCGCGTCTATGTCGCCAACGTCGCCACCCAGATCGGCGAGACCGAGGGGTACACGCTTGGCGAGCACCTCGCGGCCCTGAACGCCCACGGTGTCGGCGGGCTCATCGACACGGTCGTCGCCAATGATCATCTCGGGGCACGTGCCGTTCCCGGCGATCAGTCCGAGTCGGTGTCGATCGATGTGCCGTCCGCCGACCAACGGCCGGCGGTGGTCCTCGCCGACGTCGTCGATGACGACAACGCCCACCTCCATGACTCGCACAAGCTGGCGGCCGTCCTCGTCCATCTCGCTGAGGAGCGAGCCGCGCCGCGGGCCCACGTGGTCGCTCGAACCGCCTGAGGGGAGCCGTGGAGCGCGAGCGAGACCTCGTCGCCGCGCTGCGCGCCGAGTTGGCCGCGATCGAGCCCACGCGCGCGTGCTGCCGGAGAGCGGAACGGGCGGGTCTTGGCGACGCCGCCCTTGGTCGTGCCCGCTCCCCGGCCGTGGCGCGCCTGGCGGTCCGCCTCGATGACACGAACGAGCGGCCCAGCAGCACCGAGCCGGGCTTCGACTGGTCGCGGGCCGCCGAACACTGCCGCATGGCTTGGCTGCGCGGCCGGTTCCTCGCCTGCGGTTCGCTCAGCCTGACGCCCGGCGGGGCGCATCTCGAGTTCGTGCTGCCCATCGGGGATGCGGAGGTGCTCGCGGCGCGGCTCGAGGAGGCTGGCATGGGGGCCGCGTCGCGCGTCCGTCGAGGACGTGGCGTCGTGACGTGGAAGGGGCAGGAACGGATGCTGACCTTTCTCCGCCGGGCGGGAGCGACCGCGGCGACCCTGGAGTTCGAGTCGCGCGGTGTGACGCGGGCACTGCAAGGGCAGCTCAACCGGGTGCTCAACGCCGAGGGTGCCAATCTCCTGCGGGCGGTGGTCACGGCGAACCGGCAGGTGGCGGCCATCGACGCGTTGGCGGCGTCGGGCAAGCTCGGGCGGATGTCGGCATTCGACCAGGCGGTGGCCCGGCTGCGCCGGGAGGAACCCGGGCAATCGTTGACCGAGATGGCCGCCGCGCTCGCGGCCGACCGTGGGCGCGTGCAGCGAGCGCTCGGGCGGCTTGAGGCCGCCGCGGAACGGTCCGATGGCGAAGATGCGGCAGCGCGGGGTATCGGCCATCGCGTGGGATGATTGGGTCATGCGCCCCGTCCTGATCGTCGCCAACTGGAAGATGAACACGACCCCGGCCGACGCGGGTCGACTGGCGGCCGCGATGGCGGCAGCGACCGACGAGCCGCTGGTCGACCGGGTGATCTGCCCGCCGTTCGTGTCACTCACGGCGGTCGGTGAAGCGCTGCGTGGGACGGGCATCTCGGTCGGAGCCCAGAACGTGCATGCCGAGGCGTTCGGCGCGTACACCGGCGAGATCTCGGCGCCGATGCTGGCCGGCCTCGCCACGTGGTGCATCGTCGGCCACTCGGAGCGGCGGCGCGACGACGGCGAGACGGACGCGCTCATCGGCCGCAAACTTGGGCGCTGCCGCGAGTTCGGGTTGCGCGCCATCTTGTGCGTCGGTGAAAGCCTGGAGGAGCGCGAGGCGGGGCAAGCCGAATCGACCGTCCGAAACCAGCTCGCTGCGGCGCTTGCGGCCGCGGCATCGTTCGACGGCGGCCTCGATCCAGGGCTGGTGGTCGCGTATGAACCGGTCTGGGCGATCGGCACCGGCCGCACGGCGCGTGGCTCGGACGCTGCTGCGATGGCCGATGCCATCCGCGCCGCGTGTGCCGAGTCGGGCGTCGCGGATCCCGCAGCCCTGGCCGTTCTCTATGGCGGCAGCGTCACGAGCGCGAGCATCGGTGAGTTCCTGGCCGAGCCTTCGATCGATGGTGCGCTGGTGGGTGGCGCGAGCCTGAAGGTCGATGAGATGGCGGGCATCGTCGCCCGTGCGGCGCTCACCGCTCGGGCGCGCCACGCAGCTGCCGACCTGGCGCCCGCCGGCCACGCGTGACCCGTCCGCGACCGATCGTCCTCGTCATCCTCGACGGATTCGGGATCGGGCGCTACCCGGAGCGCGACGCCATCGCCGCCGCGCGCATGCCCGGCTGGCGGGCGCTCCTGGCGCGCTGGCCGCACGGTCAGCTCGGGGCGTCCGAGGGGTCCGTCGGGTTGCCGCCCGGGCAGATGGGCAACAGCGAGGTCGGGCATCTCAACCTCGGGGCAGGGCGGCCCGTCCTGCAGGACCTGCCACGCATCGATGCGGCCATCGCGGATGGGAGCTTCACGGCCAACGCGGCCCTACGTGCCGCCTGCGAGCGCGGCGCCCGGCCGGGAGCGCGGCTCCACCTCATCGGACTCATCGGGCCGGGCGGGGTCCATGCGCATGACCGCCATCTCGTCGCCGTCGCATCGCTGGCGCGCTCCCTCGGAGCGGAGGATGTCGCGATCCACGCCCTGCTCGACGGCCGTGACGTGCCGCCGCGCTCGGCGGTCGACCAGGCGGCCGATCTTGCTGAGCGCCTCCACGTCGCCCACCCGGCTGCGCACATCGCCACCGTCGGCGGCCGCTACTACGGGATGGACCGCGACCGGCGCTGGGATCGCGTGGCAAAGGCTTACGACGCCCTCGTCCATGGCGAGGGGCTGAGAGCACCGTCGGTCGCGGCCGCCATCGCCGCGGCCTACGAGCGCGGCGAGAACGATGAATTCGTCGCGCCGACCGTCATCGAGGGCGTCGATGGACGGATGCGCGACGGGGACGCCGTCATCGTCTTCAACTTCCGGGCCGATCGCGCCCGCGAGATGACCCACGCCCTGGTCGATGGTGACGATTTCAGCGGTTTCGACCGCGGCCACCGCCCAGGCGATCTCTTCGTGACGACCATGTCCGAGTACGAGGAGGGGCTGCCCGTCCACGTGGCGTTCCCGCCGCTCGTCGTCAGAAGCCTGGCGCAGACCTTCTCGGATCTCGGTTGGCGGCAGTTGCACGTGGCCGAGACGGAGAAGTACGCCCACGTCACCTACTTCCTGAATGGCGGCGTCGAGGAACCATGGCCGGGCGAGGACCGCCGGCTCGTGCCCAGCCCGAAGGTCGCGACCTACGACCTCCAACCGGAGATGAGTGCCGCCGGTGTGACCGACGTCCTGCTCGACGCGATCGGCAGCGACGCCTACGACTTCATCGCCGCCAACTACGCCAACGCCGACATGGTCGGTCACACGGGCGTGTGGGCAGCGACCGTCGCCGCGCTCGAGACGCTCGATGGGTGCCTGTCGCGGGTCGCGGCGGCGACCCTCCGGCCCGACCCCGCAGGTGTCCCGACGACCGACGCCATCCTGTGCATCACTGCCGACCACGGCAATGCCGACGAGATGACCGATGCCGAAGGCCACCCCGTGACGGCGCACTCGCTGAACCCGGTGCCGCTGCTCATCGCAGGACGTGCCATGGACGGCCGCCGCCTGCGCGACGGCGTGCTCGCCGACGTCGCTCCGACCCTGCTCGACATCGCCGGTGTGCCGCGATGGGAAGGGATGACCGGGCACTCACTCATCGACGGCTGAGCCGCCCCGCCCGTGCTATCCTTCGGCGCTCGCACCAACCGACCGGAGGAAGCTCGAAGAACCGTGGATACTCTCCTCGGCCTCGCCCAGATCGTCGTCTGCGTCGGCCTGATGGCCTCGGTCCTGTTGCAGGCGCGCGGCGCTGGACTGTCGGCCGCGTTCGGCGGTGACTCGTCCGTCTTCCGCAGCCGCCGTGGCGTCGAGAAGCGCCTCTACCAGTTCACCGTTGTGTTGGTCGTCCTGTGGGCGCTCGTTTCGATGCTCGGCTTCCTGAACTACGCGGCCCCGGTCGCAGCGACGACCGGGCAGTAGCCGGGCGCGCCGCGCGGCGCGTCTCACGTCCGGAGCCACGATGCGGCGGCTCGATACCTTCCTCGTCATCGCCGCACTCCTCACCCTGATCGGCATGGGCGCTGGCATGGCCGCCACGGTGCCGCTCACGATCCCGCCGCGTCCGTCCTTCGCGGCGCTGCCGACACCGGCCCCGCCGAGCGTATTCACCGAAGGTTCCGTCGGCCCGGTCGAAACGCTCGATCCGCTGTTCGCCACCACGCCCGCCGAACGGTCGATCAGCGCGTTGCTGTTCCGCGGCCTCGTCCGCCTCGGCGCCGACGGTCGCGTGGCCCCCGACCTGGCGGCATCGTGGACGATCGATGGTGGCGGATCGAGCTACACCTTCCATCTCCGCACCGACGTGCGCTGGGACGATGGCCAGCCGTTCACCGCCGATGACGTCGTCGCCACCTTTGCCATCCTGACCGACCCGGCCTACGACGGCCGAGGCGCTGGCTCGTGGGGCGGCATCACCGTTTCGCAGCTGGATCGCTTCACGGTCGTGTTCCGGCTCGCCGTGCCGTTGGGCGGCTTCCTCTCCGCCATGACGCAGCCGCTCGTGCCTGCCCACCTGCTTGGCGGAGAATCGGTGGCCGCCGTGCGGACCGACCCATTCGACCGCCATCCGGTCGGGGATGGGCTGTTCGCCTTCGTGGGCATGACGTCCGTTGACGTGACGCTCCAGCGGGTGGGGCCGCCGATGGGCGGCGTCGAGAGCACCTACGCTCCCGGCCCATTGGCACCCGTGCCCGAACCGACTTCGCACGCCGCCGCCGCACCCCGCAGCTGGTTCGACCGGTACCGGTTCCTGCTCTTCCCGGACGCGGCCAGCGAGGCGCAGGCGTTCGAAGCACAGCGGGTCGATGCGGTCGCTGGGCTGAGCCCATCGGACGCCCAGCGCCTGGCCGGGGAGCCGGACACGACCGCGCTCCACTATCCCGGCAGCAGTGTCGTGACACTGGTTCCGAACCTTCGCTTCGCGTCGGGCGTGATGCGCGACCCGACCGTGCGGCGTGCCCTGTCGAGCGCCATCGACCGTGATGCCATCACGGATCAGGTCTTCGGGGGAGCGGCTGTCGGCGTCCGGACGCCGATCGCGCCGGCCTCGTTCGTGTTCGATCAGCAGGCTTCGGCGGCGCCGTTCTTCGACCCTCAGAGCGCCGAGATCGGGCTGCGCGAGGCAGGCTGGACGCAGTCCGCCGACGGCTGGCGGATGCCCGGCGCGACCGACCCCGTGCACATCGAGCTGCTCACCAGCGACGCGGCGACGGACGCCTTGGCCGCCGCCATCGCGCAGATCGTCGCCGGCGACTGGCAGGCCATCGGGCTGTCGGTCAGCGTGACGGCGCTGCCACCGGCCGACCTGGTCAACGACCGCCTGCGCCCGGGGCTGTTCGACGTCGTGTTGCTCGATATCGATCTCGGCCTGGATCCGGACCTCTACCCGCTGCTCTTCTCTGGGGAAGCCGTGGTCGGCGGCACCAACATCTCGGGATTCCAGTCGAGCGTCATGGATACGCTGCTCAGCCAGGCGCGGCTCGAAGCCGATGACGCGACCCGCTTCGATCGCTTCCGGGCCCTCCAGGCGGACCTCGGGCGGGAGATGCCCATCGTCCCGCTCGTCTTCCCTGACCAGGTCTTCGTGGTTCGCTCGGGTTTGAGCGGGCCGGCGACGCGCCAGGTCGCCCAGCCGGAGGATCGGTACTGGGACGTGCTAGCATGGCGGTTCGCTTCGAGGCCGAACGATTAGGTTCGGTCCGCCCTGCCGAGGTGGCGGAATAGGCAGACGCGCTAGGTTCAGGACCTAGTGGCCGCAAGGTCGTGTGGGTTCAAGTCCCTCCCTCGGTACCATCCCTCATCGGGGCGGGGAAGCCCTTCGTGCCCAGGTGGCGGAATTGGTATACGCGTACGTTTGAGGGGCGTATGACGCAAGTCATCCGGGTTCAAGTCCCGGCCTGGGCACCACTCTCCCGTTGATCGGGGTTCGCCGCGAGCGGCCGCTGCTACGATTTCCCTTCGGGCGGTTAGCTCAGCTGGTAGAGCGCCTCGTTTACACCGAGGAAGTCGGGGGTTCGAGCCCCTCACCGCCCACCGTCGATGCCCGTTAGACTGCACGGGCACTCAAACCGAACAGTGCCGACAGGGCAGAGGGAGGTCCGTGGACCCGCTCGTCATCATCATCCTGGTCATCGTGGCCGTCGTGGTCATCTTCGGTGTCCTCATCTACAACGGCCTCGTCCAGCGGCGCCTGCGGATCGATGAGGCGTTCGCCCAGATCCAGGTCCAGCTCAAGCGACGCTGGGACCTCATCCCCAACCTGGTCAACGCGGTCAAGGGATACATGGGCTTCGAACAGTCCGTCCTGACCCAGGTGACCGAGGCGCGCGCCAACGCTGTCTCGGCCGGTGCCAAGGGTCCGGCCGATCAGGCCGCCGCGGAGAACGCCCTCACCGGAACCCTGCGCTCGCTGTTCGCGGTCGTCGAGAACTACCCCGATCTCAAGGCGAACCAGAACGTGCTCGCGCTCCAGGAGCAGCTGACCACGACTGAGAACCAGATCGGATTCGCGCGCCAGCACTACAACGCCACCGTCCTTGACTACAACACCTCGATCGCGACCTTCCCGAACGTGCTGATCGCCGGTCCCCTCGGCTTCGCCAAGCGCGAGTTCTTCGACGCCGAGCCGGCCGCCCAGGCCGTCCCGACGGTCGACCTGTCGATGGCCAACCTCTCTGCGCCGCCGCCCTCGGCGTCGCTGACGCCGCCGCCTGCCGACCTGAACCAGCCGGCTCCGCCCATCCAGACGCCGCCTGGCTGAGCCCCGGGGATGACGGTCCTCGGCAAGACCCAGAGCTTCTACGACGAGGAATCCTCGAATCGGCGCAAGTCGTTCCTGCTCGTCCTGATCGTGATGGCGCTGATGGGCGCCATCGGCTTCGCCATCGGCTTCGCGATCGGACGGACGGTCACGGGCGGCGAGGTCGGCATCGCGGTCGCGGTCATCATCGCCCTGGTCATCTCGCTGGCGACCTACTACACCGGCGACAGCCTGCTGCTGGCCGCGTCGAGCGCGCACGAGGTGTCGCCCAACGACGTGCCGCAGCTGATGAACGTGATCACCGAGCTGACGATCGCGGCGGGCATCCCGCTGCCGAAGGTCTACATCATCGATGACAGCGCGCCGAATGCGTTCGCCACCGGTCGAGACCCGAAACACGCCAGCGTCGCCATCACCAGCGGTCTCCTCCAGAAGCTCGATCGGGAGGAGCTGCAGGGCGTGATGGGCCACGAGCTGTCCCACGTCCGCAACCTGGACATCCGGTACGCGCTGCTGGTGGGGGCGCTCGTGGGCAGCATCGCACTGCTGGCCGACTTCTTCCTTCGCTTCACCTTCTTCGGCGGCATGTCCGGCGGCGGACGCGACCGAGGCCGCGACTCGGGCGGGGGAGGGCTGGCGGCGATCATGCTGGTCCTCGCGCTCGTGCTGGCGGTCATCGCGCCGATCTTCGCCCGGATGGTGCAGCTGGCAGTCAGCCGGCAGCGCGAATACCTGGCCGACGCGTCGAGCGTGGAACTGACCCGCAACCCGGTCGGCCTCGAACGCGCGCTGGCGACCATCGCCGCTGACCCGGACGTGCTGGAGGTCGCCAATCGCGCCACCCAGCACCTCTATATCGTCAATCCGATCAAGAAGTTCGAGAAGCGGGCATCAGGCATGATGTCGACCCACCCGCCCATCCTCGACCGCATCAACCGCCTGCGCGAGCTCTCCGGCCAGCCACCGCTCGACCCGAAGACGACGGGAGCACTCCAGGGCCTCGACTGAGCCTCCGGGCCATCCTTGCCCCGGTCCGCGCGACTGTGGTTGAATAGGCGGAGCCGCACCGGTAGGCCGAGATAGCTCAGTTGGTAGAGCACGCGACTGAAAATCGCGGTGTCGCCAGTTCGATTCTGGCTCTCGGCACCAACCACCTCGGAACCGGAACGGCGAGCATCGAGCGGAAGTGGCTCAGTTGGTAGAGCATCACCTTGCCAAGGTGAGGGTCGCGGGTTCGAGTCCCGTCTTCCGCTCCATTCCCTTCCTTGGGCGCCGGCCCACCCGCTGGCCCTTCGTCTAGCGGTAGGACGCCGGACTTTGGATCCGTGAACCGAGGTTCGAATCCTCGAGGGCCAGCCAATCTCTGCGGGGCGACGTACCCAAGTGGTTAAGGGGGAGGTCTGCAAAACCTCTATTCACCGGTTCGAATCCGGTCGTCGCCTCCACTTCCTCCCCGCGAAACGGCCCCACGACGACACCCGACCGAGGGCTGGCACTTGAGCAGCGGCATGCGAGTGGTTACGCTCCTGGCCCTGGGCGATGGAGGAGTCGAGATGGCGGGCGTGACCAGCGATCGGCAGGCGGGCGATCGCGAAGCTGGTGATCCGCAACCTGTCTTCGTTCCAGCGCACACGGGCAGGCGGCTGGACTTCCTGGGGGTGACGCACCGCCTCACGAGCGAGCAATCGGAGGGCTCGATCTACATCTTCGAGTCGGCGTTCGAGCCGGGAACCGGCAACCGGCTCCACGTCCACAGCCGCGAGGATGAGATCGCCTATGTCCTGGAGGGTGCGCTGGAGGTCCGGCTCCCCGATCGATCCGCGGTCCTCGAGGCGGGCGGTGTGGGACGCCTGCCGAAGAACCTGCCTCACGCCATCCGCAATCCCCTCACGACACCCTCGCGCTACCTGTTCCTGGCCGTCCCGGGCGGTCTCGACCGATGGTTCGATGCCCTGGCCGCCGCGAACGACGACGGATCGTTGGACGAAGCGCTGTACCGCAAGCTCTCGCGGGACTTCGGCATCGGCTGGTTGGAGTAGCTGACAGATTCACCGAGCAACGACAGGTTTGGTCGGTCGCGATTGACGGTGGGGGGAGACTGGACCACCCCCCAGCACCGTCAGTCAGAAGGAGCCGACTTCCATGGGCATCGATTCGAACCTGCCGCACTCACGCCGCACGTTGCTGACCGCGGCCGCCGGTGCCGCAGCCGCGACCGTTGCGAGTGCCGCACTCCGCCCGCTATCGGTTGCCGCGGCAGACAACGACGGCGATACGATCCAGATCGGAGACACGTACGGCGACGTGAATTCGCAGACGACGCTCGGCAACAGGGCCAACAACGGGATCGTCCTGTGGGTCGCCAGCAACGACGACTTCGGACACGGCGCTGGCACGGCCGTGGTCGGCCACACGACCACTGGCATCGGGGTGTACGGCGAGAGCAAGACGTCTGGGATCGGCGTGAAGGCCTACAGCCCGTCCGGCTACGGCGTGTATGCCATCAGCGATTCCGGCGTCTCCGTGTATGGCGGTGGCGGGTCGGACGGGGGCGATGGCGTCCAGGGTGTTTCTGTCGATGGCACGGGCGTCTCTGGTGACAGCCAGAATTGGATCGGCGTCTCCGGCCACAGCGGTGATTTCGCGGTGTCTTCGGGTTCGGCGAGGGAAACACCGCGTCCGGTGTGATCGGCACCTCCGACACGCAAACGGGCGTGCTTGGCTTCAGCGGATCTGAACCCAACCAGCTGGCGCCCGATCCATTGCCGTTGACCGGCGTCTATGGCCTGGCCACAGGGACTGGCAGCCGTGGCGGAGTCTTTGGTGGCAAGGCAGCGCAGGTAAGGCTTCAGCCATCGGGCGCCGCCACACACCCGACGAGCGGGGATGCGGGCGACCTGTTCGTCGACAAGTCGCACCGACTCTGGTTCTGCAAGGGCGGCACGACCTGGAAGCAGCTCGCCTGACCGATGGCTCAGCGCGTCGAGAAACCGGTCCGGCGGACTGCTCGTACCATGCTGCGACGGTCGGCTCCGCCGGACCGCGAACCCGTGGAGAACCCGATGTCCAGGTCCCGACTGATCGTCCCCGTCGTCCTGCTCTTGGTCGGCCTGCTCTGGATCGGGCAGGGCACCGGGACGATCGCAGGCAGCGCGATGAGCGGCAATGGATTCTGGACGGCAGTTGGCGTGTTGCTGGTCGCGATCGCCGTCGCGCTCTTCGTCCGGCTGCGCCTTCTTTCATCCCACTTGTGACAGGGGCTTCGATGATCCCCAGCCGGATCGCGGCGCCGGAGCTGGCGGCGCCGCTGATGATCGCTAGGGCAGCGCCGCGATGATGGTGGCCGCGAGGTCGGGGCCCGGGTCGGCGATGAAGAAGACGGTGTCGCCCTTGACGTAGAGGTAGTCGGTCGTCTCGGCGACGGGGTCCGTCGCGGTCGTCACGGCCCTGCCCGCGACGGTCGCGCTGGCGAGTGTGGGCCCCGGGTCTTCGGACCCGATGGTGGCCAGGATGTCGTAGTTCTGGACGATGACGCTGGCGTCCTTGCCTGGCGTCCGGATGGCCTGGATCGACTCGTCGTTGCCGTTGATGCTGACGTCGGCGTTGCCGAAGGTCAGCGTATCGATATCAAGGCCGGCCGCCGCCATGGCGGCGCGGAACTGGTCGGTGCGGGTCGTGTCGGAGATCCCTGCCAGGACGTCCAGGAACTGGCCGGTCTGCAGGTTGTTCACGGGGTTGCCATCGATGCTGGTCGGGAATTCGGCCGCCAGAACGGGGTCCGTGACGACGGTCGGCTCAGGGCTGCCCGCGCCAGGCTCAGTCGGGATCGGTGTCACCGCGGCTGCGGGAGTCGGAGTGGCGCCGTTCGCCGGCGTGGCCGTGGCACCCGTAGCGGGAGTCGGAGTGGCGCCGTTCGCCGGCGTGGCCGTAGCACCCGTTGCGGGAGTCGGCGTGGCTCCGGGCACCGTCGGTGAGGCAGCCGTCACGCATCCGGTGAACAGGGCAGCCAGTGCCACCCCGGCGATGATCCTTCGAATCATGGTCCCTCCTCGGGGCGATCGGAGTCTGGGCCGCTCGGTCGCCGCTGGCGGGATGGTAGCCGACCGGCTCAGTATCTCGCCGGACTACACTCTGGCGCGACCACGCTCGGCGCCGAAGTGGCGGAATGGAAGACGCGGCGGACTTAAACTCCGCTGCCCGCAAGGGCGTCTGGGTTCGAACCCCAGCTTCGGCACCACGGTCCAGATCGACACCGGGCGGGCGTCCGCCCGGCGCGCTCGGCAGGTTGGCCGTACCAGCCGGCTGCTCAGCCTCGCTTGAGGAGCGACGAGAAGCGTTGACGGGCGTCGCCCGGACGCGCACTCGTGGCCGTCGTCGCGCCATCGCCTGCCAGCAGCGCCGAGAGTGCCAGGAGACGGTCGCCCGGCGCTGACTTCGGAGCGGAGGTGACGATCGGTTCACCGGCGTTCGCGCCGACCAGATAGAGCACCGGATCGTGCGGCAGCTCGATCTCCACCTTGCCGCCCAGCGCTCCTTCGATCTCCTCGCGCCGCATCATGTCGCGCGGGAAGATGTGGTTGAGCACGAGGACGAGGTTCTCGCTGCCCCGGTCGGACTCGGCCAGCATCTCGAGGAGCGTCCTGACGGCCCGCAGCCCGGGGATCTCCGGGATGACCGGGATGACCAAGCGGTCAGCGTGCTCGATGATCGTCTGCGACACCGCGTCCAACGCCGAACCAGCGTCGACGATGACGACCTGGTAGGTGTCGCGCAACGCCGCCAGCAACTGGGACACGTTGCCGGCCGTCACGCTCGCCGAGTCATCGGGTCGAGCGGCCGATCCGTAGACCGCCAGCCCACTCTGGTGCTGCACGGCGTACCTCCGGACCATGTCCCGATCCGCCAGGCCCACGCTGTCGTGCGCCAGGTCCGATACCGTGTGGCGGGCAACGATGTTGAGCAGCATCGTCACGTCGCCCCACTGGAGATCGAGATCGACGAGAGCGACCGACCAAGCTCGCCGCGCCGCCAGTGCCACGGCAACGTTGACCGCCAAGGTGGTCGTCCCGCTGCCACCTTTGGGTCCGAAGAACGCGATCGAGCGGGGGACATCGCCTTCGGGGCTGGCGGGGCCCGGGCGCTCGGTGAGCGTGGCCCCGCGCTTGGTCCGCGCCAGGAGCCCATCGACGCGGGCTTCGAACTCGGTGGTATCGAACGGACGGGCGATGACGTCGTCCGCGCCCGCCTCGAGCAGATGGACGCGTTCACCGACATCGGCGCTGGACGCGACGCACAGGATGGGCATGTCAGCGAGCCCGGACGCGGCGCGAAGCCGCTCGCAGAGGGAGATCGCCACGGCAGCGTCAGCCAGCCCATCGATGACAACCAGCTGCACCGACACCGCCATGGCCATGCCCGCATCTGCATCAGCGGATGCACTGACCCGCAATCCATGGGCCTGCAGGATGCCGGTGATGCGGAGGTCCGCGTCCGGCTGGGACCCGAGGAGCAGGACATGACCGGCAGACGGGCTCACGGGCAATCTCGGATCGGGCCGCGCGCGACCGGTGATTCGGGTCGAAGCGGGCCGGGTCGAGTCTAGCAAAGCGCGCCGGACGCGCCGAGTCCCCCTGCTATACTTCCGGGCCGACCCTTTCAGCTCCGCCGTCGTCATGGTCCGCGTCCTCGAATGCGGCCCGTCGAGCGGGGCGATCCCGATGGAAGGAGCCATCTGCACGTGCGTCGCTATGAGTTGATGCTGGTCGTCCGGCCCGATCTGCCCGATGACCGCACCCAGGCCGTGCTCGATCGAGCCACTCGGTCGATCACCGCAGGATCCGGCCAGATCGTCAAGGTCAGCCCGTGGGGCCGCCGGCGACTGGCGTATGCGATCGGCCAGTTCCGAGAAGGTTCCTACTACATCATCCTGTTCGATGCGCCGTCCGAAGCCGTCCTCGAACTCGAGCGCGGCCTGAACATCACCGAAGAAGTGATGCGCCACCTCGTGACGCGTGTCGAACGCGCGACCGGGTCGCGACACGCCGCCGGCGGAGAAGATGACGACACCGACGTCGCGCCGCCGCCCGATGACGATCTGCTCGACGATTCAGAGGTCATCGACGAGTCGGAGACCGAAGCGGCTCCGGCCGCCATCGACTGATAGCCGCCCCGAACCCGGAGGTCGAGCCGTGTCCCTCAACAAGTGCATGATCATCGGCAATCTCGGCCGTGATCCCGAGATGCGCTACACGCCAAGCGGCCAGGCCGTCACCCAGTTCACCGTGGCGGTCAATCGCTCGTGGCGGCGCGAGGGCAGCGACGAGTGGCAGCAGGAGACCGAGTGGTTCCGCATCGTGGTCTGGGGCCAGCAGGCCGAGCGGACCGCCGAGCGCCTGCGCAAGGGCAACAAGGTCTATGTCGAGGGCCGCATCCAGACCCGACAGTGGGAAGACCAGACCGGCCAGAAGCGTTACACCACGGAACTCGTCGCCAACCAGGTCACGTCCCTCGAGCGTCGCGAACGTGACGAGGGCGAGGCGCCCGTCCCCGACGACCAGCGGTCCAGCACGTCCGGCTCGGCGGGAACTGCGGGTTCCTCGGCCGCGGCGCCCGCCTCACCGACCGTAGCCCGCCAACCCGCTCCGCAGAGCGGCGAGGAATTCGACGACCTTCCCTTCTAAGACCCTCCCTTCCAAGAGCGACCAGGAGACCGACCGATGCCACCGCCCCGCACCGCCAACAAGAAACGCGATGACTTCTATCGCGACCGGCGCCGCCGCAAGGTGTGCGCATTCTGTGCCGACCACTCCACATCGATCGACTACAAGGAGGTCAACCGCCTCCGCAGGTACCTTTCCGAGCGCGCCAAGATCGAGCCGCGTCGCAAGACCGGTACGTGCGCCGAGCATCAGCGCGCACTCTCGACGGCCCTGAAGCGCGCCAGGCAGGTGGCCCTGCTGCCGTACGCGCCACAGCACCTGCGGCCATAGCCGTTCCTCTCCACCAGCAGGCGCGCCCCTCCCGCTTGGGCGGCCAGCCCGCGTTCGACTGAGCGGCGCGACCGACCAGCATGGACGTCGTCTTCCTCATCGCGGCGCTCCTCATCATCCTCGCCGGGGCTGAGCTCTTCACCAACGGCATCGAGTGGTTCGGGCGAAAGCTCGACCTGGCCGAAGGGATGGTCGGCAGCGTCCTCGCGGCCATCGGGACGGCGCTCCCCGAGACGATGATCCCGATCGTCGCCATCGCTTTCGCCGGCACGGCGGGGACCGTCGATGAGGCACACGGCGTGGGCGTCGGCGCGATCCTGGGGGCGCCGTTCACGTTGGCGACGCTGGCAATGTTCGTGACCGGCGTGACGGTCATCGCGCGACGCCGCGGCAGCCGCGATCGGCTGCTCATCAAGCCCGAGATCCTGCGCAAAGACGTCAGCTACTTCCTCGTTGCGTACTGCCTGGCCGTGGCCGCCGCGTTCCTGCCCCATGACCTTGGCCTCGTCAAGGTCGGCGTGGCGGCCGTGCTCCTGGTGATCTACGTGGTCTACGTCGCGGGACACTTCCGGGCGGATCCCGACGTCGACGCATCCGACCTGTCGCCGTTGCGTTTCCACCGCCTCGACCGGCAGGCCCATGCCCATGATCCGGCCACGCCGCGCCTGCGCATCGTCAACGCCCAGGTCCTCGGCGGCGCCGCGTTGATCCTTGGCGGCGCCGTGCTGTTCGTCGACGCGGTCCAGCACATCTCCGGCCAGATGGGCCTGCCGCCGACCATCCTCGCCCTCGTCATCGCGCCGATCGCGACGGAATTGCCCGAGAGTTTCAACGGCGTCATCTGGATGCGCAAGGCCAAGGACACGCTGGCGATGGGCAACATCACCGGCGCGATGGTCTTCCAGTCCTGCATCCCGACGGTCATCGCGCTGCTTTTCGCCGCGGACGCCTGGACGGTGGACTTCTCATCCACGCAGTCGCTCATCGAGTTCGCGTCGGCGGGCATCGCCATCCTCTCGACCGTGGTCATCTTTCTGCCCATGTTCCGGGGTCGACCACTCACCGGCCGGATGCTCCTCATCGGCGGTGCGTTCTACGTCGGCTACCTCGCGCTCGTCGGCGCATCGCTGGCCGGTCTGATCTGAGTCCCGGGATATACTCGCCGTGATGCTTACCGAGAAGCCGGCCGCAGACGCGCTGCCGGCAACCGGCGTCCGGCCCGCCTCGACCGCGGTGGTGTGCTGGATGGACGGCGAATTCGTTCCGCTGGCCGAGGCGAAGGTCGGCGTCATGACCCACGGCTTCCTGTACGGCACGGCCACCTTCGAGGGCATCCGCGCCTACTGGAACGAGGAGCAGGGCCAGCTCTACGCGCTGAAGCTCCGCGAGCATTACACGCGCCTGTCCCATTCAGCCAGGGTGCTGTTGATGGACCCGGTCCTGCCGGTCGACGAGATGGTCGCCCTGACCGTCGACCTGCTGCGTCGGAACGGGTTTCGCCAGGACACCTACGTCCGGCCATCGATCTACAAGTCGACCGAGGCCATCGGTGTCCGACTGCACAACCTCGAGAACAAGATGGTCGTATTCGCGGTGCCGTTCGGGGAGTACATCGCGATCGATCGCGGCATCACCGCGCAGACCGTCTCGTGGCGCCGCAACAGCGACATGGCCATCCCGGCGCGTGCCAAGATCGTCGGCGCTTATGCCAACAGTGCCTTCTCCAAGAGCGAGGCGCAGTTGAACGGCTATGACGAGGCGGTCGTCCTGGCCAACGACGGCCACGTGTCCGAAGGCAGCGCGGAGAACCTCTTCATGGTCCGCGACGGTGTCCTCATCACGCCCGGCGTCGCCGACGACATCCTCGAAGGCGTGACGCGAGGCGCGCTGATGGACCTCGCCCTGCGCGAGATGGGCCTGGTAACCGAGCAGCGCAGCATCGATCGCTCGGAGCTGTACATCTGCGATGAGGTCTTCCTGTGCGGCACGGGGGCGCAGATCTCGCCGGTCGTGTCGATCGATCACCGGACCGTCGGGACGGGCAAGGTCGGGCCGATCACCACCAGGCTTGCCGAGCTCTACTTCGATGCCGTCCGCGGCCGCAACCCCGATTACGCCGACTGGCTCATCCCGATCTATTAACCAGCGGGTCTGCGCGTTCAGTCGGGCCGAACGCTTCGGCTATCCTTGGACGCCCATGTCGGTGCCTCCCTTTCGCCCGCTCGCGCCGCAGCCGGACTTCCCTGCCCAGGAGCACCACATCCTCGACCTGTGGCGGGAGCGCCGCGTCTTTGCGCGCCTCCGGGCGCAGAACGCCGGCCATCCGACGTGGTCGTTCATCGACGGACCCATCACGGCCAACAACCCGATGGGCGTCCATCACGCCTGGGGCCGAACCTACAAGGACGTCTATCAGCGGTTCCACGCCATGCTCGGCCAGGATCAGCGGTCCCAGAACGGGTTCGACTGCCAGGGTCTGTGGGTCGAGGTCAACGTCGAGCGCGAGCTCGGCTTCAAGAGCAAGCACGACATCGAGGCATACGGCATCGCCGAGTTCGTGAGTGCCTGCAAGCAGCGTGTGCTGACCTACGCCGCGCAGCAGACCGAGCAGTCGATCCGCCTCGGGATGTGGGCCGATTGGAACGACGCTGACGAGTTGCGCCGTCTGCGCGACCTGCTGGCCGAGGACCCGTCGCAGACGGTCACGGTCGAGGGCGTGGACGGGCCGGTGACCGACAGTGTCGAGATGATCGTCGGACGGCTGGGGATGCCCGATCTGGGCGGCTCGTACTTCACCTTCTCGAATGAGAACAACGACCTCATCTGGGGCTTCCTGTCCGAATGCCATCGGCGCGGCTGGCTCTACAAGGGCCACGACTCGATGCCCTGGTGCGGGCGTTGCGGCACCGGCATGAGCCAGATGGAGATGAACGAGGGCTACCAGGACCGCGAGGATCCGGGGTTGACCGTCCGCTTCCCGCTCCGCGATCGACCGGGCGAGTGGCTGCTGGTCTGGACGACCACGCCCTGGACGCTGACCTCGAACGTCGCCGCGGCGGTCGGCGAGGACCTTGCCTACGCGCTCGTGCGTCAGGGGGAGGCGCGGTACTGGCTCGCCAAGGGGACGCTCAAGACCGCGTTGCGCGGCCCGTTCGAAGTGCTGGAGGAGCGACCGGGTCGGGGACTCGTCGGCTGGCGGTACGGCGGTGCGTTCGACGAGCTGCCTGCCGTCACGGCGGCCTTCGCGACGGCTGCTGCGGACGGCGATGACGCCAAGGCCGGCGCGCCATTCGAACACCGCATCGTGGCGTGGGACGAGGTCGGGGAAGAGGAGGGGACGGGCATCGTCCACATCGCACCCGGTTGCGGCGCCGAGGACTTCCAGCTCGGCAAGTCGCTCGGCCTGCCGATGATCGCGCCGCTCGACGAGGCGGGTCACTACCTGGCCGGGTTCGGAGCGCTGTCCGGGCTCGATGCCCAGGCGGTCAGCGAGCGGATCGTCGAGGACCTCGAGGCCCGCGGCTTCTTCTACCACCTCGAGCCATACACCCACCGCTACCCACACTGCTGGCGGTGCGGCACGCCGCTGCTCTTCCGGCTCGTCGACGAGTGGTACATCTCCATGGGTCCGCTCTACGATGTGCCTCGCGACCAGGTCACGCCCGCCCAGGTCGATGCCAGCCTTCGCTACCAGATCATGGACGTGGTCGACCAGATCCGGTGGATCCCGGGCTTCGGCTACGAGCGCGAGCTCGACTGGCTGCGCACGATGGGCGACTGGATGATCAGCAAGAAGCGCTACTGGGGTCTGGCGCTGCCCATCTGGGAGTGCCAGACGTGCGGCAGCTTCGACGTCGTCGGCGGCCGCGACGAGCTCAAGACGCGGGCTGTGGACGGTTGGGAGAAGCTCGAAGGGCACACGCCGCATCGTCCGTACGTGGACGCGGTCAGGATCGCGTGTGGGACGTGCGGCCAGCCGACGACGCGCATCCGCGATGTCGGCAATCCGTGGCTGGACGCCGGCATCGTGCCCTTCTCGACGCTCCACTTCCGCGAGGATCCGGCTTACTGGCAGAAATGGTTCCCGGCCGACTTCATCACCGAATCGCTGCCTGGCCAGTTCCGCAACTGGTTCTACTCGATGCTGGCGATGAGCACCGTTCTTCGCCGCGAGCCGCCGTTCAAGGCGATCTTCGGTTACGCAACGCTGTTCGGCGAGGACGGCCGGCCGATGCACAAGAGCTGGGGCAACGCCATCGAGTTCAACGAGGCTGCTGAGCGGATGGGTGTCGACGTGATGCGCTGGATGTATGCGCGCCAGCGGCCCGAGGAGAACATCCTCTTCGGATATCACGCGGCAGACGAAGCGCGGCGCGAGCTGCTGGTGCTGTGGAACGTGGCTTCGTTCCTCGTCACGTACGCCCGATTGGCCGGCTGGACGGTCCCGGTCGCGGCCGCCGACGATGGTCCCGTCGCATCGACCAAGCCCGCGTCGCCACTCGACCGATGGATCCTGTCGCGCACGGCCGGTCTGGCCGTGTCCGTGCGCACCGAACTCGAGGACTTCGATGCTCGTGCCGCCACGCAGGTCATCGGCGTGTTCGTGGACGATCTCTCGCAGTGGTATCTGCGGCGGAGCCGGCGACGTCTCTCCCGCAGCGACGACCGCGCCGATCGCGAGGCCGCGTTCGCGACACTGCATCACGCGCTGGTTGGTGCCGTGCGCGTCTGCGCCCCGATCTTGCCGTTCCTCAGCGAGGAGCTCTACCAGGTGCTGGTCTGCGAAGCGGACGGCAGCGCCGCCGATTCGGTCCATCTGACGGCCTGGCCGGATGCCGAGATGGCGCCGTTGCGCGACCCAGGGCTCGAGGACGCGATGGCGACCCTGCGGCGTGCCGTGGAGCTCGGGCGGACGCTGCGCAGCCAGGCCGGCATCCGCGTTCGCCAGCCGCTCGCCAGGTTGTGGCTGGCACTGCCCGGCGGCCGGCTCGGGGCCGAGGTCTCGGCCGCCGACGAGTCGGCCCTGGTCGAGTTGCTGGCGGACGAGCTGAACGTGCGCTCGGTCGAGCTGATCGGCGATGGATCCGAGCTGGTCGACCGCAGGGTCAAGCCGCTGCTGCCGGTCATCGGCAGGAAGCACGGCGAGCGGATCCCGGCGATCATGGCCGCCGCGCGCGCCAACGAGGTGGAGTACCTCGCGGACGGCTCAGTCCGTCTGGCCGGCCTCACCCTGGCACCCGACGAGGTGGAGATCCTCGCCACGCCGCGTCCGGGCACCGCCGTCGCGCACGACGAGGGCGTCGTCGTGGTCATCGATACGGAGCTCACCGCGGACCTGCGCGCCGAGGGCAATGCCCGCGAGCTGACGCGGGCCATCCAGGACCTGCGCAAGCAGGCCGAACTCGCCCTCGACGCCCGCATCGCGTGCTGGTTGGACGGCCATGCCGGCCTCGTGGACGCGCTCGCTCCCTACCTCGGGACGCTAGCCGACGACACGCTCGCTGATGCGGTGCACCGCGCCGCTGTCCCGAAGGACCTCACCGCCGCCGAGGTGGAGCTGGACGGCGGCACCGTGCGCATCGCCATCAAGCCGGCCGGTCCGCCTGCTCGAGCGAACAGCCGATGACCGCCGCGGCCGGCGAGGAGGTCGCCGCGGAACCGGTCGCTCCACGGGCGGCGTTCGCAGCGCGGAACCGCCGCCGCTGGGCGCTGTTCGGCGGCATCGCGGCCTCGGTCGCCGTGATCGACCAGCTCAGCAAGCTCTGGATCGATTCGAACTTCCAGCAGCTGATCCTGGGCGCAGCGCCCGGCACTCCGAATGCCCCGAGCGAAGTGTTCGGCGACTGGGTGCGCATCGCCAAGAGCTATAACCATGGCGGCATCTTCGGGCTGCTCGGTGACTCGGCACCGATCCTCGGCCTGGCCAGCCTGGTGGTCATCGCGGTGATCATCTACTACCAGTGGCGCCAGGGGATACAGTCGCCGCTCCTGACCCTGACGCTCGGGCTACTGCTCGGGGGCGCGCTGGGCAACCTGGTCGATCGGCTGAACCATGGCTACGTCATCGACTTCGTCGACATGGGCATCGGCACGACGCGCTGGTACACGTTCAACGTCGCCGACGCGTCGATCAGCATCGCCATCGTGCTACTCGTCGTGCTCAGCATCTTCGGCGACCGCATCCCGGGCGGCATCCCGGCCGAACCAGCACGAACCGCCTGATGGCGACCCACCTGAGCGTCGACGTGCCCGATTCCGCGGTCGGTGACCGGGCCGATCGCTTCGTGGCCGACGCTTCGGGCCTGTCACGCTCCTATGTGCAACGTCTCATCACCGCCGGGCATCTCACCGTCGACGGCCGCGCGCTCCGCGCCAGCTCCTCGCTGGAGGCGGGAACGCGCCTCGAGTTCGAGGTGCCGGATCCCGAGCCGACGCACGACCTGCCCGAGTCGATCCCCCTCACAGTCGTCTACGAGGATCCCGACATCCTGATCATCGACAAGCCGGCCGGATTAGTCACGCACCCGGCTCCCGGCCACCCGACGGGCACGCTCGTCAATGCGTTGCTCGCCCGCGAGACCGCTGAGGGTCTCGGGTCGATCGCCGGCCGCCGCCGGCCGGGCATCGTCCATCGGCTCGACCGGGATACGAGCGGGCTGCTCATGGTGGCGCGCAACGACGCTGCCCAGGCCCACTTGCAGGCCCTACTCAAAGCTCGCCGCGTCAAGAAGCGGTACCTGGCGCTCGTCCAGGGTTCCGTTGCGGCGCAGCTCGGTCGTATCGAGGCGCCCATCGGGCGCGACCCGGGTCACCGCACGCGAATGGCCGTGGTCGCCGACGGGCGGGCATCGGTGACGGGTTACCGCGTCCGCGAGCGCTTCGCCGGATGGACGCTGCTGGAGCTGGACCTGATCACCGGACGAACGCACCAGATCCGCGTCCACCTTGCATCCATCGGCCATCCCGTCGCCGGCGACCCGGTCTACGCGACGGGTCACGCCCGGCGCGGGCCGGACAGCCTGGGTCGGCTCTTCCTGCATGCGTGGCAGCTGGAGTTGCCGAGCGTCGACGGCCAGCGCCTCATCCGTGCCGAAGCCGCGCTCCCGCCCGAGCTCGAGGATGTCCTGACCGAGCTTCGATCCACGGGTGAGCCGGCCCGGTGACCGAACGTCGGCAGGGCGCTCCGGGCGCGCTCCTCGTCATCATCTCGGGGCCATCCGGGGTCGGCAAGGACACCATCATCCATGCGCTCAGGGAGCGATCGCCGGACGCGCCGCGGACGTTCGTGGTGACCTACAAGTCCCGCGCCCGGCGGCCGGGCGAGGTCGACGGGATCGATTATCACTTCGTCACCGCCTCCGAGTTCCAGCGCCTGCGACGGTCGGGGGCATTCCTCGAGACGGCCAACGTCCACGGGGACTGGTCGGGTACGCCGCGCGACCAGGTCGTCGCGGCGTTGAGCAGCGGCCGCGACGCCATCCTCAAGATCGATGTCCAGGGAGCACGCGCGGTCCGCGAGCGTGTCCCCGAAGCGCTGCTTCTCTACGTTGCCCCGCCGTCCCCCGAGGCGTTGAACGAGCGCCTCGTCGGCCGCGGCACCGAGACCGGCGCGAAACTGAAGCGCCGGCAGGACGACGCGCCGGTGGAACTGGCCAGCCAGGACGAGTACGACCACATCTTCGTCAACGAGACCGGCAAGGTCGACGCCACCGCCGAACGCATCGACGAGGTGCTGCGGCGCGAGCACGAACGCCGTGCCGATGCGGTGGTCACCGTCTGAGACGGTCCTCATGAGTGACACGGACGAGCGGCCGGTCCTCGTCGAGGTGGCGGTCGATGTGGCCGGCGTCGCTGGCGGCAAGACGTTCACGTACCACCTGCCGGAGTCGTTCGCGGAGGTCGGCCCCGGCGAAGTCGTGCTGGTCGGATACGGCGGCCGCGAAGCGGTCGGCATGGTCATCGGGAGGCGCGCTGGACCCCCGGACCGCCCGACGAAGCCCGTCCTTGCACGGGTCAAGGCCGATGGTCCGCTTCTCGCCGAGACTCAGGTCCGGCTCGCGAGCTGGATCGCGGACCACTACCTCGCACCGCCGGCGATGGTCATCCGCCAGTTCCTGCCGCCGGGCATGCTCGAGCGTGTCGAGCTGATCGCGACGGCCAGGGAGGCTGCGGCCGACCCGGCGGAGGGCTCGGCGGACGGGCCGGTGGCCGAGTTGCTGACCGTCTTGCGCGCGGCCGGTCCGACCGGCATCGCCGTGGCCGCCCTGCCGCGACAGGAGGGCCGTGCCGCCGTCATGCGGCGGATGCGCCAGGCACGAACCGAGGGGCTCGTCGACCTCGAGTGGCGGATCCTGCCGCCCGGAGCCCGGCCGCGCCTCGCCAGGGTCGTTCGACTCAACGATGCCGGACGTGGCGCGGCGCGCCGCCTCGCGGAGAGCGGAGCGGATGGTCGGCCGCTGGGCCCGCGCCAGCGGGCGCTGTTGGAGGAACTGGCACGTCTCGGTGTCGACGAGCGACCGGCGGCGGCCGATCTGGCAGCCCGCCACGGCGCCGGTGCCGTGACCGGTCTCGCGCGGCGCGGACTCGTCGAACTCGGATCAGAGACGCTCGAGCGACGACCCTTGGGTGGGCTCGGCGCTACGGCTCGTGGCGCCACCGAGCACGGCACGCGCCCGACGGGCTCCGCGCTGACCGGGGAACAGCAGGCCATCGTCGACCGCGTCTCGACGCTCATCGGGGAGCGGCGCCACGGGGCGCTCCTGGTCGAGGGTGCGACCGCGAGCGGCAAGACCGCGGTCTACGCCTCGGCCATCGCCGCGGCGCTTCAAGCCGGCCGTGGCGCCATCGTGCTGGTGCCGGAGGTGGCTCTGGCCACGCCGCTCGTCGACCGATTGCGCCACGAGCTCGGCGTCGAGGTGGCGCTCCTGCACAGCGCGCTGAGCGATGGCGAGCGTGCTGATGAGTGGCGACGGATCCGAGCCGGCGAGGCACGCATCGTGGTCGGGACGCGCATCGCCATCCTGGCGCCACTCGCCGACGTCGGCGTCATCGTGGTGGACGAGGAACATGACGCCGCGTACAAGTCGGATCGGACGCCGCGCTTCCAGGCCCGGGACGTGGCGCTGGAACTCGGCCGGATCGCCGGCGCTCCGGTCATCCTGGGCAGCGCCACGCCATCCATCGAGACGCTCGGACGGGCGCGCCTCGGCCACTTCGAGCACCTCCGGCTGACCGAACGCACGGTCGGTGCCCTGGTCGACATCGCCGTGGTCGACCTTCGGGCGGAGCTCGAGGCCGGCAATCGGGGCCTGCTCTCGACGGCCCTCGTGGACGCCCTCGGTCGCCTCGATGTCACCGGCGGCGAGCGCGCCATCCTGGTCATGAACCGCCGTGGCAGCGCGTCGGTCGTGCTGTGCCGCGACTGCGGCTACGTGCAGGTCTGTCCGGAGTGCCAGCGACCGCTGGTCTTCCACGCCGCGGTCATGGCGCTGCGCTGCCACCATTGCGGCGCGACCGCGCCCATCGCGCAGCGCTGTCCCGCGTGCGGGTCCGCTCGCATCCGATACCTCGGCGGCGGCACCCAGCGGATCGAACAGGAGGTGCGCGTCCGGCTGCCCGGCCTGCGCGTCGGCCGCCTTGATCGAGACGTCGTCGAGCGCAAGGGGGCGGCGGCACGCGTCATCGACGATCTGGCCGAGGGGCGCATCGACGTCCTCGTCGGCACGAGCCTCGTGACCAAGGGCCTCGACGTGCCGGAGGTCGTTCTCGTCGGCGTGGTGTCGGCCGACATCGCGCTCAACCTGCCCGACGAGCGTGCGGCCGAGCGGACGTATCAGTTGCTTACCCAGGCCATCGGGCGAGCCGGCCGCGGGTCCCGTCCAGGGCACGCCATCATCCAGACCTACCAGCCCGACCACCCGGTGATCCGCGCCGTCGCGGACCGCGACGCGGCGGGCTTCGTGGCCGGCGAGTTGCTCGCCCGCGAAGCATTTGGCGCGCCGCCCTTCGGGAGCGTCATCAAGCTGACCGCCGCGCTGGAGGATCGAGCAGCGGCGGAGGCGGTCGCGCGAGGCTTTGCCGGCACGCTCCGTGAGCGGGCCACCGGTCTGGCGACAGCGGCGGACGGGCCGCCGGCCGTCGTGCTCGGACCTGTGCCCGCCTACATCGCGCGTCGCGGAGGTCGGTGGCGCTTCCATCTCATCCTCCGCGGCCGCGATCCGGCTGCCGTCCTCGGCGATGATCCTGGCGCGCCGTGGAGCGTCGACGTCGACCCCGAGAGCCTGATGTGAGTTGCGGCATACTCTGCCGCGATGAGCATCCGGCCGATCGTGACCCTTGGAGACCCGCGCCTGCGCCTGGTCGGTGAGCGCGTCACTCGGTTCGACAAGGAGCTCGGACGCCTGCTTGATGACATGGTCGACACGATGCGCGACGCGCCGGGCGTCGGCCTGGCCGCGCAGCAGATCGGCCTCGCCCTCCAGCTCTTTGTCATCGAGGTCGAGGGACAGGTCCACGAGTTGGCGAATCCGCGCATCCTCCACCTCGACGGTGAGGACACCGACTTCGAGGGCTGCCTGTCGATCCCGGGCTTCTTCGCCGAACGATCGCGTGCCGGGTTCGCCGTCGTCGAGGGCCAGAACCGTCGCGGTCGCGCCGTGCGGGTGAGCGGCGGAGGCGTGCTCGCGCGCGCCATCCAGCACGAGTTCGACCACCTGCAGGGCGAGCTCTATGTCGACCGCCTGCCGCCCGGCACCGAGCTCGTCACCGTCGACCGCCTGCGCGAGGAATCGACCGACGGCGAGGAGGATCTGGCGCGGTCGGCGTGAAAGGAGCGGCGGCCACCGTCTTCTTCGGGAGCGGCGCGTTCGCGGTGCCGGTCCTCGACGCGCTCGTGGCGCACCGATCCGTCAACGTGGTCGGTGTGGTGACCGCTCCGCCTCGGGCGGCCGGACGCCACCAGGTCGTCACGCCCTCTCCAGTCGGCGGCCGAGCCGCGGCGCTCGGGTTGATCGCGCTCACACCGGAACGCCTGCGCTCCGACGAATCGATCGCCCGAATCTCGAGCCTCCGGCCGGAGTTGCTGGTGCTGGCCGATTACGGCCGCCTGGTGCCGGGTGCGCTGCTGGACCTGCCCGCGGCCGGTGCGCTGAACCTCCACCCATCGCTCCTGCCGCGCCACCGGGGAGCGTCGCCGATCCCGGCCGCGATCCTGGCCGGCGATGCCGAGAC
>PNAP01000080.1 GCA_003169735.1 Chloroflexota bacterium | reverse complement strand
CCACATCGACCAGTTTGGGCTCGCGCATCACGGCCGACCGACGAGAAAGCCTCGCGGCGAACGGTCGCTAGGCCCGGTCGAGGGCCTGGAGCACGTCGGCGATGAGATCAGCGGGGTCCTCGATGCCGACCGAGAGGCGGACCAGGGCGGGTGAGACATCGAGCTGGGAACCTGCGACCGCGCCGTGGGTCATGGTCGCGGGAACCTCGAGGAGCGACTCCACACCGCCAAGTGACTCGGCCAGCGCGAAGATGCGGGTCCCCTCGCAGAAACGGCGGGCACGTTCCTCGGGGGAGCGGCCGTCGCGGGCCGCGGGCTCGAAGCTGATCATGCCGCCGCTGTGGCGCATCTGGCGAGCGGCCAGCGCGGCCTGGGGATGAGCGTGGCGTCCGTCGACCACGCCGGGATAGTTGAGCACCGCAACGTCATCGCGCGCAGTGAGCGCCTGGGCGACCGCCATCGCGTTGGCCGAGTGCCGTTCGACGCGCAGCTCCAGCGTCCGGATGCCGCGCAGGACGAGGAAGCAGTCGAACGGCCCGGGCACGGCTCCGATGGCGTTCTGGAGGAACTTCAGGCGCTCGAAGAGGTCGTCGCGCGATGTCGCCAGTGCGCCGCAGATCGTGTCGGAGTGGCCGGCGAGGTATTTCGTGGCGCTGTGGAACACGATGTCAGCGCCGAGCCCCAATGGCTGCTGCGACATCGGCGAAGCGAACGTGTTGTCGCAGACGAGGATGGGTCGCTCGCCGCGCGCGCCCACGTGCCGGCCCACCTGCGCCGCCACGGCGGCGATGTCGATGATCTCGAGATGCGGATTGGACGGCGTCTCGAGCCACACCAACCGCGTCCGATCGGTCAGGGCCTTCGCCAGGGCGGAGTCATCGGCCGCCATGTCAAGGTAGCGCGCGGTGACGCCCATATCGCGCAGCACGCGTTCGAAGAGCCGGAACGTGCCGCCGTAGAGGTCGTCGGAGAGGAGCACCTCCTCGCCGGGGAGTGCCAGCGCCGCGATGGCCGCGGTCGTCGCCGAGCCGCTCGCGAAGGCCAGGCCGTGGGCCGCTCCCTCGAGGGCAGCCACGGACGCTTCCAGGCGGGCGCGGGTCGGATTGCCGGTCCGGGCGTACTCCCACCCGCCGCGCGGTTGCCCGACCGCGTCCTGCATGAAGGTCGAGGTCTGATAGATCGGTGGCGCGACGGCGCCGGTCAGTTCATCGGGCGCCATGCCGCCGTGAACCGCCAGCGTGGCCGGCCGCCAGCTCGGGTCGATGCCAAGATGGTGGCCATCCGGGTCGGTGTCTCGGTCGGTGTCTCGGTCGGGCGGTGCCTGGTCGGTCATGCCGGGCAGGATAGCCCAGCGACGGACCTGCTCGGCAACGAACCCGGTCGGCCGTACAATCGCCGCCAACGGTCCGCCGCCCCGACCCTCGGCCCGGCGACCGCCGATTCGCCCCGCATCGAACACCTCCAGGAGGGTCCGCCCGTGCCTCGTCCTCTCGTCACCGTCATCGGCGCCGGCAATGTCGGCGCGACGACCGCGCAGCGCATCGCCGAGGCCGGTCTGGCCGATGTGATCCTCGTCGACATCGTCGAAGGATTGCCGCAGGGCAAGGCGCTCGACCTGGCTGAAGCGGCGCCGGTCGTCGGGCACGATATGCGCATCACCGGCACGAACGAGTATGCCGACACGGCCGGATCGGACGTCATCGTGGTGACCTCGGGACTGGCGCGGCAACCGGGCATGAGCCGCGACGACCTGATGACCAAGAACGCCGGCATCGTGCGCAGCGTCGTCAAGCAGGCCGTGGCGCACTCTCCCGAGGCGATCCTGATCATCGTCACGAACCCGCTCGACGCGATGTGCCACGTCGCGCTCGAGGCGAGCGGCTTCCCGCCGTCGCGCGTCATCGGCATGGCCGGAATCCTCGACAGCGCCCGCTTCCGCTCCTTCATCGCCCAGGAACTCGGCGTCAGCGTCACCAGCACGAACGCGTTCGTGCTCGGTGGCCACGGCGACACGATGGTGCCGCTGCCGCGCTACTCCACGGTCGGCGGCGTGCCCATCACCGAACTGCTCTCGGCCGAGCGGATCGCGGCGCTTGTCGATCGCACCCGCAACGGCGGCGCCGAGGTGGTCGCGCTGCTGAAGACCGGCAGCGCCTTCTACGCACCCGCCGCTTCGGTCGCCCAGATGGTCGACGCCATCATCAATGATCGCGGCACGATCCTGCCCTGCGCGGCTCTTCTCAACGGCGAATTCGGCGTGACGGGGTTGTTCGTCGGCGTGCCCGTCAAGCTCGGCAGGAAGGGCATCGAGCGCATCGTCGAGATCGAGCTTTCGGACGAGGAGCGCAAGGCCTTTGACCACTCGACCGACGCGGTGCGCGAGCTGGTGGCCACGCTGGCCCGCCTGGCCTCCTAGCCTTCAGGGCCCGACGTCCGTGCCGATCATCACCATCTCGCGCCAGTACGGGGCTGCCGGACGGCCGATCGGGCGCGCGTTGGCCGAACGCTTCGGCGCCGAGATCCTCGACCGCGAGATCGTCGCCTTGGTCGCCGAGAGATCGGGCGTGCCCGAGGCCGAGGCGGACGGCTATGACGAGCGCCTGCCCAGCCTGTGGCAGCGCATCGGCGCCGCGCTGGCGGCCAGTTCACCCGAGGTCGCCGTGCCCCCGCTCCCGTCAGGCGTCACGCCGGCATCGGCCATCCAGGAACGCCTGACCGCCATCACGCGCGCGGTCATCGAGGAGGCTGCGGCCCGCGGCAATGCCGTCATCCTCGGGCGCGGCGGGGTGTTCATCGTGGGGCGTCGGCCCGATGCCATCCACGTCCAGCTCCATGCCTCGCTCGACGCGCGGGTGCGCTACCTGCTGGCTCGCGTCGAGGAGATCCCGCTCGACGCCAAGCCGGATGACGCATCGCTGCGCAGCCTATGCGAATCGCTCGACCAGGCCCGCGCCAACTACATCCGGCGGCTATTCGGCAAGGATTGGCAGGATTCGCGCCACTACGATCTGGCCCTCGACACCGGCCGTCTCGGCATCGCCGCCAGCGTCGACATCATCGAGGCGACCGTTCGCCGGGCGACCGCCCCGGCGGCGACCGTCGTCACCGACGCCGCGGCCGCGACCGCCACCACCGCGTGAACCCGCCCACCGAACCCGGACCAGCCACCGCCGCGCCAGGTCATCGGCCGTTGCCGGCGGGTCTCCGGGCTTTGCAGCACCGCAACTTCCGGTTCTTCTGGACCGGGCAGCTCATCTCTCTCATCGGCACGTGGATGCAGACGCTCGCCCAGAGCTGGCTGGTCTTGCAACTGACCCACGGTGACCCGCTCGCCCTGGGGCTCGTGGCGGTGGCGCAGTTCACGCCGGTGATCATCTTCGGGCTGTTCGCCGGCGTGCTGGCGGACGCGATCCCGAAACGCAAGGCGCTCATCTTCACGCAGGCTGCATCGGGCGTCCTGGCGCTCATCCTCGGTTTGCTCGTCGTCTCCGGTCAGGTGCAGGTCTGGCATGTGTTCGTGGTGGCAGCCCTCCTCGGCTGCGTCAACGCGGTGGACATGCCCGTCCGCCAGGCGTTCGTGTCCGAGATGGTCGAGCGCGAGGATGTCGCCAACGCCGTCGCCCTCAACAGCGCCATCTTCAACGGCGCGCGCATCATCGGCCCGGCCATCGCCGGCCTGCTCATCGGCTTCACCGGGTTGGCGGCGTGTTTCCTCCTCAACGCTGCCAGCTACATCGCGGTCATCATCGGCCTCATCGCGATGCGCCAAGAGGAGCTGCGGGTGATGCCGCCGTCGGGGTTGCAGCGCAATGTCCGCTCGGTCATCGATCAACTCACCGAGGGGCTGCGCTACGTCCGCGACGAACCGACGGTGCGCCTGGCGATGACCGTCCTGGGTATCGTGTCGACGGTGGCGCTCAACTTCTCGGTGCTGCTGCCGCTGCTGGCCAGCGACGTCCTCCACGGCGACGCGGGCACCTACGGGTTCCTGATGGCGGCGACGGGCGTCGGATCGTTCGGCAGTGCCATCATGATCGCCTTCGGCCAGCGTCCGACGCCACGACTCCTGCTGGCCGGCGCGGCGGCCATCGGCGCGGGGTCGGTGGCGCTGGCGTTCTCCCGGTTCCTGCCCATCAGCATGCTGCTGATGCTCGTCGTCGGATGGGGCGTCATCGCCATGGCCGCGACCACCAACACGCTCATCCAGCTCACCACGCCCGACGCGCTGCGCGGTCGCGTGATGGGCGTCTACACGACCGTCTTCGCCGGGTCCACGCCGGTCGGCGGCCTGTTCGCCGGCGCGATGGCGGCCGAGGCGGGCGCGCCCGTAGCCCTGGCGGCCGGAGGCGCCCTCGCGCTGCTGACCGTCGGGTATGCGTTCTGGCGCCTGCCCGGCGGCCGATCACGCGCGTTCTCGTATGAGCGCGTCGCGCAGCCACGGCGGCCCTGATCCTGCCCGCCGTCATCGACCTTTCGTTCGATCCCCAGTTCGAGCTGGGCAGTCTGTCCATCCGCTGGGAGGCGCTTGCGCTCGCCGCCATCTTCATCGCGGCGATGACGCTGTGGTCGTGGCGCATCCGGGTGGAGCCCGGCGGCCGGAGGGCGACCGACCTGCTGTACGTGGCCCTGGGCGTGATTCCCGGCGCGATCGTCGGCGGACGACTGGTGCATGCGCTCTCGTTCGGCGATACCTACCTGGCCGATCCAGCCGCGCTGTTCGATCTGTCGCGCGGCTCGCTTTCCCTCGTCGGCGCGGTCATCGGCGGTGGGCTGTCGGGCGTGTACGTGTGCCGATTGCTCGGCCGATCGCTCGGTCGCTGGGCCGACGCGGCGGCTGTGCCGCTGCTCATCGCCATCGGCCTGGGCAAGATCGCGCTGCTGTTGGGCGGCGGCGGCCAGGGCGCGCCGTTCGACGGAGCGTGGGCCGTGGCGTTCTCGGGCGCCGGGCCGTGGATCTCGCCCGACGCGGCCATCGCGGCGCATCCTGCCCAGGTCTATGAGGGCGTGCTGACGCTGTTGGGCCTGCCCGTCACGGCACTGCTCGCCCAGCGTTCGCGGCGCGGTCGGCCGGAGCGGCACGTCAGCGGCCGCATCGCCGGCATCGCCTTCCTGGCGGCCATCGCGTGGTGGCTGGCGGTCCGCTCGCTGGTGGGTTTCACGTGGCGGGACGAGCCGATGATCGGGCCGCTCGGCGGTGAGCAGGTGGCGACGCTGCTGGCGCTGCTCGCCGTACTCGTGGCCATCGTCTGGCTGAGGCGGCAGCCGCCTCCCGCATTGAACGGCGTATCGTGGGGCGACCCGACCGATGAGATGACGAGGACCGAACCATGACCGAGCTGGCAGAACGACCTCCCGCGACGACCGAGAACGGCGCTCCCACGATGGGCCATGTCCACCACTGGATCGGCGGGCGGATCGTCGAGGGCTCGTCCGGTCGCGTCGGCAAGGTCTACGACCCGGCTACCGGGCGCCAGACCAAGGAGGTCGATTTCGCCTCGTCCGACGAGGTCGATGCGGCGGTGCACGCGGCGTTGGCGGCCTTCCCCGCCTGGCGCGCGACGTCGATCTCGAAGCGCACCGATGTCATGTTCCGCATCCGCAACCTGGTCGATCAGCACCGCCGCGACATCGCCGCGCTGCTAACGTCGGAACACGGCAAGGTCACGTCCGATGCGCTCGGCGAGATCGCGCGCGGTCTCGAGAACCTCGAATTCGCGACCGGCATCCCGCACCTGCTCAAGGGCGGCTACAGCGAGCAGGTCTCGACCGGCGTCGACGTCTACCAGCTGCGCCAGCCGCTCGGCGTGACGGCGGGCATCACGCCGTTCAACTTCCCGGCCATGGTGCCGATGTGGATGTTCGGCAACGCCATCGCGTGCGGCAACACGTTCATCCTGAAGCCATCCGAGAAGGACCCATCGGCGGCACTCTTCCTGGCCGAGCTGCTGGCAGAGGCGGGCGTGCCGGACGGCGTCTTCAGCGTCATCAACGGCGACAAGGTGGCGGTCGATCGCATCCTCGCCCATCCCGACGTCCAGGCCGTCAGCTTCGTCGGCTCGACGCCGATCGCCCGGTACATCTACGAGACCGGCACGCGCAACGGCAAGCGCGTCCAGGCGCTCGGTGGCGCCAAGAACCACATGGTCGTGCTCCCGGACGCGGACATCGACCTGACCGCCGATGCGGCCGTCTCGGCAGCCTACGGTTCAGCCGGTGAGCGATGCATGGCCATCTCGGTCGTGGTCGCCGTCGGTGATGTCGGCGACGCGCTGGTCGAGGCCATCAAGACGCGCCTGCCCAAGGTCAAGGTCGGGCCGGGTTCGGATCCCGCCTCGGAGATGGGGCCGCTCGTCACGCGCGAGCATCGCGACAAGGTCGCCTCGTACCTCGACAAGGGCAAGGAACAGGGGGCGGACGTGGTCTGTGACGGCCGCGAGCATCCGCTCTACGGCGGCGAAGGGTTCTACCTGGGCGTCTCGCTCATCGACCGCGTCACGCCGGAGATGGATTCGTACCGCAACGAGATCTTCGGGCCGGTGCTCGAGGTGGTGCGCGTCGCGACCTACGCCGACGCCGTCAAGCTCGTCAACGACAATCCCTTCGGCAACGGCGCGGCCATCTTCACGCGCGACGGCGGCGCCGCGCGGCAGTTCCAGTTCGAGGTCCAGGCGGGCATGGTCGGCGTCAACGTGCCCATCCCCGTGCCGGTCGCGAGCTACTCGTTCGGCGGCTGGAAGGACTCGCTCTTCGGCGACCTGCACATGTACGGGCCAGAGGGGATCCAGTTCTACACCCGCGCCAAGGTCGTCACGTCGCGCTGGCCCGACCCGGGCACGAGCAAGGTCGACCTGGGGTTCCCGCGCACGAGGTAGCCCCGACCGACGTGGTCCGTGCGTTCGGCGGTCCGGCAGCGTGTACATAGTGTGCTGATGTCGATCGCCATCCCGGACCCCATCGAGCGCCTCGACCCCATCGAGCGCCTGTACGAGGACACGTTCGCCCGGGATTGGCAACACGTCTTTCGGTTCGCTCTCGCATCCACGAACGATCTGGCGGCGGCCGAGGACCTGGCCCAGGACGCTTATGTGCGCCTGTGGCAGAACCGCGAACGCCTCGACTGGACCCGACCAGTGCTCCCGTGGTTGCTGACCACGACGCGAAGGTTGTCGACCGATCGATTCCGGCAATTGAAGCGCCGGATCCTGCCCCGACCGTCGGTCACGACGCCGGACGAGGCCGTCCGTGATCGATGGCTTGATGTCCAGCGGGCCATGGGCCGTCTATCGCCGCTGGAGCGGATCGCGCTCGTGTCGACGGCCATGGAAGGTCTGTCATATGAGGACGCCGCGACGCTTCTCGGCACGTCGCAAGGTGCGGTGCGTGCCGCCGTGAGTCGCGCCCGAGACAAGCTGGAGGCAGCGTGATGCGCCGCGACCGCGCCGACGAGGTCCTCGAGCAGTGGGCCAAGATCGCCGAATCGACCCGTCGTCCGGAGGAAGCGCCCCGGCCACGGCCGGTCCGGAACCTCAACGTCGCACCGGCGCTCGGGACCGCGGTAGCGGCGGTGGCCATCACCCTGGTCGTCGTCGTCCTGTGGGCCGCTCTCCCTCCCGCCCGTCCGGCAGGCCCGCTGTCGAGCACGCCTCCGGCGTCATCGATCGCCTCGTCCACCGCCTCGCCCGGTGCGACCGCGTCCCCGTCGGCTGTCTCGCCGTCGCCCAGCAGCTCATCGGTGCCGAGCAACTCGCCATCGGTGCGTCCCGTCGCGACCCCAGTGCCGAGCGGGGTCATCGCACGCATCGCCATCCCGCATCCGGATTCCCAGACGGCGATCGAGGACGCCGTCGCCATCGTCGGGGACTCTCTCTGGGTCGCGGATGCCAGCCAGGCCTACCTGGTGCGCATCGACCTGCTGACCGATCAGGTCGTGGCCACCATCCCTGTCGATCATTCCGACTTGATTGCCGGCGATGGGCGCCTGTGGACCATTTCACCGACCGGAATGGACCTTCCGACAGTGACGCTCAGCCGGGTGGACCTCGTTCGCAACCGGGTCTTGCCGACGGACTATCCCGTCGCACAGGCAGCCGGGTTCGGCTCGCTCTGGTCGATGTCGCCGCAAGACGGGCTTCGGAAGATCGATCCGCAGACCGGCGAGGTGACGGCAAGCTGGCCGAGCGTGAAGGGGCTGGATCTCCAGGTCGCATGTGGGGCGCTCTGGTTCGAGAACGTAGACGGAACGCTGTTGAACCGCGTGGACCCATCGAACGGTCACGTGACCGAGCAGATCGCGACGCCGGAAGGCGCGGGACACGTCCGCGATGCGGCCGGTGGTTGCTGGGTGGTCCTCGGCGACCCGGGCGACTTCCCTTCGGGTTTCGGCTATCTTGCCCGGCTCGGCACGACGGAAGGCATCCTCGATCAGTCCCCGCTGCTGGGCGAGCGGGTGCATATCGCCGGCGACACGTTCTGGACCTCGACCGCGGACGGGCTCATCCAGCGCATCGACCCGTTGACAGCCGCGCCCATCGGCCACGCTTGGCAGCTGCCGGCGAGTGACCTTCCCACCACCGCCTTTCCCGGGAAGTTCGCCGATTGGCGGCTCTTCTCGGCCGAGGGCTCCCTGTGGCTCATCACGGCAACCGCCGTCGATCACCTGGACGTGTCGACAGCGCCCTGACAGACGCGGCGGACGGGCCGGACGTGCCGCTGCGGCAGGCGCCCGCGAGGCCGCGAGTTCCGGTCTATGCACCCAGGGCGTAGTACGTGCCGGATCCGCACCAAGCAAGGCGGAGTGGCCGATTCGAGGGCCGGCCACGACGAGCTTCCACGCTCAGCGTTGCGCGCCGCGCGGTCGTCGAACCCTCTGGGGACCAGCGGGATCCTGCGTACCATTCCTGCGCGGCATGAGCCGGACGAACCACAGTCCGCGCAGGGGTGCGAGGGGCTCGCGCAGCCACGCGATGACGTCATGGCCCCGCACGGGAAGGCTGGCATCGAGCAATGCTCCGAGACGGGCAACTCGGTCGCGGTTTGTGGACGAATCGAGCAGGACGACGACGCCGCCGACCGTCGATGGCCGCCAGCCGAACCGCTCGGGACAGACATCCGACAAGAGCCGGACCTTGACGTCGAAGCGCCGGTTCATCTCTTCGGAGGAGGCGATCTCGGACTTCACCTCGACCATCAGCGCGGCCCGTTCGGCGGGACGCAAGCCCACAACGTCCATCGAGCCACGCTCGCCGAACCGCGAGTACGTGACCTCCGGGTAGGCTTGCCAGCCTTCTCGGATCAGCCGCTCGACGACGATCGCTGAGATCTCGGCGTGGCGCTGGTCGATCAGCCGGTCGAGCGCGCCGCCACGCCATCGGGCCTCGCCCACGAACTCAGCGTCCACTGCCGCGAATAGTCGGCGAGTCACTCGAAGCGACAACCGGTCGAAATGACCTGCCTCCGCGCGTGACTCCGTCGACTGGGAGACACCGGCGGCGACCGCGACATCGATCTGGCGGAGCCCACGTCGCCTCCGCAACGCCCGAAGCACCAGCCCGAGTCGTCGGTCATCCATGGACGACAGAGATGATGGCGGCGCCCGATTAGCGGCCGCTTATCTGGCGGCCGTGGCGGAGGATCGGCCGTGGCGGAGGATCGGCGGCGCAACGGCGGCGCCTCGCTGGCCCGGGTCCGTGCGGCAGGACAGGGGCCGCTAGCCTGAGATTGCCCGCTGACGGTCCGAGCCATGCACCCACGGAATGGTGCGTGCCATCTGTGACTCGGTGGCCCCGCCGAGCTCCCACTGCGGCCGCCACACAAGCGTGGAGCGTGGCCCGAGGGACGCGGCGTTGACCTGGGCACGGCGCCTCCGTACGCCCCGATCGCGCGTAGCATTCCAGCGATGCATAGGTCGGACAGGTGAGTGAAAGCCGCTTCCTCGAGGACTTCGCGGTCGGGCAGGTCTTCGCGGCCGACGAGGAATACGAGATGACGCCCGAGCGCATCCACGCCTACGCGGCCGAGTTCGACCCACAGCCGATCCACCTCGACGCGGACGCGGCCGCCAAAGAGATATTCGGCGGCATCATCGCCAGCGGCTGGCACAGCCTGTCGGTGACGATGCGGCTGATCGTCCACTCGAACGTCTTTGGCGGCGCGCCGGTCGTGGGTGTCGGCGTCGACCACCTGCGCTATCTGGAACCGGTGCGTCCCGGCGACCGACTGCGTGCGCGGGCGGAGGTCATCGACGTTCGGCCGTCACGGAGCAACCAGGCACGCGGCTACCTCGTTCTGCGAGTGACGACGACGCGCGGGGATGGCACGCGCGTCCTGACCCAGGATTGGACGGTGCTGGTGCAGCGGCGACCGGAGTCGCCGCAAGCGTAAGCCGATCTACCTCAGGTACTCACGCGCCGTCTGGCGCTTCAGGAACCGGCCCCAGCCCTTCTCGCCGCGCCACTCCCCTTGGTCGACCACCACGCGGCCGCGCGACAACACGACGTCCGAGCCGCCGATGACCGAGCGGCCCTCGTAGCACGAGTAATCGACGTTCATGTGGTGCGTCCGGGCGGAGATGGTGTGGCGACGCGCCGGGTCGTAGATCACCAGATCGGCATCGGCGCCGGCGGCGACGACGCCCTTGCGACCGGCCAGCCCGAACATCCGAGCAGGAGCCGTGGCGATGATCTCGACCCAGCGCTCGGGCGTCAGGTGGCCACCCACCACACCGCCGTCGTGCATCAGGTCGACGCGGTCCTCGACGCCGGGCAGGCCGTTCGGGACCTTGCGGAAGTCGCCCACGCCGAGGTCCTTCTGGCCATGGAAATCGAACGGGCAGTGGTCGGTGGAAACGACCTGCAGGTCGTCCGTGACGAGCCCCTTCCAAAGCTCCGGCGCGTGGTCCTTCGTCCGAAGCGGCGGTGAACAGATGAACTTCGCGCCATCGAAGCCGTGCTCGATTCCCATGTCGTCCAGCGACAGGAACAGGTATTGCGGGCACGTCTCGGCGAAGGCCATCGCGCCACGGTCGCGTGCCGCACGCACTTCGTCCATCGCGTCCCGTGCCGAGAGATGGACGATGTACACGGGCACGCCTGCCGCCTCGGCCAGGCGGATGACGCGGTTGGTCGCCTCGCCCTCGAAGCTCGGGTACCGCGCGATGCCGTGGTAGTAGGGATCGGTGTGGCCGGCGGCCACCTCGTCGGCGGCCACGACATCGATGGCCATGCCGTTCTCCGCGTGCATCATGATCAGCCCGCCGTTGCGCGCCGTCCGCTGCATCGCCCGGTAGATCGCCCCGTCGTCGCTGTAGAAGACGCCCGGATACGCGGTGAACAGCTTGAAGTCGGTCACGCCCTCGGCCACCAGCGTGTCCATCTCGGCCAGCGTGTCGTCGTTGACGTCCGACATGATCATGTGGAAGCCGTAGTCGATGGTGGCGTTGCCCTCGGCCTTGGCATGCCATGCGTCCAGGCCCTCGCGCAGCGACTTCCCGCGCGACTGGACGGCGAAGTCGATGATCGTCGTCGTCCCGCCGAACGCCGCGGCCCGGGTGCCCGTCTCGAATGTGTCCTTGGCGAACGTCCCGCCGAACGGCAGTTCCATGTGGGTGTGGACGTCGATGGCACCGGGGATGACGAGCTTGCCGGAGGCATCGATGACCCGATCGACGCCTTCCGCCAGCGCCGAGCCCGCCAGCCCGCGTCCGACCGCGGCGATGGTCTCGCCATCGATCAGGACGTCGGCGACGGTCGAGCCGTCGGCATTGACCACCGTTCCGCCTTTGATGATGGTTCGCATGCCGCAATCCTAAATGGTCGCGAGATCCCTCAGCATGACCTCGCGATCGTCTTCGTCATCGAGTTCGGCCACTGCGTCTCGCGCCATGGCAGCGAAGCGCTCCATGCCGGCGACATCGCCCGCGACGCGCGATGCTCGCGCCATCGCCTCGTATGCCGATGTGATGACCCACGGTTCCATCTCGTTCGCCTCGCACAGCTCCAGGCAGCGGCGCGCGTGGTGCAGCGCCGGCTCCGCTCGGCCGAGGACCGAGTAGACGCGGGCGCATTGCCACTCCCCGATGGCGAGGCGCTGCGGCCGCTCGGCATCGCCGGCCGACGTCGCCTCGGCCCAGTGGTAGCGGCTCGCGTGTGCCGCGTGGAGCATCTCGTCGTCCTGCTCGACCGTCCGCTCGGTCAGGCCCAGGAGGGTCCAGACGTGGTTGAAGAGACCGATCGCCAGCCGGCGATGGGTCGCCGCATCGACACCCTCGTCGGTCGAGTCGCTCAATGGGGTCGCACGTCCACAAGGACGCGGGCGGTCGCCGGAGCGGAACTCTGGCCCCAGTCGGCCGCCGAGAGCTTGTAGCAGCCGTTGCCTTGGGCGCCGATCACAGCGTGCACGAGGCCATCGTTGCCTGTCCCCACCGCCACCTCGGCGATGACCGAGTAGCCGGTCTCGTGGGACGTGTCGAAGGTGACCGTGACCGGGCCCTGGAACGTGACAACGATCGCGCGGCTGGTCGTCGGAGCGGTCATGCCGAACCGATCGGCGACGTCCGACGAGGTCATCGATTCCACCGTCGCTGTCGCGGCGTTCGTCGCGGAGGTGCGGCGAAGGGTCAGGTCGAGTTCCATCTCGTCGTAGCCGGAGTGCTGCGACCACTGGTAGTTGGTGACCTGCCAGACGGCCGAGTTCGGGTCACCGATCGTCGCCGGGTCGCAGGTGAAGCCGGTCGAGGTCGGCGGCGCGGTCGGCTCGGCGGAGGTGGATGGCGAGGGCGAGGGCGACGGCGATGCGGACGGCCCGCCCGAAGTCGGCGTCGGCGTCACGGTCGGGCTGGCCGAAGGCAGGCTCGACGCGCTGGCACTGGGACTCGCGCTGGCGCCGCCCGAGGGAGTCGGCGTGGCGTTCGCGGCAGGGATCAGGTGTACGAGGCCACCGCCCAGCACGAGCCACCCCGTCACCGCGACGAGCAGGATGAGCGCGACGGCGCCGAGAACGGTCCCCATCGTCAGGCCCGAGCCGCTCCTCATGGCACGACGGGTGGTCGTACCGAGGACCGGATCGGTCGGCAGCCCGAGCGGCGTGCCGCACCAGCGGCAGAATGCCGCCGGGCCGCGATTCATCGATCCGCAGAGCTTGCAGCGGACGTCGCGCTCGCCGCTCTCCGGGGCGATCCACGGCGTGGCCGAGCGGTCACGACTGCGCGTCGAACCAGGGGACGGGGGAAGGGTCACCTCTTCATGCTCGCACAGCTGGGCCGATCACCAGCGCCGATCACCGTTTCGGCCGGTGTTTCGGCTCATCCCCGAGCGCCCACGAGGTCGCGCACGGCCGGGATGATCTCGCGCCCGTAGACCTCGAGCGTCTCTTCCTCGTCGCCGTTCATGAGGTAGATGTTGAATTGCGTCACGCCCGCGGCCGCCAGCTGGTGAAGTTTCGCGACGTGCTCCTCGACCGACCCGATGACGCAGAAGCGGTCGACCACCTCGTCACCGACGAACGCCGCGTTGCTCGAGCCGACCTCGGCGTGGTGGTGGTAGTCGTAGCCCTCGCGTTGGCCGATGTAGCCGGTCAGCGCCGGCGGTAGCTCGTCGCGCGGGTACTTGTTGACGAGATCGACGACGTGATTGCCGACGAGCGCCGGGAACCAACGGACGCGGTCGCGGCACTCGCCGCGCGGCCCCACGTGAGCGGGCGCGGCCGCCATCACCTGGATCGTCGCGGGCTCTCGTCCGGCGGCGCGCGCGGCCACGTCCATCTGTCCGGCGAACCAGGAGATGAGGTCCGGATCGGCCAGCTGGAGGATGACGCCGTCGGCGATCCGGCCGATCGATTCGAGCGCCTTCGGTCCGTAACCGGCCACCCAGACCGGCAGCTTGTCGCCGCGCGTCCACGGCAGGCGGATCTCGGTGCCCTCCGATGTCGCGCTCCGGCCCTCCACGAGGTCGCGGATGAGCTGCGTCGATTCCTCGAGGCGGGCGAGCGTGGTCGGCGGCTTGCCCTCGACGCGCCGCGCCGAGTCGCCCCGCCCGATACCGAGGACCATCCGGCCACCGCTCACGTCGTTGAGCGTCGCCAGCGCCGAGGCGGTGACGCTCGGCTCGCGCGTCGCCGGGTTCGTGACGCACGTGCCGAGCCGCATCGTGGTCGTGGCCTGGGCCATGAGGGTCAGCAGCACATAGGGCTCGCGCCACAGGATGTGGCTGTCGAACAGCCAGCCGTACGTGAACCCTGCAGCCTCCGCCTGCCGGGTCAGGGCGACCGTGCGCTCGAGCGAATGGTCAGGCTTGAGCGTGAATCCGAAGTCCATCAGCGAAGAGGGTAGCGCCTCACTCCGGCGCAGGGCGCGATGTTCGCCACGTTCCGACGAAGCCCACTTGTCAGCGCGGCTCTGGTCGGCCAGGGTCGGTCACCGACTCGGATGATGGCCCTCGTGTCGAGCCTGAGACGGTCGCTCTTGGTCAGTGCGTAGCGTG
>PNAP01000035.1 GCA_003169735.1 Chloroflexota bacterium | reverse complement strand
GAAGTCATGAAGGTGTTCGGGGCATGAGACTGGCGCGGGAAGGATCCCGGCGGCGACCTGATTCGGCGATCTACGACCTCTGATGAGTCACTTCAGTACTCGCTCAGTCGGTCAGGTACAACAAGCCCATAGTGAACTCCTTCAACGCCGCATTGACGACCTGGACGAATCGGCGCTCGACCAATCTCCTGAAGAGATTGCCTCGGCGATCCTTGATGAGGTCTACGTAGATGTCCCCGAGCTGGATCGGAGCAAAATGGTCGTGGAGGAAAGGGGCGAAGTCGAATTAGCTGGCAACCCACGACTCAAAGCCCTCCGGGTCGTCTATGCCATCCCATTCTCCGGTCGTCCTGGTTTTTTCGACGTTCAGCCGACAACCGTAGCCGTGGTTGGGCACGACGGCATACTGTCCGGGAGCGAATTGCGTATTGCCGTTACCGTACGTGACCCTACAGAAGCCGCGTTCAAGGCTGAGATTGAAACCAAGTTGCGTCTTTACCAGACTGCCCTCGGCCAGTTACGCGACGACTTTGCCCCCTACAACGCCGGACTCCGGGCCGCGATCCTAGTGCGCATCAACGAACGACGCGCCGCCTTGGAGAGAAACAGAGGCGTTCTCCAACGTCTTGGGGTACCGATACGCAGGCGTGAAGATGCGGTAATTCCAATCAGGGTTACGCCTGCACTTCGCGTGCGTAGCGCACCGTCACGGGGTGACTCCGGACTGGCGCCCGAACCGGAACTCCTCGAGGCGTCCTATGACGACATACTTGCCGGCATTAGGTCGATGGGCATCGTGATGGAGCGGGTTCCAGCCACTTTCGCGCCGTTGCTCGAAGAGGGCCTAAGGGACTTCCTACTCGTGGTGCTTAACCTCTCGTACCACGGCGATGCTACTGGAGAGACATTCAACGGAAGCGGTAAGACCGACATCCTTATCCGAGCAGGCGAGCGCAATGTCTTCGTCGCGGAGTGCAAAGTGTGGCACGACGAAGGGTCGGTGATTGAAGGCCTGGTCCAGCTTCTGGACAACCTTGGATGGCGCGATACGAAGGCAGCCTTCTTACTATTCGTCCATAATCGGAACGTGTCTGCCGTGTTGACAAAAGCTCATCGCCTGTTTGAGTCCAGCGAACATTGGCGTGGAACTATTGACTCGGACAAAGAACTGGAAAGACGGTACCGCTTTGTGTGGCCGGGCGACCCGGAGCGTTTCCTAACGGTCACCCTCATGGTCTTTGCCGTACCTGATACCGAAGGCAAGCGGGTCAGGCGAGACAGCGACTCGTAATAGCAAGCAATGGCGCTCAGATCCTTCAACATTGCTCAGCAGAAGGCGCTGGTACTCGCGATTTGCGAGGATGTTCCACCCCTGATGATCGTCGCGGGGCCCAATGGTGTAGGAAAGTCATCCCTCCTTTACGCCCTGAAACGTCGCGATGGGGCCGTCTACGAACCGGAAACCCAAGTTCTCTACCAGCCACCCCACCGCGCAATCCGGCGTCATCAAGTGAGACGCCGCTGGCTACAGGCAAGCAACAGGGGCTATGGCGAGCTTCTTGCCGGTGACGACGTAGGCGGATACGAGGGTATTAACTTTCAGAATCCGCAACGACTTCCGGACAACATCGATGAAAGCGGATCCACACTCAAGTACACGTTGGGCCGTACCGAGAACAAACGCGAGTCCGCCCTGGCGGCGCTCGTCGACGCTGCACAGGCAACCGGGGAGCCCCTGACGACCGCGTCGCTCCCTGACGTGTTCAGTCCCCTCAAGAGACTGGTATCTACTCTTCTTCCTCACCTCGAGTTCCGCGGCATCAGTTTTCGTGATGAGGACGATATTGGTGTTACGTTCCGCCTGCCGGCAGCGCAACCACCGAAGGAAGTTGATCTCAACGACCTGAGCTCTGGCGAGAAGGCCGTCCTGCTTCTGTTCATGCCTCTGATTGAGACGGAGATTGACCGCCTGCTAGCCAGATTGATAGAACCTGGCTCGAGTGACAGCAAGTCAGCCGTCGACCGGCTCCTTCTCATAGATGAGCCCGAAGAGCACTTGCACCCAGAACTCCAGGGACGCGTACTCACGTACCTTCGAGAAGAAGCGACAAGAGGAGGCCTGCAGGCCGTCCTCGCGACTCACTCGCCGGCCATCCTTGACTTGGCGACGGACAGCGAACTTTTCGTCCTCAACCGCCCTTTGGCAGATGGGCGGAATCAGCTGGCTCGCGTCGCTACCTCTATGGATCGACTCGACGCGTTGAAGGAGCTCGTTGGCAACCCCTATGTCTTAACAACCGGTCGGACTGTGATCCTGGTCGAGGGCCCTCCAGGGGACAGTCGCGCCACAGACGTGCGTCTACTGGATCGGCTGCACCCTGCTGCGACTCGGTTCACGTTCGTGCCGATGGGTGGCCGCGGGACCGTTCTGAGCGCCGTCCGTGGTCTGCGAGATCAGATCTCTGAAGCCCGTTTCGGTATCACCGTTCTCGGTCTCGTGGATCGCGATCGCGATGGACCTGAGCAGGACTCTGTGGTCGCATGGGCGTTTGCGACGATTGAGAACATCCTAGTGATGGACTCCGCGGCGATTACGACGGCAATCGCGGTCACCGCGTACACCAATGTCGATGAGGGTCGAGTCGATTCGATCCTTGAGCGCGTGGCTCACGGGCTCCGCGACGACGAGGTCCGAATGCGGGTTTCCGAGGCGATGCGCACCCGAACCATTCGGATTGGCGGTGCGACCGTAGATCAAGTCACCGATGCTCTCCGATGGGAAGCGGCGCGCCTTGAAGCTGAGAGCCAAGACGAAACGCACATTGCCGACATCGTTGCCCACGCCCGTGAAGTCGTGGACACGGCGTTAAGCGATGGATCGTTCCGTCGCAAGTTCAGGGGCCGAGAGCTAATCCGTGGTCTTCTCGGCGAGCTGAAGCTGCACAACGTGTCGTACAACGACTTCCTGTACGCCCTAGCCGATGCGGGGCGCGACTCGGCAACGGTTGCTGCAGAGGTTGAAACCGTATTCGGACTCCTGGAGGATGCACGCAAGGGGAGGCTCGAAGCGGTTGCCCGGGAAGAGACTGCGTCCTCCGTTGCAGCCACAGAGGCCAACGCGACGGCGCGCTCTGTCATCGAGGAGTACGGTACATAACTTCACTTATCGGTAGTAGTGGCTGCGCAGCGCACACCGGGTGTCAGCCGGATCGCGGTCGTTTCGCCACCGATCGCGCAGAGGCTAGTGTCCCGATTCACTGTTAGCTCGTGGCTTGCGGACCGCCTTGGCGAGGATCCCGACCACGTCGTACCGTTGCGGCATGGCGACCGAGGACACGCACGGGCTCGGGTACCACCGGGTCGACGACGATCCGAACGTCGACGTGCTCATCGCTACGATGGACGGAACCGCCGGATGGGACGCGACGCTCCGGCTGCGGTCGTGGGAGCGAGCGCATCTCGGCCTGGCTCATGGTGAACGACTGCTCGACGTGGGCTGCGGCCTCGGGGAGGCAGCGCTCGGGCTCGCCCAGGATCTCGGCGACGGCGGGGAGGTCGTCGGTGTCGACGTGTCCGAGCGAATGCTGCGAGTCGCCCGTTCCAACGCCGGAGCCGCACGTTGTCGGGTGCGCTTCACCGTCGGCGATGCGTGTTCCCTCGACGAGCCCGACGATTCCTTCGACGCCGCGCGGTCCGAACGCACGCTCCAGTGGCTCGCCGACCCCGCAGCCGCGGTCGCCGAGATGGTGCGGGTGGTGCGGCCCGGCGGCCGCGTCTCGCTGATCGACACGGACTGGTCGACGTTCACGATCCATGTCGGCGACGACGCACTCGCTGCACTGGTCCGCAACGGGATGCGAACGGAGCGCAATCGACCCTCCAACGTCGGCCGGCGACTGCACGACCTCGTCGGCGCCGCTGGTTGCGTCCCGCTCGCGAGAACTGAGGCGACGCAGACCTGGACGACCTGGGACCCCGACGAGTCGCCGGCACCGCTTGGTTGCTTCTCGATGGAGAGCCTCGCCGACGACCTCGTCGCCACCGGTCGGCTGGCGACCGCCGACCGCCGGCGGTTCGTGTCGACGATCCACGACGCCGCGCGGCGAGGTCAGTTCTTGATGAGCCTCACGATGTTCGGGGTCGTCGCCGTGGCCCCGTAGAGAGTCGGCCGCGGTTACGTCGCCTGGATGGCTTCGAGCACGTCACGCCGTCAAGCCCCAACCGCCCGAAGTCCTCACGTGATCTGACCCACCTGACTGTGGTCGCCGGCACCACGAAACCAAGCAACGTCAACCTCGTTTCTGAGGTCGGCCAATCCCTGACCGACGATCTCGCTGCCGGGAAGGCTGTCGATGTCACTGGTCATGACGCTGCCGTCGCTGACGGATGACCACGCCGGGCAGGGTTCGGGCCGATGTCGATACCCGGAGATTCAACCTGCAGGCCGACCAGACGCGCTGCGGCGGCCAGGCGAAGGTCGTAGGTGACGACGGCGTCGATGTCGCCGGCGACCATGAGCGCGGTCGCGACGTGGATGGCGTCAAGGGATCGCAGCTCCGCAGGCTGAAGTCGGCCAGCGGTGCGTGCCAAGTCCGGACTGACCTCCACCACGGTCATGGTGGCGAGGACGGCTTCGACAGACGCGGCGGCGTCGAGGGATTGCCGACGAACCGCGCGACTGACCTCCGTCGTCGAGATCCGGCACGTGACCGACGGCGCCCGGCCGAGTAGGTATTCGGTCAGCTCCTGAGAGCCGGTCTCCGAGAGGACGAGCTTGACGATCGCCGAGGCATCGAGATAGACGGCTCGGCCCGTCAATACCGTTCCTCTTCTCGCATCTTGATCAACAGCTCGGAAACGGAGGGTGTCCCAGGGGGCATCTCGAGAGGCGGTGGGAGATCTTCGAGTCGCCCAGTGGCGGCTGTCGCCTCGCCGTTCGCGATCATCTGCTCGAGACGCGTCTGTGGCGGCGATGTGTCGGGCACGAGCCGAGCCACGGGGCGGCCGTGCTCGGTCACCTCAAGGCTCTCCCCTGCCCTCACGCGGTCGAGGTAGACGGAGAGGTTCTGGCGTAGTTCTCGGACCCCCACCCGCGCAGGTGTTCGACCGGACTCACTCATGTAGCACAGAGTAGCACAACTTGCTGGGCCGGCTGAATCGACGGGCGAGTGCGATCGACCGCGACGAAAGTCTCGTGGCTGCTGCTGGGCTGACCCTCCCCTAACAGAGACAGGGGAAGTCCCAGGCTCGATAGCGGAGACGTGTCCGATGCGCGCTGGCGGTGTCGGAGGTAGCCCAGAATTCGCCTGCCGCGCCGAAGTCGGCGCCGGCTGGAGCGTAGATGGCGCCGACCTGCGTCACGACGTGACGATCCGGTCCGGGTTGGACGGGGTTGTTGGGCACCACCAGAGCCCCATGGGCGTTGGTGATGATCGTCGGGCCATCGATCTGATGCGTCAGCGTCTCGACGAGCGTCTCCTGGCCGAAGGCATCGATCGACAGCGGGAGGGCGATCGGATAGCACGGCTGGGTGCTGACGCACGGTGGCGCCGTGGCGACGACCTTCGATGCGCCGAAGGTCTGACCATGGTCGGAGCTCACGACCATCCGGACGTTGCTACCGTCGCCGTACGCCACCGCGACGCGCGACCCGAACACGGCAACCTGCGGCGTCTCGGACCTCGGCCGGGTGGAGAGGATCTGACGGGGCCCGGCAGTGAGGTCGAGTCCTGACGCCGTTGTGGTGACGTGGATGCGCTGCTGACGGATCTGGTCGTGGTAGGTCGGATCCTGGTAGGTCCAGGCTGTCTGGATCCAATGATCCGTGCCGGCGATCCCGACTTCCCCGAACGCCGGGCCAAGATCGAGATCCTGTTGCGCAGCGCACGGATCGAAACAGTACGGAGGGAGGACCCGCAGGTCGAGCCGCCCGGCATGCTCGATGCCGAGCGCGACCCAGCTCGACGTGCAGCCGATGTCGTCCACCATCCCGGGCCCGAGCGCGAAATGGCCGGCGGAACTCGGCGACGGCGGGTCGATCACGGGCAATCCCCAGACGTCGGCCCACGATCGGGTCTCCGAGCCGACCTGATAGGTACTGGTCGCCCAGACGCTGTAGCCGCAGATGGCGACGTGGGCGAAGTCGGCGTCGCCGCCACCGTGCAGTCGGTGGCGGGGCTGGAAGGTTTGACCACCGTCCAGGCTCCATCGAACGAACCCGCGAGCTCCATCGGGGCCGTGCTCAGTCCATGCGACCACGATGCGCGATGCATAATCCGACGCTGCGTCCGAGGGCACGATGTCCGTGCCGGCCGGAGCCGTTGCCAGTGTCAACGCTGGTGCTGGTCCGCCCGCCGACACGCTCGGTGCAGCAGCGAATACGCAGACGAGCGCGGCCAGCGGCACGATCCAGCGGAGTCGGCTTCGGGGCATCAGTCTCTCCTTCACACTGTCGCGGCGATGGACACTGTACCCGAGGCTCTAACGTTTTCCGAACGTCCGACTCGGGCTGAGATCACCGCCGCCGAAGGCCGCACGGTCCCGGACGTCATCGCACCCGATCTCGACGTCCTGTTCGTCGGCATCAATCCTGGGCTGTACGCGGGAGCGGTGGGACACCATTTCGCGCGGCCCGGCAATCGCTTCTGGCGCGCCATCCACGAGGCCGGTTTCACGCCCCGGCTCCTCTCCCCTGCCGAGGACCGCGAGCTGCTCGCGTTCGGGCTCGGCATCACCAACCTCGTCGAGCGGGCGACGGCGACGGCCGACCGACTGGCGGACGACGAACTCCGGGCCGGATCGAGCACCGTCCTGGCGAAGGTCGAGCGCTACCAACCGACCTTCGTCGCCTTCCTCGGGCTGACGGCTTTTCGCACCGCCTTCGATCGGTCGGATGCCCAGATCGGCCCCGAGGTCGACCGGTTGGGCCCGAGTCGCGTCTGGGTGTTACCCAACCCGAGCGGCCTCAATGCGCATTACCAACTGCCCGCGCTCGTCGCGGCCTACGCCGAATTGCGCCGCGCCGTCGGTCACTGACACGGAAACAGAGGGAGGGAAGACCGGCTCAGTTGCCAGAGCCGTCGTGGAAGAGCGGGTGGTCGAGCGTGACGTCCGTGGCCAGGAGCATCGCGATGTCGTCACAGGCGACCTTGCCGAGGTCGGGCAGCGTGCCCTCCATGATCGTGAAGGTCGGGACGCCGGTGGCGTCGTAGCTGACCGTGACTCCCGCCAGGCCGTAGCAGTCGCGGGTGCCGCCCCACCAGTAGAGCGTCACGGTCGTGCCGTCGGCGGCGACGGTGACGTGATCGATGGCGACGGGGTGAGCATCGACGATGCCGGGCGTCGGGGTGACGTGCGTGGCGCCGTCGTCGGGGAACGGCTGTACGACGATGGGACCGGGCGGGCAACTCCAGACCGGCTGACCGGGATCGGTCGAGGTACCGCCGCTACCAGAAGCGCCGCCCCCCGAGCCGCCGGGCTCGCTGCCGGGTGTCGACGTCACATTGCCCGGGTCGTTGCTCTTGGTGCCCGGGACCGGGTCGGTCGATGGGAGCGGCATCGGCGCCGGGATGAAGGGGCACGCGTAACCCACTGGGGGTGGGGACATGACGGGTGCCGGATCGGCTGAGGACCACGGCTCGGTCGTCAGGCTGGCGGCTGGCTGGTCAGGTGCGGCCGATGACCACGGCGCGCTCGTCAGGCTGGGAGCCGGTGCGACGGGCGCCGCTCCGGCCTGCTCGGCGGCGGCGTCGCGGGCGGCATTCGCGGCGAGGGTGCTGCACGCGGAAAGGACGGCGATCGCACCGAGGGCCAACAGCACCGCCCGTAGTGATCGTCCAGCCGAGTCAGGTCGCATCGATCGATCTCCAGTGCTGAGGGATTGAGCCGGCCAACGGCTTGGCCGGTCTGGCACTTAGACGTTCGACGACGGCGATTTGGTTCCCGTCGGTCGAATGAAGGAACGGCCGCCGCTCCCCACTTCGAGGGAGCAGCGGCCGCGGTTGAAGGGGGAGGCCCGCCTCAGTTCGCCGAGCCGTCGGTGAAGAGCGGGTGGTCGAGGGTGACGTCGGTGGCCAGGAAGATCGCCATCTCGTTGCAGGCGATGTCCTCGAGACCGGACCGCGTGCCAACGAATAGGGTGATGACCAGGGAACCGTCGGCGGCGTGCGTGACCTTGACGCTGTCGAGGCCGTAGCAATCGAGCGATCCGCCCCACCAGTAGACGGTCAGCGTGAGCCCGTCGGCCGAGACGCCCACGTGGTCGAAGGCGACCGGGTGGACATCGATGAGGCCCGGAGTCGGCTGCAGCCAGTAGGCGTTGTTGCCCGGGAAGGGTCCCGGATCGACGGGGATGGGGCACGTGGTGATGGGCTGGGCGGGTGCGCTGCCGGCTCCGCCCACCACGGGAGCATCGACCGGGATCTGGCACGGATGGACCGGGATGGGATCGACCGGGATGCGGCACTCGTGGATGACGGTGAGACCGGATGGCGAACCAGCCGGCGCGCTCAGGCCGATCGGCGTCGGGTCGACCGGGATGCGACACGCGGGGACCGTGGTGGTCGGGGCCGTTGGCGCGGCGCCACTGGTGGCGGGCGTCGCCGCGGACGCGCTCACCGTGGAGATGGCGACGATGGCGGCGAAGGCGAAGGAGATGCCCGTCAACGATCGACGGGACGAGATGATGGACATGGCGAAACACTCCGTTCTCAAGCTGTTCGGGTTGGGCTTCGGCGGCCGGCCGGGGGGCTGTCGGCACTTGGTCGGTGCTTGGCCCCAAGACGACGGCGCTACGTCAAGTGGTTCCCGAGTGGCAGGTTGTGAAGTGTTAACCGTCGCTCGCGGCGGGCTCCACGTTCGAACCGGTGACGATGAGGAGGACTGCTCCCTCCCCTGGCGGCGGCGACGCCAGCAGCCCGGCCAGTGAGGCGGCCGCGGCAAGTTCGACGGTGATCCCGAGCGCGGCCTGGAGGGTGCCGCGCGCTTCGTCGAGCGCGGCTTCGCTGACCAGGACCATGTCATCCACGACGACGCGCATCGCCGCGAGCGCTTCTGGCACGGGCACGCGCGTGGCGATGCCGCCGGCACGCGTCGCGGCCGTCTCGGTCTCGATGGGCCGCCCCTCGCGCCACGAGAGCGTCATCGATGGCGCCGCCTCCGATTGGACGCCGATGACCCGACAGCCCGGCGCGGCGTGCTTGAGCCACTCCCCCACGCCCCAGATGAGCGATCCGTTGCCGACCGGCACGTAGGCCGCGACGAGTGCCGGGAGCCGGCCGTGCCCGATCGCGTCGGTCACTTCGACGGCCATCGTCCCCGCGCCCCAGGCGATGTTCTCGTCCTGGCCATCGACGAGCAAGTCGGCGCCGGAGCGACGCGCGTGCGCAACGGACGCCTCGCGGGCGGCATCGAAGTCGCCACCCGCCCTGACGACCGAGGCGCCGAAACCGCGGATGCGCTCAAGCTTGCGCGGGTTGGCGTTCTCATCGGCGAAGACGGTCACCGGGACGCCGAACGCGCGGCCAGCATAGGCCACGGCCTGCCCGAAATTGCCGGTCGAGGCGGCGACGACGCCGGCCGCTGCCCTCCCCTGCTCGACCAGGCGTTGCACGGCCAGCCACGCGCCGCGACCCTTGAACGCACCGATCGGGTTGACCGTCTCGACCTTGACCACGACCTCGCGCCCGGCAAGCGCGCTCAGCGGTGTCGAGATGAATTGTGGCGAGTGGCCGAACTCGGCCGGGATGTGCCGGACCGCCTCTCGGATGTCGTCCGCGCTCATGGGCGCAGGCGAGCTGCCATCGCGGCCTCGTAATCCGGAAAGTAGTAGCCGATCTGGGGCAGCGCGAATCGGGTCAGGATGGAGCTGCGCGGCTCGCGCTCGAGGAGGAACAGGAACGAGACGTGCACGAGCACCTCGGGATCGTCGATGCCGGGCGCCAGGCGGCGCAGGTCCGACTGCGACAAGGTCACGCGATGTGAGGTCTGGGCACTCTCTTCGCCGACCGTCACGTGGCAGACCCAGCCCGTGCCCTGGGCCTCGCACTCGACCGAGATCGGGCCGGGATCGCTCACGACGATGCCGTGTCGACCGGGGCGAGCTTGCGGCCGGCGGCGCGCCACCGTTCGGCCGCGGCCTTCAGCTCTCCGGCCAGTTGCGGCGCGACCCGTCCGTGGACGCGGACGTCGCGGCCGCGATAGGTCACGTCGACCGTGCCGCGCTCGCGGACCCGGGCAAGCAGCTCCCCCTCGTTGTACGGCACGGCGAGATCGATCTCCTCCCAGAGATCGGCGAGCATGGCGCTGATCCGCGCCCGAAGCGCATCGAGGCCGTAACCGGTGCGTGCCGAGACCACGACGGCGCCGCCGACCACCGCTGCCGGGGTCTCGCCATCCTGGCCAGCCGCACCATCGAGGAGGTCGGCCTTGTTGAAGCAGACGACACGCGGCTTGTCACCCGCCTTCAGGTCGTCGAGGACGGCCTGGACCGTGCGACGGTGCTCGGGCGCGTGGCGGTCGGAGACGTCGATGACCTCGAGCAGGACATCGGCGCGGCTGACCTCTTCGAGCGTGGCTCGGAAGGCATCGACCAGCTGGTGGGGCAGCTTGTGGATGAAGCCGACCGTGTCGGTGGCGATGATCGACTGGCCATCGCCGAGCTTCACCGTCCGGCTGGTCGGGTCCACCGTTGCGAAGAGCCGATCCTCGGCGCGCGCCGCATCAGTGCCGGTCAGCGCGTTGAGCATCGATGACTTGCCCGAGTTCGTGTAGCCGACGATGGCCACGGTCGGCACGAGGCGACGGTCACGGCCGCGAGCAGTCGTCTCGCGCTGACGCCGCACGGCGTCGACCCGCTCCTTGAGCTTCGAGATCTTCGTCTTGATGATGCGGCGGTCGGTCTCGAGCTGCGTCTCGCCGGGGCCGCGGGTGCCGATGCCGCCGCCGGTGCGTGAGAGGTGGGTCCACAAGCGCGTCAATCGCGGCAACTGGTACTCGAGCTGGGCGAGTTCCACTTGCAAGCGGCCCTCGTGGCTCCGTGCGTGCTGGGCGAAGATGTCGAGGATGAGGCCGCTCCGGTCGAGCACCTTGACGCCGAGCACGCTCTCGAGCGACTTCTGCTGGTTCGGGCTCAGTTCGTCGTCAGCGACGAGGAGGGTGAAGCCGGTCTCGGCCTTGGCCTGCACGAGTTCCTCGGCCTTGCCCTTGCCGACGTACCAGTTGGGATCGACGTGGCGGCGGTTCTGCCACTCGGCGCCGACGACCTCGGCACCGGCGGTGTCGGCGAGACTGGCGAGCTCGGTGAGCGACTCCTCGGCCGTCCAGCCCTCGTCGCGCCCGATGTCGACGGCGAGCAGGAAGGCGCGCTCAAGCGGCGGCGCAAGATCGTGGAGGCGTGGGCTCATGGCGTGGTCAGGATAGAGGACGATGTCCGCGGCGACGTCGAAGCGGTAGGCTGCGCGCTTCCGTCGATACCGACGGCTCGATCACAGGTCAGGGCATCGGTGGCCACCCGAGCGTCGGGGCGGTGTGAGCCAGACCATGCACATTGGAGGAGCGAGAGATGCGTGGCAAATCGTTCGTACGACCGGCGGTGCTGGCGATGGCCGCCATCGTGTCGGTCGCCGTCATGGCTCCGACCAGCGTGGCGGCAGCCCGGATCCACCCGGAGAACGAGGTGCCGAAGCAGAAGACGATCGAGGTTGCCAACGGGGTCCGGAATGGCACCACCGCGAAGTGCCCGAATGGCGACCGCGTCGTCACAGGTGGTGCCTACTGGCACGAACCCAACCAAGTCGGCGACGCCACTCTCGACGCAAGCATCGACAGTTCGGCACCGGAGGACAACGCCAAGGGTTGGTCCGCGAGCGGAATCAATGCATCGGGCGGGGCGTTGCAGTTGACCGTGGTCGCCCAGTGCCTGGCGAGCCACTCGTTCCCCGCATACACGGTCCTCACCCGAGACGTCTCGGTGGATCCGGGACGATCCGGTAACGCCGAGCTTCGGTGCAAGTCGAGTCAGGGCATCGTCAGCGGTGGCGCCGTCTGGGAGATGTCCGGGCAACAGCCCGACGCGAGCCTCCCAGGACGGCTGACCGGGTCGCTGCCGGATGCCTTGAATCGATGGTCAGTCTCTGGGCGTAACGAGGGGTCGAAGACCATCCAGATGCACGTCACGGCACTCTGCGCGGCCTCGGTCGGATCCTACGAATACACCGGCAGCACGCCCGTGACGCAGAGCAGCACGGTGAACCTTTATCGCAACGATTGCGACTCGGACTATGTGTTGGGAGCCGGTGCGGGCTGGGAATACAGCGACGCGCCGAACGATCTCGCGACTGACACGACTGCCGCCATCCGCGGTCTGAGTGTCACGGGGGATGGCCATAGCTTGTACATCGCGGCTGCCGAAACGGACCCGCACTTCCAGTCGCTCCTGATCTTCTGGGGAGAGATCTGCGTTGGCCCGTGACCTCGGCTTCACGAGCCACGACGCGCCGTGTGGGCGTTGACGGCCTCGTCTTTGCGGCGTACCTTCGCCTCGCCTCGGACACACGCCAATCATCCTGAGTCCGAGCCCCACCGGGTCGATGTGGGCGCGCTGTGCGCCAGGAAGTGAGAGGGTCGGACATGCGTCGGAATCGATGGACGGTCGTCGTCATCATCGGCGTCCTGATGCTCTTGGTCGACTCCGGCGCCGCTCTTGCGACGGTCGGCGATGGATCGTATGCATTCGTGAGCAAGAGCAAAGGGGCGGACCCGGGTGCATGGGTCTCGCGCTCGGTCGCCTGTCCGGCGCACGACATCGCCGTTGGTGGTGGAGCGTACTGGCACGCCCAGGACCAGAATGGGGATTCGACCCTGGCGGCCTACGTCATCGATTCCGCACCGAAGGGAATTGACACAGGTTGGACGGCGAGCGGCGAGAACCGCTCCACGCAGCACCTCATCCTCACCGTCCAGGCGCAGTGCCTGCCGACCGGCAAGATCGGCACGTTCCAGGTAAAGACACACTCCGTGTCGGTCCCGGCCGGCAAGGCTCGGCACGCCCTTGCCCTGTGCACCTCGGGCGACGTCGATCTCACCGGCGGCGTGATGTGGCGCGGCGAGAGCCACGACCTCGCCACCGACGGGCCGGTCACCGACAGCGCGTCCTTTCCCCAGCTCGGTAAAGAACCACCGGGGTGGTTCGCGATGGGCCTGAACGGGACCGCGCGAACGGTCACGTTGACCGCTACCGCCGTCTGCATCCGGCCCAAGCGAGCGGGGGCCTCTTTGGTCTCAGGTGCCGTGCTCCCGGAGGCGCCGGGCGCTACCGACGAGGTCTATGCCTCGTGTAGTGCCGGTGAACGCACCGTCACGGGTGGCGAGTGGTGGACGGACTTGAGTGGGAAGCTTGCGCCATCCGGGATGATCGAAAGTTCAGCGCCGACCGCGGATGCGAGCAGTTGGTATGCGTCCGGCCGCAATGGGGGTGCTGCCAACCTTCAGTTCAACTCCACGTCGGTGTGCGTCACCGTGGCGCCTTGATCGTCGCCAACCGCTCACGCACGAGGACCGTAGCCTCAGCCGTCGCGTCGCCACCGACCAGCGGGAAGATGTCCGGTTCCGAGCGGAACCAGGTGCGCTGGCGGCGAGCGTAGGCCCAGTTGCGTTGGGCATCGGCAGCGATCGCGGCATCGATCGTCATCTGGCCGTCGAGGACCGCCCAGGCTTCGTGGTAGCCGACGGCGCTGAAGGCTCGATGGTGGGAGCCGTAGCGCTCGCGCAGTGCCCGAGCTTCGTCGATGAGGCCGTCGGCGAACTGCTGGCGGGCTCGGGCGAGGATGGCGGCACGGTGGGCGACGGGCTCGACTGACAGGCCCAGCCAGAGGACCGGCCCCGGATAGCCGACGGGCGCGGGTGGTGACGCGTCGCCGGTGATCGAGGTTCGCTCGAGGGCGCGGATGACGCGACGGGGATTAGCGAGGTCGGTGCGAGAGGCGACACCGGGTGCCGTGCGGCGCAGGTCCGAAACGAGGGCGGGAAGTCCCTCCCCTGTGAGGCGGCGCTCGAGTTCGGCACGGTACGTGGCGTCGTGGCCCGTTTCGGTGACCGGAATGCCGCGCGCCACGGCCCTGAGATACAGCCCCGTGCCGCCGACCAGGATGGCGGTATCGCCGGCCGCTGCGATCTGGCTGAGTGCCGCATCCGCGTGTCGCACGTAGTCCGCGACCGTGAACGCCGCGTCCGGGTCGACGAGGTCCAGGCCATGGTGCGGGACGCGGGCGCGTTCGGCGGCCATGACCTTGGCCGTGCCGATGTCCATGCCGCGATAGACCTGCCGCGAGTCGGCGCTGATGATCTGGGCATGACCGAGCGCATCGGCAATGGCCAGCGACAGACCGGTCTTGCCCGTCGCCGTCGCGCCACAGATGACGATGAGCGGCGGCCGAGCCTCAGGCGTCGAGACTGCCACTCAGCGCATAGGGTCCCGCACGCTCGACGCGAACCATGACGCGACGCCCGACGAGGTCGGCGTGACCGGATAGGTGGACCAGCTTGTGTTCGCGGTTACGCCCCGACAGCCGGGGAGCGGCCGAATCGACCGGATCCGGCTCATCGTGGCCGTGGGAAGGGGTCGGGCGGACTTCCTCGACCAGGACCTCGGTCGAACGTCCGACCCAGGCGTCGTTCCGCTCTTGGCCGATGGTTTCCTGGAGATCGAGCAAGGCGTTCAATCGGCCCTTCTTCTCGCCTGCCGGGACATCGTCCGGAAGGCGCGCCGCTGGCGTCCCGGGTCGGACCGAGAAAGCGGCCGCGAACACCTGGTCGTACCGGACGCGGCGCAGCAGATCGAGCGTCCGCTCAAAGGCGGCCTCCGTTTCGCCGCTGAAGCCGCAGATGACGTCGGTCGTGAGGCTGATCCCGGGCACGGCGGCGCGGAGCCGCTCCACGAGCTCGAGGTACGCGGCGACGGTGTACTGGCGTCCCATCCGGCGAAGCACGCCATCGTCGCCCGACTGGACCGGCAGGTGCAGGTGCTCGCAGACGGAAGGACACTCGGCAATCGCGGCGATCAGCCGATCGGTCAGGTCCCACGGATGCGACGTCACGAAACGGAGTCGCGGGATGGCCGGAACGCCATCGTACGTGCGCATCCCGTCGATCGCCCGCAGGAGCGCGGCGATGTCGGGCCGCCCATCCAACGGCAGCGAGCGGCCGAGTTGCCGCTCACCGCGGATGTCGCCGAAACGTGCCTCCGGCGCCAGGTCGTGGCCGTAGGAGTTGACGTTCTGCCCGAGGAGTGTCACTTCCTGGTAGCCCGCCTCGGCCAATGCGCGTGCCTCGGCGAGTACGTCATCGAACGGCCGGCTCCGCTCGGGACCGCGCGAGAACGGCACGATGCAGTAGGTACACGTCTTGTCGCAGCCGTAGATGATCGGCAGCCAGGCGCTCGTCTTGTCGCCGCGGGCGATAGCGCTGCCCGAAACCGCCGAGGCGCGAGTCCCGGGCAATCGATCGGCGGAGGCAACGGGGCTCATCCCGACCCGCCCGATGACGTCCGGCACGGCGAACGGGCCTGGCGCGGTCGCTCCGGCCAGCCCGAGTCGAGCCGTCAGCTCCGGTTCCTGATCGGGACGGAGGAACAGGTCAACCTGTGGATATCGACGCTTCAGGGTCGTCGCGTTGTCGGCACGGACCGAGCAGCCGGTGAGCACGACACGTAACGCCGGATTGCCGCTCTTCAGCCGAGCCAGCACGCCCTGGCGCCCGATGACCTTCTGCTCGGCGGCTTCGCGGATGGCGCAGCTGTTGATGACGATCAGATCGGCCGATTCCATGGCGGGAGCTTTGGCGCACCCGGCCGCCAGTAGTGACCCGGCCATCTCCTCGGAGTCGGAATGGTTCATCTGGCAGCCGAGCGTCCAGACGTGGAAACGCGGCAGGACGACGTCGTCTGTCGCGAACTCGACAAGGCGGTCCGCCGGCTGCGGTCGCGCAAGTGCCGGCCCGGTCGCGTCGACCATCTCGAGCATCGGCAGGGTTCGTGACATGTACGACATGGTACGGGGCGTGCGCGTCAGGCATACGCCGATGGTCGGAATACGGACGTCCGAACATTCGACGCACCACAGGCGCTCTACATCAGCGTCTGGTGCACCGCCGACTGATCGGCGGTCAGGGGCGGAGTGCCGCCAGCGCCTCCAGCAGCCGCTCGCCGACGGCGTCCGGCACGAACGTATCGGCGTCTGCCTCGGCGTAAGTCATCGTGTCGCCGTGGTAGTCGCTGCCTCCCGTGGCGAGGAACCCGGCCTTCTCGGCGTACTTGGCCATTCGCACCACCGTGCCGGGCATGAACGAGTGGTAGTAGACCTCGAGGCCGGCCAGGCCCCAGCCGCGTAGCCGCTTCATGACCTGCGGCCGATCAGGCGCGGCCGGCGAATGCGCCAACGCGGGCAGACCGCCAGCGGCTCGGATGGCCTCGATGGCTTCGCGTGGACCCATCCCCTCGCGCGGGACGTAGCACGGGCGCCCGTGGTCGAGCCAGCGGTCGAAGGCATCATCGACCGACGTCGCGTGCCCAGCCGCGATGAGCGCCCGCGCCACATGGGGACGGCCGAGCGCGTCGTGCCCGCCAGGGCCGACCTCGGCCATCAGTTGTGTGAACTGGTCGTCGATGGGTACGTCGTGGCGGCGCAGGCAGGCCACCGTTTCCAGCAACCGCACCCGGCGGCTATCGCGTTGGCGCGCCAGCTTCGCCTCGAACGCCGCATCGTCCGCATCCATGCCATAGCCGAGGATATGCAGCTCCTCACCGTCACGACCGAGACCGTGTCGCTGGAGCACCGACCAGGCGAGAGTGTTGATCTCAACCGCCGGGATGAGCCGCGGCCCGGCTTCCGGTGAGCCCTCCCCGCCCAGTCCGGCAGCGCGCAGCTCGCGATAGCCCGCAAGCGTGTCGTGGTCGGAGAGCGCGACGACGTGCAGACCCGCGTCACGCATCGCCTCGTACAACGCGAGCGGCTCCATCACCCCGTCGGAGCGGCGGCTGTGGGTGTGCAGGTCGACCCGGTTCGGCCGCCCCTCCCTCACGCCTCGAAGAGTCGGCTGATGCGCTGGATGGTTCGCGCGCCGCCAGTCGTCGTGTCGATGTCGATCTGGACCGCGTTGAAGATCACCGGACCGGAACCCACCTCGAAACGCGTCGGCAAGCCGTTGATGAACCGCGGCAGGACGGTCGCTGGCGCGAAGCCGATGACCGAATCGACCGGTCCGGTCATGCCGATATCGCAGGCGAAGGCGGTGCCGTGGGGCATGATCCGCTCATCGGCCGTCGGGACATGGGTGTGCGTGCCGCACACAGCGCTCACCCGGCCGTCCAGGTAGACGCCGAAGGCCGTCTTCTCGCTCGTGAGCTCGCAATGGAAGTCGACCAGGCGGACGGCAGGCCATTCGTCGGCCCCGTCCTCCAGCAGTCGGTCGAGCGTGGTGAACGGGTTCTCGATCGGCTGCATGTAGGTCCGGCCCTGGGCGTTGACGACGACGACCTCCGTACCGTCCATGGCGTGGAAGACGCCGAAACCGCGGCCCGGCACGTCAAGGTCTCCGTAGTTGACCGGGCGCAGGATGCGCTCTTCGCGCTCCAGCTCGGGGTAGATCTCGCGCTTGTCCCAGATGTGGTTGCCGCTGGTGATCACGTCGACGCCGCAATCGAACAGGGCGTGGGCGGTCGATACGGTGAGGCCCATGCCACCGGCCAGGTTCTCGCCGTTGGCGACCACGAAGTCGATGGCTCGCTCATCCCGAAGCTGCGGCAGGTGGCGCTCAGCCGCGAGGCGGCCGGGTTTGCCGATGAGGTCGCCGATCATCAAAACGCGCAACGTCTCGGCGCCCGGTCGGGCTGGCGGTACGGGCAGGCGGTCAGCGGCGAGGACGTCGGCGGCGGGACGGCGATCGGGCGTCGTTACTTGGCGTACTCCACGGCGCGCGTCTCGCGGATGACGGTGACCTTGATCTGGCCCGGGTAGGTCAGCGATTCCTCGATCTTGCGCACGATGTCACGGGCGAGGTGCATCGAGGCGAGGTCATCGATCTCCTCGGGCCGGACCAGGATGCGGACCTCGCGGCCAGCCTGCACGGCGAACGACTTCTCGACGCCCGGGAAGCTGTTGGCGATGCCCTGGAGGTCTTCGAGGCGCTTGACGTAGGCGTCCATCGATTCGCCTCGTGCGCCCGGCCGGCTGGCACTGATGGCGTCGGCGATCTGGACGATGGGCGCCTCGACGCAGGTGTACTCCACCTCCTGGTGGTGCGCGGCGATGGCGTTGATGACCTTGGCCGGCAGGTTGTGGCGCTGGGCGATGGTCGCGCCGATGGCCGCGTGCGGCCCCTCCATCTCATGGTCGACCGCCTTGCCGATGTCGTGGAGCAGGCCGCCGATCTTGGCGATCTGGACGTCGGCTCCGACCTCGGCCGCGATGATGGCCGACAAGCGTGCCGTCTCCATCACGTGCTTGAGCACGCTCTGGCCGTAACTCGTGCGGTACTTGAGGCGACCGAGGAGCTTGATGAGTTCCGGTGGCAAGCCAGGCACGCCGACCTCATACGCCGCAGCCTCGCCGGCCTGGCGCATCGAGATGTCAAGCTCGGCGCGGGCCTTGGCGACGACCTCCTCGATACGGCTGGGGTGGATGCGCCCGTCCTGGATGAGTTTCGTCAGCGCCATGCGCGCGATCTCGCGGCGCACCGGATCGAAGCCGCTGATGAGGACTGATTCGGGCGTGTCATCGATGATCAGGTCGATGCCCGTGGCCTGCTCCAGGGCGCGGATGTTGCGCCCCTCGCGACCGATGATGCGGCCCTTCATCTCGTCCGACGGGATGGGCACGACCGAGACGGTCATCTCGGCGGTGTGGTCGACCATGACGCGCTGGATGGCAGTGACGACCACGTCGCGGGCGCGATCCTCCGCCTCCTCCTTCGCCTTTCGTTCGATGGCCCGGGCGACCTTGACGGCATCGTGCTCGGCTTCTTCGCGGACGGCTTCCAGCAGTTGCGCCTTCGCCTGCTCCTGGGTCATCTGGCTGACGGCCTCGAGCGCGGTGACCTGCTGCTGGCGAGACTGCGCGAGTTCCTCGCGCTGGCTGTCGAGCTCCTGCTCGCGGACGAGGAGCTTCTTGCTGCGCTCCTCGAGCATGTCCGCGCGCTGGTCGAGCTGCTCATCGCGCTGGAGGACCCGACGTTCGAGGCCGGAGATATCGGCTCGGCGGGTGCGGCCCTCCTCCTCCATCTCGCGCTGCAGCCGGACCTGCTCGTCCTTCGCCTGGAGGATGAGTTCCTTCTGCTGCGTGCGTGCCTCGGCGACGATCCGGGCAGCCTTTTCCTGGGCGGCCTTGACCGATTGGGCGGCCACGATCCCCCGGGCGACGAAACCGACGGCGACGCCGATGATGGCGGCCAAGACGGCCGCGAGAAGTGCAGTCTCCATCGTTCATGCCTCCCGCCCGGCATGTCGCCGGACGTCCCTCGATATGCGAATCCGGTCCGAGCCCCATCGGGCGACGGATCGAGGGGCGCTACCACTGCGCCCTGGGCTCCTCCAGGAGGCCGCTACCGGCCGAAGGACGGGCAACCCATCCGTTGGTGCGGGAACGGCGCCGTTTCAGGTCTGCCGGGAAGCCTACTCGCGTCTCGCGCAGAGCGTCAAACACGAATGCCGGGGCTGGGTATCGTTGACCGAACGCCAGGAGCTGGATGGATGCCGACGGGACTGGACGATCTGAACTGGAAGCCGCCGAGCACGGCGGGTCAGGCCGACGTGCCGCTCTATCGACGACCGGTGCGGGCGCTCATGACCGCGGCGGCGTTCGTCCTCGTCGTGACCAGCCTCTTTCCCTGGGCCGAAGGCGCGGATAGCACCGGCGCGGCACTGAGCATCCGACCGACCCAGGGCACGGCCGAGGGCGTGTGGATGATCCCCTTAGCCATCGCGCTGATCGTGCTCTGCCTGAACCGCAGCCTGGCCGACTCGCGCAGCCGCAGCGTCCAGCTGGCGCCGATGGTCATCGCTGCGGTGACGGTCGTCCTGTGGGTCACATGTGAACGCACGGCCCGCGACGCCATCGCGCTGTGGGTGTCCGAGAACGGCAGTGGCGAGGAGACGATCCTGGTTCCGACGTGCGCCGCCGCCATCGTCGTCATCGCCCTATGCGCTGTGTGGCTGTATGCCCGCCGCCCAGCGATCATCCGGTCGGGCACGGTCGGAGTCGCCCAGGAATGGCCGATCTCGCGCCGCGTGGTGCTCGAGGGCGCGGGTGCCGTCCTGGGCGGCATCACCGGCGCGACGCTCGGGGTGGTGGGTGGCCTGACCCTCACGCGATCGCCGGGCGGCGCCCTGCTGCTGATCCTGGCCGTCCCTATCGGGGTGGTGCTCGGCGGGAGGATCGGTGGCGCGGTCGTTCGGCGGGTTCTGCGTCGCAGGTGATGTGAGTCACGAGCGCTGCGCGGAGACGGACCCGGCCTTACGCTGAGTCGTCCCCTGCATCGTCGGAGCTTGGGTTCGCGAAGGCCGCGGCGGCGGAGCGGCAGATCTCGGGGTCGAATCCGTTGCGGGCGAGCAGCGCGTAGGCCTTCTGACGTTGCTTCTGCGGATCGGTCTCGCGTCGCAACGCGGCTCCACGACGCGCGAGCAGGCGCTCGGCAGCCGCGCGGTCGGGAAGCGACTCCGTCACGTCGCGTTCGGCCAGTACGGCACGAACCGTCTCGCGGTCCACGCCCTTCAAGGCCAATTCGCGCCGGAGTGCCGTCTCGCCTCGCGGCCGTGCGCGGTCGCGGCTCCCGACCCAGGCACGGGCGAAGGCCTCATCGTCGAGATAGAGCAGGTCCGCCAGGCGAACCAGCACCGTTTCGACGAGCGGCGCCTGGTAGCCGAGGTGCAGCAGCCTTCGCCGCGTCTCGGCCACCGAGCGTGGCCGCACGGCGAGGAAGGCCGCCGCGGCCTCCATCAGCACGTTCGGGTCCGTGATCTCGGCGCGCAGCGCGCGCCGCTCGGCGATGGAGACGCGCGCTTTCTGGTTCTTGCCGCGCCGCGGCCGCGTGTTCACTCAGCCTCGGAGATGCCCTCGACGGGGATGGCGATGGTCGCGACCTTGCCGCGGATCTCGGTCTCGAGCTGCTGCATGATGTCGCGGTTGCTGCGCAGGAACTCCTTGGCCTGCTCGCGACCCTGGCCGAGCCGCACCTCACCGTAGGTGAACCAGGCGCCCGTCTTGGTCACGGCATCCGAGGCCACGCCCACGTCGAGCAGGCCGCCCTCCTTGGAGATGCCCTCGCCGTACATGACATCGAACTCGGCGACGCGGAACGGCGCCGCGACCTTGTTCTTGACGACCTTCACGCGCACCCGGTTACCGATCGACTCGGTGCCTGACTTGATGGTCTCGATGCGCCGGATGTCGAGGCGGACGCTGGCGTAGAACTTCAGCGCGCGGCCGCCGGGTGTCACTTCCGGATTGCCGAACATGACGCCGATCTT
>PNAP01000095.1:2461-12824 GCA_003169735.1 Chloroflexota bacterium | reverse complement strand
GGTCGTGACGCGCCAGCGCTCATGGCCCTTCGCGCCAACCTTGCCGACGACCTGAGTCGCAAACGCCGCGAGCCTGCGGTCCCGGAGCCGATCCGCCGTTAGCAGGAACGGCTCTTTCGGTACGAATGGGCTGCACGAAGACGCCGGCGCGGTCGGTGCTGGGCGTGGCGATGATCAGGCTGGACGCCGTAACGCCGAGCGTGGCCACGGTCTCGCTCGCAAGTCGGTGGTATGCCAGGAGAGCGTGCCTAGCCGGGGCGTCGGCGAGGTGCGAAGTCGCCGATGGGGCGACATGGAGCAGGACTCGCTACGGAGCGCCCGAATCGACAACGAGCTCGGGCAGCGGGCCAGGCGGCGGAGCAGCGAGATCGACCCCGTGAGCATCCAGGGCCTGCTGCTTGAACCAGGTCGTGAATTCGTCGGTGCCCTGTCCGAACTTGGAGAAGGCCCCGGCCGGGTCGTCACCTTCCAGGGTCACCACCACGAAGTCGCCCATCGGGGTGTGCTGGAGGAACGTCCGCTCGCGGACCCCGAGCCGCTTGCGTGATTCATCGAACTGGCTCTTGCGCGCGCCCTTCAGCTCGTCCATGAAGCGCTTCCAGCCTTCGGTCTTGCCTGGCAGGATCGGGAACGCCATCGCGAACATCGCCATCCCGGGACTCCTCTCTGGCCTCGACTGCGAGGCCCTTGAGGCCAAGGGTACTCCTGCCGCTCGCATCGCCTGAGCGGTGCGGTGCGGTGCGGCGCGGCGCGGGAGCAGTAGCATTCGACCCATGAGAGGCGACAGCGTCGAGGTCCTCGTGGATGCCGGGAGCGGGGCGGTCCAGCGCTTCGAGATCCGAGCGACCCGGGCGGGACGGCGCATCGAGGTCTCCACCAGCCGGGGCGTGGTGGAGGTCACCGAGGTGACCCGCGGCGGGACGCCGGTCCGCAGTGGACGGTTCATGGCCAGCCGCGTGGTGGCAGTGGTGGAGCACCCCGCCACCGAAGGTACGGGCGTGGAGGAGACGACGCGACGGCGGATGGGGCGCCTGGACGAGCCCCTGGGTGATGGCACCGGGAGAGTTCGGCGCGGGCCGGTCCGCGGAGGTCGCTCGGCCGCCGAGCCGTTGCCCTTCCAGGACGACGCTCCTGAGCATGCCTGACCCGCCGCGGCAGGGCGGAGGGCACGCCCGCCGACCGAGCCTCGTGCGGGCACACAGGTCCCGCTGGTCCGCGGCCTGGCGTCCATGGTCGAGGGCGCGACCCAAAGGGCATCGGCGGACGTGTCCGGGAGGCATGCGATGAAAGCTCGATTCGTCCGGTTCGGCGTCGTGGAACTCGACGGCGAGCGCTACGAGCGTGACGTCGTGGTGGATCGCGGCGCCGTCTCGCGGCGCAACAAGGCAGCCTCCAAGCCCCTGCGCGAGCCGAACGGCCATACCCCGCTGACGCTCGCCGAAGGAATCCCATGGGACGGTCGCCAGCTCATCGTGGGCACGGGCGCTGACGGGGCGCTCCCCATCCTCGACGAGGTGCGCGAGGAGGCTCGTCGCCGCGGCGTGGAGCTGGTCGCGCTCCCCACGCGAGAGGCCTGCCGGCTGCTCTCGAAGAGCCGCGCGAAGGATGTGGTGGCGATCCTCCACGTGACCTGCTGAGCAGCGGATCCCCAGGCGGTCGGGAACGCGAGGCCGTCACCCTGGCTGCCGCGTCGGGCACGCTCACCCAGGACGGCGAGGCATCCGTGATGCCGGCGACTGCCCAGCGGAGGAGGCCGTCAGACCCGAAACTATTGCGCGTTCGTGCACGGGTTATTGGCGTTATTGGCCGGTGTCATAAAGAGGGGTTCGAGTCCCCTCGACGTCCAGGCGAGGCCCGCGGGCGGCGATCTCTGGGACGCCACACCCACTGAGACCATCTTCGTGGCGGAGTCTTCGGCGCCCCTCGACGTCAGCCCGGTCAAGGGCTTCCACGTGGTTGGCACCGTCCTGGGGTTTGGATGGTCGCTCGTATGCAGAGCGCCCGACCATGATGATGCCGCTCTTGCTCGACGGGGGTTCCGGGCAGGCGGCTGCTGCTTGCTCACCCGGTCGCGAGCAGCAGGGCGATTCCGACGATCGTGGTCGGGAAATAGACGAACGCAGGAAGCATGTCGCCGAACATGAGGTAGCCGCCGACGATGAGCAGCCCGATGGCGGCGCTCGCCCAGCCGACGAGGGCGGCGATCGAGCCACCGATGAGGATCGCCGCGCCGAGGGTGACCATCGCGGCCCCGCCGATGAAGATGAAGGCGACGTAGGTGGCACCGCCGAGCCGAGCGAGCGGCGGGAAGACCGGGTCGACCGTCCCGTCCGAGACGAATCCCGACGCGACCCCCGGCGTGACCACCAGGCGGATCGACAGCGTCATGAGCCAGAGGGTGCCGGCCAGCGCGAAAGCCACCGCGGCCGCGAGCGCGAGTGATGCGCCACGTTCGCCGACCTCGCCCGGCAGCACGAACAGGCCAGCCGCGGTCATGACCGTCGCAAGCACGAACCCCACGTTGGCCGTTCGCCAGATCAGTCGATGTCGCGCGATCAGGCGGAGTGCGACATCCTCGGGCCCGTTCCAGATCGCGGGCGACACGAACGCGCTCGTGCCGACGAGAAGCGCCCCCACCAGCCCGGAGCCGGCAAGCAGCAGTCCCGCGAACCGCGCTCCTTCGAAGGGGTCAGCCATCCTTCAGCTCCTCATCCTCCGACCCGCATCGCGCGGGCCCTGGATGGCACAGTAGTCGTGCGCATCCGCACGTCCATCCAGAAGTCGAGCGCCGGATGGGTCAAGCGGAGTCGCAACACTTGAGCGATCGTACCGCCCCGCCATCCGGTCCGGGACCCTCGTCAGCGATGCCGTGCTTCCGGACGTCTGGCACGCGGCTCGTCTCGCTCCCATCGTTCGCGCAACGCGGCGGCCTTGATGGCGTCCTCCACGAGGGGCGTCATGAGTTCGAGGAACCCGTCCTGCGTGTGGACGAAGGGCCCTGCGCCATCGACCCCGAGGAGGGACGCATCCGAGGTCACGACCGTATCGGGCGCGTGCTGCCAGTCGTGCTTCGAGGTGGGCTCGAGCACCGCGCCACGGCGGAAGAGTTCCCGTAAGCCCGCGCGCCAGTCATCAAGGTCGGCGGCGATGACGGCGCGATCCGCTGTCCGGACGGCGAAGAGCCGCGGCGCCCGCCGGATGAGCGGTTCCGTTGCGTGCGCGCTCGTCGTCGATGCCTCGGTCATCGTGGTCTGGATGGTGACCGGACCCATCTTCGGATTCTCCGACACCGGGGTCGTGATCGCGACCTATCGGCCGGCCTGACCTGCGCTGACGCCTGATGGGCGACCGGCGCGCCCGAGCGCCGCCCCCTGAAAACAGCGACACCGATCGGAAGGAGCGACCATGGCCACAGCCCACGGAACATTCGAGGTCGTCTCGTGGGACGAGGAAACGTACGAGCGGATGCAGGGCAAGGCGAAACTCACCCGCGCGCAGGTTTCGCAGCGGTTCACCGGGGACATCAGCGGCCAGGGGTCGGTCCAGTGGCTGATGGCCTACGCCCGGGACGGGACCGCGCACTTCGTCGGGCTGCAGCGCGTCAAGGGGGCCATCGGTGACCGGAAGGGCACCTTCGTGGTCGAGACCATCGGTGACTTCGACGGGACGGTGGCGACCTGGAAGGCAAGGATCGTCGAAGGGATGGCGACGGGCGACCTCACCGGCATACGGGGCCGCGGATCGTTCGGCGCGCCACACGGTTCCACCGCGTCGTACGAGCTGGAGTACGAGCTGGGCTGACCGAGCGCAGGTGGGTGCGATACTCCGTGGCATGCCCTCCTACTCGGTCAGCGCACGCGCCGTGGCGCATGCTCGACGACTGATCGACGCACGACAGTACATCCTGGAGAGTGACTGGGGGGACGCGCAGCTCACCGCCGAGGATGAGAACAGGTACCTCGCGTCGCACGCTTGGGACGAGTACGGCGAATGGCATCTCGGGCTGACCGATGGTGCCACGGACGAGACCAAGGGACGCTACTCGTGTACGGCGATCTGCGCCGGGTCCATCGTTCGGGCCTCATCGCCTGTGTGTATCGGGCAGCCGAGTGGCGACACAAGGAGGTCGAACTCGCCGCCCACGACCTTCTGCAGCATCTGGACAAGACGAGCGCCTGACTCGGGGCCACGATCCGGGCCGTGCCGCTCGCCAGCGATCAGGCGCCCGGCCCCTCGACTTCGTACTGTCTCACCTCTGGCGTAGCAGGCGGAGCCGAGAATGGTTGCTGCCGCAACGGAGTCGGTGACCGAGCCGCCACGATCCAATGATCGTGTCGCTGGAGCCTCCGTGGTTGTCAGGTCGAGTCTCTCAAGACCATCCAGACGACATCGACAGGCGTCTCCGTACTGCTGGCGGAAGTTGGCTCAGCAAACCGCCCTCACGCGCGGTCGAGCCATCGAGCGCGGCAGCAAGAGCGATCGGATCCTCGTCGACCACGGCTTCGACGGCCCGCGTGAAGTGAAGCCAGCTGCCGGGCCTCTTAGATGTGAGACCGCTCCTGATCATCGCCACGACATCACCCTTCGTTCGCCACATTCCACCGAGCTCGTCGGCCGCGGCGCCATGGTCGATGGCCCACTTATGCAGTCGTGCGGCGACTCCGGGGTCGATCGGGACGGCGAACGGATCGCCTGGGCCACGCACGGGCTCGCCCGGGAGTCTTATCGGCCCGGTGTGTGTGGCGACCGACCACGCCCAGCCTGCCTCATACGCATCGTGATATTCGGCCTTGCCCAAGGTCGAGCCGACCGGTCCTCGCCGCAGGCCCTTCTTCTCGGCCTCGGGGTCGGCCGCACCGTCCCGGTAGACGATGTCGACGAGCACGCGCCCACCAGGGTCCCACGACGCGACGAATCGATCGCCCGGCTTGGCGCCGGGTGGAAGCCGGACACGGTCATCTCCGCGGTAGTCGTTGAGATCGACGAAGTCGATCGGCCGACCCCACAGTGAGTCCGCCGCGTCATCGGCGATCCAGTTGCCGAGCAGAGCGAGGCAGGAGCGCCCGTCCTCCTTGCCGGGACCGGGCGCATGACCCGCTGTGAGGAGAGCATCCGGGGTGCCGCGATCGAGCCACGTCCCGTCAGCGCCGAGATCCTCGTGATGTCGAGACCACCAGTCGAGACCGAGCGCCCGCGTCCCGATGATCAAGCTAGCGATGGCCCACGTCACGACCCACCGTCGAGTCAGCGGCGCGAGACGCGCCAGTTCCAGGGACCGCGCGGCTCGTGATCCACCGAGGACATCACCGGCCAGATCGAAGAGAGCATCTTGGGTAAGATCGGCCATCCCGAGCAGACGCCTCGCTTCACCGGCCGCGTGATCGCGAGACGTGGTGAGATCAGACATCGCCCAGGGACCCCGCCTCCGTCGTGCAGGTAGTTACAGCGGAGATAATGGGTCTTCGTCGATCGGTCACGCCTCCTGCGTCACCAAGACCGATGGAACAGGGCGACGTCAACAAATCGGGGTAGTGCTGGCTCGTCAGCGTGACCCTATGGAGAGGCCCCCACGATCTCGTGATGGTGCGGGGGCTCACCGCGCTCCAGTGAGGGCCCGTCGACCATGTCGCCTCAGTTGACCAGCAGGATGTTTCTGACCACCAAAGGTGGTGATTGGTGGTCGATTCGTGCTCAGCGACCTGACCAGCACGGGTAGTCGACAGGGTCGGATCATGTTCAGGCCCGACCGGCTGGCAGACGCGCCGCGTCATCGCCCCACGCACGGAGCCGACGGAGGTCGGCCCTACTTGGGCACAGCCGAGGTGCCCGCGGTCAGGAACGCACCAGTCTGCTCATCGAGCAACACGAACGTCGTGCGGGAGTTAACCGCTGGACCCGACTGCGCGTTCGCCGACGACATCAGTACGGCCGTCGGCGGGCGACTACGATGAGCGAAGCACCGATCGCTAGGATCGTGAAGACCGCCAGGACCGCGGACTCGCGCAGCTCGATCTCCGTGATGTGGTCGCCGGTCACCACGTTCGCCACCGCGGTGAAATGCTCCGATAGCCACTGGTCTCGAGCGTCCTCGCTCGTCTGGTCGGGGGCCTGAGCGGCCGCCTCGGCAAAGCTGTAGACCGTGCCGTCAGGGGCCTGGTACCCATAGCCGATCCAGCGGTCGCGGCTCGAGATGATCTGAGGGGATCCCGACGTGTCCGCCGCCACCCAGATCGACGGAGCACCGAAGGGAAAGACACCCAGAAGCGCGAACGTCACGAGGCCGGCAAGCACGACGCTCACGATCAGGGCGGGCAGTTGGCGCCCGACCACGGCTCCGACGAGCACGGCCAGGGCGAAGACCGCGACGCCGCGCATGACCACCGGCAGGCCCCGCAGCCCGTAGTCTTCGAGCGATGCCCTCGGGTCAGCGCCGGCGGCGCGCGCTTGCTGGAGCAGCTCACCCGAGATGGCGAGGCCGAGCAGCAAGACCGCCAGGAACACAGCGAGGGGCAGGACGCGCTCCAGGAGCCAGCGCGAGCGCGATCCGCTCAGGGACCAGGCCAGCTGCGTCGTCCGGTGCTCGATCTCGCGTGACACCAGGACCGAGCCGAGGAGCACACCGCTGATCAGGGGCAAGAACATGAAGAAGCCCGTCAGGCGGCCGTTCTCATGCTCGAGCCGATCCAGCCAGGGGCGAACGTCCACGCAGCCCGGCCCGTTCTGGGCTGACTGGAGCCAAGCCGTGAGGCATGCGTTCGTCGGGCGGATCTCGTTCAACCGCGCCGCCGTCAGGAGTGCCGCGCCGGTGAGCAGGACGATGGCGACGGTCGTGGCGACGAGCTCGAAGCGATGTTGCTTCCACACCAGGCGGATGACGGTCTTCATCCCGCCCCTGCCTCCCGTCCCAGACGGCGCCCGGCGACCAGATAACCCTTGACGATCTCGTCCAGGGTCGCGGCGCGAAGGTCGGGCCGGGTGATGAGCGCCTCTGGGCCCGTGCCGTCAGCCGCGCGCACGAGAGTCAGTCGGTCGCCCCGGTCGTTCGGGAACCGCCCTACCTCCATGAGCCCGTTCCCGGCGGCTTCCTCGACCAGCCGGACACGGTGCATCGCGAGGGCATCGGCGAGGGAGGCGTCGAGGAGGACGTGGCCGACGGCCAGCACGATGAGCCGGTCGCAGACCTGCTCGATGTCCGTGACGATGTGCGAGGAAAGAAGGGCGGTCGTACCACGCTCCCTGACCGCCGAGCGAAGGAGGCCGAGGAACTCGCTCCTTGCCAGCGGATCGAGGCTCGCCAGCGGCTCGTCCAGGAGCAGGACATCGGCCTGTGTGCCCAGGGCGATGGCCAGCATGACCTGGGCCTGCTGGCCACCCGACAGGGCGTTCGGGCGGGAGCCGTGCGGGATGCCCAGCTCGTCGAGGTGGTCGAGCGCAGTGGCACGGTCGAAGTCCGGCCGCAGATGTTTCGCGAGGTCAAGATGGTCGGTCACACTCAGCTCGCGGTACAGGGCGGGCTGCTGCGGCACATAGCCGAGATGGGCGAGGGCGCCACCGCCGTCGTGCCACGGGTCGATGCCCGCGACGCGGACGGAGCCGGCCGTCGGACGCTCGAACCCGACCCACGTCTTGATGAGCGTCGACTTGCCGGCGGCGTTAGGGCCCACCAAGGCGGTGATCGAGCCGGTCGCCACGCGGAGCGAGACGTTCGAAAGGGCGCGCGCGCCGCGCCGATACTTCTTGGAAAGGCCGATCGCCTCGAGCGCTGCCGGGCCACCTCCCTCGATCATCGGCCCCTCCAGTGGCTCGGACCGCCTGATTGGTCGCCGACAGTATGTGGGTCGGTGAGACCGAAGCTCTGGATCTTCCGGGTGGGTCGGAGGGATGTGCAAAGCGCGCCGCCCACCACACGATGACCTCGTCGTGTTGCAATCTCGGCGCATGCGGCGGCTGGACCGATGCCCGGACTTGCGTTGGCTCGTGGTCCGGCGATGATGGCCGACGACGGCGGCACGAGGTCCGCCCGACGGAGGGGCGCACATGACACGGATCATCGCCCTCGAGGGCGGAGGTTTCTCGGACGACCCGCTCGATGAGCACGGTCGCGGGCTGGACCAGATCGTGCTCGACGCGACCAACACCGCCTCGCCGCGACTGTGCTTCATCGGGACGGCCGGCGGCGACGCGGAGTCCTACACGCTCAAGTTCTACCGGGCCTTCGAGGGCCGCGCCCGGCTCGACGACCTCAACCTGACCCTGCGCCCGCGCCACCCGCGCCTGCGCGAGTTCGTGCTCGGGATGGACGCCGTCTACGTCGGCGGCGGCAGCACCCTCAACATGCTCGCCGTGTGGCGCGCGCACGGCCTCGACGACATCCTGCGTGAGGCCTACCAGCGCGGCGTCGTCCTGGCGGGCATCAGCGCGGGCATGATCTGCTGGTTCGAGCAGGCCGCGACCGACTCGTTCGACGACGGACTCCGCCCGATAGAGGGCCTCGGGCTGCTCGCCGGGAGCGCCTGCGCCCACTTCGACGACCCGACCCGGCGCGAGCAGTTCGTGCGCCTTGTCGCGGACGGGCGGGCGGCGCCCGGCTACGGGGCTGACGACGGCGTCGCCCTCGACTTCGAGGACGGCGCGCTGCGAGAGGCGGTGTCCTGCGACCCGGCCAGGAGTGCGAAGGCGTATCGCGTCAGTCCGAGCGGCGTGGGCGAGATCGCAGTGCGCTACCTGCACACGGGGGCGTGAGGAGCGGTGAGATCGGCTCCGGCAACACAACATCTTGCGCTGGCGGAGTCAAGTGGATAAGCAGGAGCCAACAAACTCGTTGCCTGAGCACTCACCGAGTCATTCGCACGATCCCGACATCGTGTCTTGCTTTCCCGGCGCACCTGAGTGACTCATGTGGGCATCCACGCCAGCCAGCCCGAGGTGCCCCATGAACCCACCGCTCCTACCCGCCCGCTCACAGGGTGACCCATCGGCCTGGGATCAGGCGCTCTACGCTTTCCTGGTCGAGAAGGGCAACCGCTCAGGCAGTACGCGCACCGTCGAGAGCTACAGCCGCATGCTCTGGCCGTTCTTCGCCCACACGACACCGGAGCGGGTGACACCGGGAGAGGTGCTCGCCTACGCCCATGGCATCGGTGCCTCGGGCCGGACACCAAGTTCGACCACGGTCGGTGCCCGTATCGCCTGTCTGTCCTCCTTCTACCGCTTCCTCATCCGGATGCGTCTGCTGCCCTCCAACCCGTGCGATGCGCTGGAGCGTCCACGGACGGTCTCGGCACCGGCGCGTGGCTACAGCGCCGACGAGGTGCGGCGCATCCTGGCAGTGGTGCCCGACACCATCAGAGGGCGACGGGACCGGGCCATCATCGTCACCCTGGTATTGACCGGACGACGGAGGGCCGAGGTCATCGGTCTCCGAGCAGGGGATATCAGCATCGAGGGCGAGACCGTCTTCTATGCCTACCGGGGCAAGGGTGGCAAGCAGGGACGGCGGGAGCTGCCCCGACCGGCCTATGACGCCATCCGGGCGACGCTGGCCGATGCTTCGCTCGACCTGGCGACGATGGAACCGGGTAGCTCGCTGTGGCAGGCCGGCGCGGGACCAGCCGGCATCAGCTCGGGCACGTTCTATGGACGCTTCCGGCGGTACCTGGTGCAGGCTGGTCTGGCACCGACCGGACTGCATGTGCTGCGCCATACCGCCGCCAAGCTGCGACGCGATGCCGGTGAGTCGATCGAGGCGGTGAGTGCCTTCCTGGACCACTCGTCGCTGGCGGTGACGACGGTCTACCTGCGGCGGTTGGAGGGGGTCGAGGATCGCAGCTGGGGACACGTGGCGGCGGCCATCGGGGTGTGAAGCGCCGGCCACGGATGACCCTCTCGCTGGCCCGACGCTTCGCGGCGCATCCACCTGGCTACGCCGCAGGGATGAAGTCGGCCTGCGGCCTCGATCGGGCGCGCGAAGGAGGGCCCGCGTCAATCGGGAAAACCCCTGCCGACGAGGCCGGTGCTTCCATGGCTAGATGCGGTGCCCTGGGGTGCGTATCCTCGGGCGCAAGCGAGGAGTGGCGATCGCGCCGCGGCCCAAGCGTGCGCTGCCCCTCGGAAGTCGTCCCCGGCTGCGCGTCGAGGGACGAGTCCATTGGTCGGCACTGTCTAAGCAAGAGTGAGGCTCGGAGTGGCTCGTTTTCGCAACATCGCGTCAACATCGATATTGATGATCTCGCTCGCCACCCAGGGATGCTCATCCTTGCGCCCAGCCGGGTCGAGCGAGGGCCCATCGGTGGAACCGAGCGCAGCGCCGACCCAGAGCGAGAGCCCCTCACCAATCCCGTCGGCTTCGGTCCCCGAGCCGACC
>PNAP01000095.1:0-2424 GCA_003169735.1 Chloroflexota bacterium | reverse complement strand
CCGATCCCGACGGCTTCGGTCCCGGCTCCGACGGCCACCCCCACGATACCGCCAACGTCACCGCCAACGTCACCGCCTACGCCTGAGGCAAGCCAGCCAGGCGAGCCGTTCCAGGTCACGCATCTGCCCGATCGAATGATCAGCGTCGGCGGCCAGACGCTGTCCCTCGTAGATCTCGTCGAGGTCTCCCAGCCGACCCACGGCGATCTCTACTGGCTCGACGCGACGACCGCTGCAGCATCATATGACGCGGACGCATATGTCACGACCGGCACCCACGGACAACGGTGGCCAAGGGGAGGCTCCATCAGCGTCATCGACCTGTCGAACGGCGAGAGTCACACCGTGGTCTCGGACGGTGTGCTCTCCGACATCGATCGAGCGAACCACCGGTTCCTCGTCAAGCGCCTTGACGACAACGGCGCCGCCGAGCTGGACGTCATCGGTTGGGATGGCACGCTGATCGGTCGTCTCTCTGGCGAGTTTCCGCGCGCAGCTTTCCTGAGCAACGGGTCGGTCGCCGTCGTCGATGACGATGCCATCGCGTCGTGGGCGCCGGGTTCGGACGACCCCTCGTGGAGCAGTCTCCCCGCAGGATTCGCGACCGCGGACGACGCGACGGACATCGCGGGTGCGGTGGGTGATCACGTTCTGCTCTACGGCCTGCAGAGTGGCCTTGCCGCCCTGGTCGACCCCACGACCGGGACCGTCATCGGCAACGTCTGGAAGCAGAGACTCGGTCAATCGCCCGCCGTCGAGCCGGATGGCACGCGGTTCGCGATCGACGCACCACAACCTGATGTTGGAGCCAGCGACGCCTTCGAGATCCTCGACTCTGCCACCGCCGACGTCATCGCCACCACGGGTGCGCATGCCGACTCCGGCTTGATCGATGTCATCTGGCCAACGGATGACATCCTGCTGGTACTCCGGAAGGCCGGCTCGAAGTACGTGCTCGATGGGTACGACGCTGGCGTGCTGGAGCCCCAGACGCTGGCCCCGCTCGTCACCGGTGAAACCAGTATCCGGTTCGAGGATGGAGAACTCACGGTCCTGCCAGTCCATGGCCCCTCGCTGTTCGCGGCTCTCGCCGGGCCCACGAGATGAAGCGCGCCATGCCCTTGGTCGGCGCTCTGCTTCTCCTCGCCACCGGCACCACGTCGGCTCTTGCGGACGGCGTGCGTGTCGCGGATGAACCAAAGATGATCGCCGTCTGCGAAAGAGACGACCCAGGTGACTGCAGTGGCGGCGCCCATGTCTTCCCAGTGGTGTTCGAGACCGACTATCTCCAGCATGTGATCTGCCATGAGTGGACGTGCGGCAGTTGGGACATGGATGCCTTGCGCTCGGGGGCGGTATCTGTCAGGACCTACGGCTGGTACAAGGTCCGCCAGTCCCAAGCCGGTGATCCGTTCGACATCGATTGGAGCCCTGAAGTCGATATGAAGTACGACCCGACGGCAGGCACCAATTCCAAGGGCAATGCGGCTCTCGACGACACGGTAGGTTCGCGGATGGAGTACCCGAACAACAATGGTGATCTGAGGCCACTCCGTCCCCATTGGTGTACCAACACGGGAGATCCGTCACGCAAAGGTGACGAGGACTACCTGACATCGGTGACCGTTCACGGTGCGACCGGCAGCAAGATCTGTTCGGGCATCGGCCAAATCAACTCGCAGCACTACGCCGCAGACTTGGGCGAGTCATGGCAAGAGATCCTGCATGATTTCTTCACGACGACAGGGACCAACCCTGACATCTCGATCTCGACCGGCGCCAAGTACTACCTGCACGACGGCGACGACACATGTATCAGCGGGCACCCGTATCGGACCGAGATCTGGCGCGCAACAGCCACCGACTCGAATGAGACGCGTGTCAAGGAGGAATTGACGGGTCCTTGTACCGAATGACCTCGCACTTGTTGCGTCGGCCTTCTTCTCGAGTGACGGTGCCGAAGACTCCAAGCACCTTGGCATGAGCATTAGGACCGTTGCGACGCAGATTGCGCACGCGACGTCGAGCGCCTCGTGCCGTCCGGACGGTGTTGCGATGCCGCGAAGGGCTCCCATCCAATCGGGCAGCTCGACCACGCCGGAGATCCCGAAGAGATATTCGCACTTCAGGCGTCCTGTCTTAGCTGCTCAGCGATGTCGGTGGTCTCGAGCGCGTGGTGACGGGTGCGGACGTGGGCCAGCCCTCGTCGAAGGCGACGACGCGCCGACCCTGACAGCCCCAGTGACAGCCACAGCGGTGTGAAGCCGTCGAATCTGGTGGAGCTGGTGGATGGCGCCTGCGACAGGAAGGCACGCCAACCTCCTCGGAACCACCCGGTGAACGCCCGCCAGCGAGACTTTTAATCCTCGTGTCGTGGGTTCGAATCCCACCCGGCTCACCAGTGTCATGAGTCGCGACATGGGT
>PNAP01000096.1 GCA_003169735.1 Chloroflexota bacterium | reverse complement strand
TCCCGTGGCACAAGTCATCTAGACCGTCGGGGAGCCTCTCGGGCACTCGCGTCTCCTTCGGGACGCGACGCTACCCGGCTCCGTCGGGAGCCACAGTGCTTCTGCGTCACCGCTCCCGGGATGTCGATCTGGTCGAGGAGATCTTCGGTGCCCGCCACGCCTACGAGCCGCCGGATGCGATCGCCGCTGAGCTGCGAGGCCCCCTGCGGATCCTCGATCTGGGAGGCAACATCGGGTTGGTCGGCGTTTTCGCGCTTGGGCGCTGGGACGTGCAGGAGACGACGTCGTTTGAGCCCGACCCCGAGAACGCGGCCATCCTCCAGGCGACCATCGACGCCAACCACGTCACAGATCGGTGGAGCATGCGCCGCGCCGCGGGGTCAAACGCTGCGGGCACGATGTCGTTCCTGCCCGGACAGCTGGCGGACTCGCGACGAACCGGGCCCGACGAGTCCGGGATCCCAGCAGCGCTAGGCACCTCCGGCGCGATGTGGCACGATTTCGCGGGTGACCAGCAGACCCGCCGAGGCGCAGCGCCTGAGCGACCTCACGCGGCTGCGCCGCGTCCGCGACCGGATCGACCGGGAGTACGCGCAGCCGCTGGACGTCGAGGCGCTCGCCCGCGGCGCGCACATGTCGGCCGGGCACCTCAGCCGCGAGTTCCGGCTCGCGTACGGGGAGTCGCCGTACAGCTATCTGATGACGCGGCGCATCGAGCGTGCGATGGCGCTGCTGCGTCGTGGTGACCTGAGCGTCACCGAGGTCTGTTTCGAGGTCGGCTGCTCGTCGCTGGGTACGTTCAGCACGCGCTTCACCGAGCTGGTCGGCATGCCGCCCAGCACCTACCGGCGCGAAGTGACCGGTGCGATGGCGGGCATTCCGCCGTGCGTGGCGAAGCAGGTGACCAGACCGATCAGGAATCGAGAAGCGCAGGTCCCCGAGCCGCAGCTAGTGTGAGGCCATGGACATCACCATTCACGCCAGCTTCCTCCCACACGACGACCCGGAAGCCTCGCTGGCCTTCTACCGTGACAAGCTCGGATTCGAGGTCCGGAATGATGTCGAATACGGCAGGCTGCGCTGGATCACGATCGGCCCTCCCGGGCAGCCGGACACATCCATCGTCCTGTCTCCGCCCGCCGTCGGCCCCGGCTTCACCGACGACGAGCGCCGCACCATCGCCGAGATGATGGCCAAGGGGACCTATGCCGCCCTTCTCCTGGCCACGCCCGATCTCAGCGGCATCTTCGCGCGACTGGAGGCAAGCGGCGTCGAGGTCGTCCAGGAGCCGACCGAGCAGCCGTACGGGATCCGCGACTGCGCCGTCCGCGATCTCGCGGGCAACCTGATCCGCATCCAGGAGCTGCGCTGAGCCGAACAGGGTGGCGCGTCCTAGTCAGGCTTCTCCGGGCTCTCCGCCAGGAGGAGCGGCCGCAGGCGTCCCCAGTCGTCCCAGAGCTCACCCAGTCGATCTGCTCTCAGCCCTAACAGCTCGAGCATCTGCTCGAGCGCCAGGTTCGGTGCCCGAAGCGCGAGCTGTTCATCGACCGAGACGTGTGCGCCCTTGAATAGGTCGGCCAACCCCGACCCCGGTGGCAACCGGATGCCCCGGACGTCGTAACCGACGTGGGCAAGCGCCAACGAGAACTCGTTGTGGCCAGGCGGCCGACCGCCCAACCAGCCCTCTCGAGCGTCGTAGCGGAACCCCATCCGGGCCAGCGCCTGCACGATGGAGCGGGCCTCGTCGCGGCTGAATTGGCTCCAGAACGGGTCGTCGCGGTCGAACTCGAGGAAGCCGGCTTCGGCGGCGCTGCTGGTGATGGCCTCGATGAGTTCCTGGAGGAGGAGCATGAACGTGGTCGCGTCCCGTCCGGTCGTCTCGGCAAGGTCGGTGGAGATCGCCCGCAGCACGTTTCGGTCGCCGCCCATGAGGCGCTGGATGACGAGCGGAGATCGGACGCGGTCGCCTTCATCGACCGGCGTCGCCGTGGCGTCGGCGGCGGTGGCCGCTGTGTGCTCGGGCTCGGGGGAGGTCGACTCGATCGGTCGGGCGGGCAGTGGCGACGGCTGCGCGAACTCCTGCGGGCCGCGATTCGCGGTCTCAGCCTGCATCGACAGGATGTCGCGCTCCTCGCATTCGGCCAGGCGAGCCCGTGCCATGCGGCACGCGTCGGCGGCCGTCTCGGCGCGGATCCGTTCGGCATAGGCGGTGCGGAGCGCCATCTCCACGGTGAGCGTCGCGCTGTTCACGCCGCGCCGGGCGCGGTCGAAGGCCGATTTGGCCATCCGCGCGTCCCGGTTCAGGCGATCGAGTTCGCGCAGCCAGGCCGTCGCCGTGCGGCGCCGATCCTGCGTATCTGCCGACGAGAGGTAGCCACGGCGGTAGGCCCGTTGCGCCTGGGCCTTGGCCTCGGAGATGACGCGCGGGTCGGCGGCGTCCTGAGCTGCCGTGAGGCTGGTCTCGGCTTCGAACAACGCCGCTCGTGCCCTCGCGAGTGCATCGGCTGCGGCCACGGCCGCGGCACGCAGCGCCGGGACGCTGACGCAGGCCGCTTCGGCAGCGAGACGGAGTTCGCCGCACGCGCCACGCTCGGAGGGCTGCGCTTCGTTCGCCTGGTTCACGGGCCGAGCGTAGAAGGCTTCGGCCGCTTGCGTCAACGCGAGTGGCGAGAGGCGCACCGACGAGCGTGGTACGAACAGCCGCGCCGGAGTCCGGCCAGACTCGGGCAAGCGCGGAGTCAGCTTCGGGCCAGCGCGGAGTCAGCGTCCGGCCGGCGCAGAGTCAGCGTCGAGCCACTCGCAGATGGTAGAGTCGCCCGCAGTGGCGACCACCGCCGTGACGCTCCCCATGCGAAAGGCGTAGCCCCCACGTGGCCATCGATCCCGATCAGGAATTCCTCGTCCAGCCTGTCAATGCTTCCTGGTTGCAGTGCAACATCGAATGCCAGGAAGGGTGCCCGGTCGGCACCAACTGCCGCGGGTACCTGAACCTCGCGGCGGAAGGGCGTTTCGAGGAGGGCTACATCCTGGCCCGCGAGCCGAATCCGGTCGCGGCCATGTGCGCCTATGTCTGCTCCGCACCGTGCGAACGCGCCTGCCGCCGCGGCGACATCGATCGGCCGCTGGCCATCCGTGCCATGAAACGCTTCCTGTTCGAGTGGCACCAGGCGTCAGGCATCCCGGACGACATGCCGGCCATCACGCCGCGTGACACGTCGGTCGCCGTGGTCGGCGCCGGGCCGGCCGGCATCGCCGTGGCCAGGGAGCTGGCCGTGGCCGGCCACCAGGTGACCGTCTTCGATGCGCTGCCGTACGGCGGCGGCACGATGCTCATCGGCGTGCCCGCCTTCCGCCTGCCGCGCGAGGCCATCGAAGCGGACATCGCCCTTGTCGAGCGGCTCGGCGTGACCTTCCGCTACAACGTCCGCATCGGGGTGGACATCACGTTCGAGGATCTCCAGAAGCGCTTCGATGCCATCGCCATCTGCGCCGGCGCGATGAACGCGGTCCCGCTCGACGTACCCGGCGGCGACCTTGAGGGCATCCAGTACGGCGTCGACTACATGAAGACGGCCAATCTGGGCGAGCCGCTCACGGTCGGTAACGACGTCGTGGTCATCGGCGGCGGCTACACGGCCATGGACTGCTCGCGCACCAGCCTCCGCCACGGCGCCGAGCACGTGACCATCGCCTATCGCCGCACTCGCTCCGAGCTGGTGGTCGATGAGGAAGAGCTCGGCGAGACCGAGCGCGAAGGCGTGCGCATGGAGTTCCTGGCCAGCCCGGTCGAGGTGCTCGGCGAGAACGGCAAGGTGACCGGCGTCAAGTTCGTGCGCAACCGCCTCGGCGAACCCGACGCCACCGGCCGGCGGGCGCCGGTGCCTGTCCCCGGCACGGAGTTCGTCATCAAGGCCGACACGGTCATCCCGGCCGTGAGCCAGGCCGCCGACAACACCTTCCTGCCGGTCGAGGCGAGCTTTGAGATCAACCGCGGCCGCGTCCGCGTCGATCCCGGCACCTATGCCACCAACGTCCGCGGCGTCTTCGCCTGCGGTGACTTCGTGACCGGCCCGACGACGCTCATCGAGGCTGGCGGCCACGGCAAGAAGTGCGCTTTCGCCGTCGACCGCTACCTGTCCGGACGGAGCACCGTCGAGGTCGACGCCAACGTCCGCATCATCAGTTCGTGGCGCCACGAGATGCCCGAGTTCTGGGACGTCATCCCGCGCGTGCACGTGCCCATGGTCCAGCTCGCGGCGCGCATGCCCTCGACCGACCCGCATGTCAACTTCAACACGCCGGTCGAGCGCGGCTACTCGGCGCCGCAGGCGGTGACCGAGGCGACGCGCTGCCTGATGTGCAACTACAACATCTGGTTCGACCCGTTCCGCTGCACGCTCTGCGGCGCCTGTGCCGACGTCTGCCCCGAGGGCGTCATCCACATGATCGACATCAACCAGATGAAGGCGGAGGGCCCGCTGCCCGAGTTGGTCGAGGCCTACGGCTGGACCCAGGGCGCCGCCATGGTGCTCGACGAGGAACGCTGCATCCGATGCGCGTTGTGCGTCAAGCGATGCCCGTTCGATGCCATCACAATGGAGCGGTTCGAGCTTCAGGAAGTGAGCAGCGACGGCCGGCTCTACAAGGAGAGTTACCGGGACTCGCAGCTCGGGCTGGCCGGCATCGGCAACCAGGCCGATACCGGAGGGTACGTGAGATGAGGCCAGTGACCGGGACGAGCCCGGCCGCGGGCGACCAGGCGCTTTTGGGAGGCTACGCCGGGTGAGTTTCCTCGAACGGGTGGATAACGCCATCCGCCGCAGCGCTGCGTGGCGCTCGATCTTCCGCCAGGCCTATCCGGCCGACGAACGGTCGCGCGCGCTGGCGGTCATGAACAACGTCTTCCTGCACATCCACCCGGTCCGTGTCCGCCAGCACGCCGTCAAGTTCGCCTACACCTTCTGCCTTGGCGGCCTCTCGTTCTTCCTGTTCCTCGTGCTGACGGTGACGGGCGTCTACCTGATGTTCTTCTACGTGCCGTCGGACCAGTCGGCGTACACCGACATCCTGCGCATCCAGAGCGAGGTGCCCTTCGGGCTGCTGACCCGCAACATCCACCGCTGGGCCGCGCACCTGATGGTCTTCTTCGTCTTCCTGCACATGATGCGGGTCTTCTACCACGGGGCGTACAAGCCGCCGCGCGAGTTCAACTGGGTGGTCGGCGTGGTGCTGCTGCTGCTGACGCTGCTGCTGTCGTTCACCGGCTACCTGCTGCCGTGGGACCAGATCGCGTACTGGGCCATCACCATCGGCACGAACATGGCCAACTACGCGCCGCTCTTCAACAAGCCGTCGCAGCTCCTCCTGTTGGGTGGCATCGAGGTCGGCCAGAACACGCTGCTGCGGTTCTATGTCCTGCACGTCATCCTGATGCCGCTCGCGGCCGCCATCTTCCTCGTCGTCCACTTCTGGCGGATCCGGAAGGACGGCGGCATCTCCGGGCCGTTGTGAGTACCGTGGTAGGAGCCACCCGATGACCGACGAGAACAAGACCAGCCTGCCCGCCGCTCCCGGTCCGCAGACGCCGGCCGCTCCTCCCGCCGCGCCCCGAACGACGCTGCCCGCTGCGCCGCCGGAGCGCCGCACGACCGAGATCGACAAGCAGCGCGTGCCGATGGCGGCAAAGCCGTACCGGCTCCTGGCGCTGGTCAAGCAGGACGCTGTGGTCCGTGTCCAGAAGGAACCCGATGACACGGTCATGACGTGGCCGCACCTGCTGTCGATCGAGTTCTTCGCGGCGGCCATGATCAGCGTCTTCCTGCTCTTCATGGGCCTCTTCATCAACGCACCGCTCGAGGCGCTCGCCAACGGCAACGTGACGCCGGCCGTGGCCAAGGCGCCGTGGTACTTCGTCGGGCTCCAGGAGTTGCTTGCCTACTTCCATCCGACCGTGGCCGGCGTGCTCGTGCCGACGGTCGTGCTCGTCGGGGCCGCGCTGATCCCGTACGTCGACCGAGGGCCGCGCGGCGACGGCGGCTCGTCCCGGCCGAGCGACCGCAAGGTCGGCGTGCTGCTCTTCACGATGGTCTGCGCGGCCGGCCTGACGGTGACCTTCCTGGGCGCCTTCTTCCGCGGCCCCGGTTACGCCTGGACCCTGCCGTGGCAGGGCCTCTACTTCGCGCTGTAGCCGGCGCATGGTGATCGACCGTGGGTAACTGGAAGCTCACGCGCGCTCAGGAGCCGACCGCGCTGACGCGCGAGGTGCTCCACGAGCTGCGCAACGGCCGTCCGGCTGGCTTGTCGCGCCGCCAGCTCATCCGCCGATCGATCGGCGCGAGTGTGGGGCTGTGGCTGCTCGAGGTGAGCGGCGGCACACTGGCCTTCCTGTGGCCGAACCTGTCGAGCGGCTTCGGTGGGACTCTCACTCTCGGCGACCTGCCGACAGTGACGGGCAGCCCGGCCGTCCAGGGTGCGAAGCTGACCGATGGCGCCCCGTCGTACTTCCCGTCGGCGCGGTGCTACGTCCAGCTCATCGATCCGAACCTCGGCTTCAACGATGGGGCCAGCCCCGATGGTTCCGGCGCCCCGACCAACGTGCGGACGCTCTACCAGCGCTGCCCGCACCTCGGATGCAAGCCCAACTTCTGCACCAAGAACTACTGGTTCGAGTGCCCGTGCCACGGCTCGCGCTATGACCGTCTCGGCCAGAAGATCCTGGGGCTCGGGCCGGCGCCGCGCAGCCTCGACCGCTTCGCGCACACCGTCACCAACGGGGTCCTCGTCGTCGACACCAGCAAGATCACCCTGGGTCCCCTGCCGATCGCGCTCGGCCAGCCCGGGCTCATCCCGGCGCTCTCACCGACGGGTTGCATATGACCGACGGAGGACGGACCGGACGTGAGCTGACGCCGCGTCCAGAGGATGCCGACGCGACCATCACGCCGGTGCTCGAGAAGGTCGCCAGTGTCGAGCGGTTCTCGGCCGGCGAGCGGGCGCACACGGTGGGACTCACCGAGGAGCGCTCGGCGCAGATCGTCCGCCAGAGCGGCAATGCTCGGACGGTCGCCATCCTGGCCACGCTCATCGTCGCCCTGTTCATCCCGATCTACTGGTTCTACGACATCGGCGTGCCGGCCCTCGGCGCCTCGGGGCGCCTGACCGCCGAGGCGAGCGCCCAGTACGTGACCGACGTCTCCCAGGGCTACGCCTTGTTCCTTGCCAACTGCTCCCGCTGCCACGGAACCAATGGCACGGGCGGCAGCGGCGCCGGAGGCAACCCGGTCGGCCCGCCGCTGAACGATCAGGCGAAGCTGTACAACGCGGTCAAGTCCGATGGTTCGCCCGGCTCCGGACACCTCAACGCGACCTATCTCAACAACGTCCTCACCGTCGGCGGCCGCTATGTCTGCGGCGATGCCAACAGCCTGATGCCGATCTGGAAACAGCCCACCGGGCCGCTCAGCTATGTCGACGTCCAGGACCTCATCGACTTCATCACCGCCAGCAACCAGACTTCCTTCATCTACGACCCGGCGGCGGCTGGAGAGGGCGCCACCGATACGTCGCCGCCGCGCACGGTGACCGGTTGGCGCGACCCGAATTACCAACCGCCCGCCGACCAGGCCACCCCGCCCGCCTGCTGGCGCAACCCGAGCGGCGTGATCGGCGGTAGCGGACCCTCGGGATCGGTCGGGCCCGTCTCATCGCCGGGCACGGTGGCGAACCCTCGCGTCATCAAGCTGACCGAGACGGCGACGCTCAGCATCACCGACGATTCGGGCACGCCGGTCAGCCAGATCCCGGTCGTAGCTGGCGAGACCATCCAGTTCGAGATCACCAACACGGCCGGCTTCCCGCACGACTTCTACATCGGCGGTGCCGATGCCTTGTCCGGCAACGACACGACCAGCCTCGTCGGCGTGCCCCAGTTCCAGAGCGGCACGCAGACTTTCCCCTATACCGTGCCGGCGACCGCGACCGGGCTCCAGTTCGCGTGCACCGTCCCCGGCCACTACACCACGATGCACGGCGATCTCGTGGTCAGTGCGAGCAGCGGAACGCCGAGCTCGTCGTCAGCGCCGGGCGCTTCCTCTTCGCCGGCCGCCTCCTCTTCGCCGGCCGCCTCGGCTTCGCCCGATGCATCGGCCTCCCCCAGTGCAAGCGCGGCACCCTGAGATGGCCGTGCGTGCGCTGCCTCCGGGTGCCGTCAAGCGACGAACCTTCTTCGGCCTCCTCGACGCCGACGGCTGGGGCGCGGCCTTCTTCAAGGCGCTGTTCTGGTTCCTGTTCCTGATCTTCATGCTCATGTACATCCCTGACCGGGCGTACTACTTCACGGTCTCCAAGACCATTGACGTCGGCTTCAACGGCGTGCCCATCCTCAATTGGTGTCCTGGCTCGAACGAGTCGCTGCCGTGCCCCGCGCCGCCCGGCTCGGTCGTTCCGTGGCAGGCCAGCCCGCCGCAGCTCGATCTGCCGGCAGGCCGGATGGATGCCACCGCGTTCCAGTCGGGCACGAACCTGTATCTCGTCGGCGGGCGGACCGCGGCCGGCCCCACGGCTGACGTGCTTGCGACGTCCGTTACGACTGACGGCAATTACGGAGCCTGGACCGAGGGTCCGGCGCTCCCCGAGCCGCGCACCGGCGCCGCTGTCACCAGCCTTTCCGGCATCCCCTACGTCATCGGCGGGCTCGACGCCAACGGCCAGCCGACGACGACCGTCTTCATGGGAACGCTCGCTAAGGGCGTCCTGACCGGTTGGACCGCCGCCGATACGCTGACGCTGCCGACCGCCGTCAGTGACGCGATGGCCGTCTCGGCGCCCACCGGCCTCTACCTCTTCGGCGGCCGCACGGCCGACGGCGTCGTCACCACCGTGCTGCACTCGGCGCTGGGAACGGACTCGCCGCCCAAGCTCGGCGCGTGGGCAGACGCCGGGGTGCCACTCCCCGAGGGACGCGCCGACGGCAACGCGGTGGCGATGGGTGACCAGATCTACGTGGTCGGTGGCGACGATCCGACCGGCGTTGCGACGGCCAGTGTCTTTCGCCTGACGCTTGCGTCCGGGGTCGTCCGCAAGGACCCGACGACCAACGCCGCCATCGGCTGGGCGGTCGCTCCGGCCGCGCAGCAGCTCCCCGATGCCCGAGCGCGCGGCGCTTCGTTCACGGCCAACGGTGCCATGTACATCATCGGCGGCGTCGACGCCACCGGTCAGCCGCAGGACTCGAACGATTGGACGGTGCCCAACACGGTCGGTGACATCCCGGCGTGGAGCCGGACTCCGGCGACCGACCTCGTGGAGGCGCGCGCCGGGGCTTCGATCACCAACGTCGGTTCGTTCGTGTTCGTGATCGGCGGCCAGAGCCCGAGCGGACCCAGCGTAAGTACGATGCGTGCCAACATCTCGCCCCAGCCCCCGTATTTCCGCATCGGGCTCTTCGGGCTGACCATCCCGTCGCTGGCCATCCAGGGCGAGATCGGACAGCAGCTCGGCTACATCGACGCGTTCGGCGTCGGCATCGTCAACTTCATCATCGTCATCCTCATCGGCCTCGCCTACTCCCACCGCCAGGCGACGATGCGCATCATCGAGCGGCTCTCGCGCGGCCGGTTCCGCGCTCCCCGAGATGAGGAATACCCGATCTCCTAGCGCAATGCCGAATGACAATGCCGGTGGCGTTATCGAGGACCTCTCCGGAATCGATGCGCCGACCACGGAGCCGCCAACACTCAGCACACCGGGCCGCGGCTCGTTTTGGGTTGAGCCAGCGGGGCGACCGCGGTTAACGCTTCCCGGGTTGGCATCCGCCAAAGGGCGGGCCCGAACGCGCGCAGGCGCCCGACGACGCGGCGCGCCGATGAGGTGTTACCGGCCCTCCCGACGTCGTGCGATGAACCACGAGTGGCCGTCCGACGCGTCAACATCGAGGATCTCGAGGTCCTCCCCGGCGACGGTGCGCGCGGCGCGGGCCATCAGGATGCCGCGGTCATCCAGGAGGCGGACCAGGCGCGTATGGCGAAGCGCGAGGTTGGTCGCGAGGTCGGCCGCGAGGTCGGCCGCGAGGTCGTCGGCCACGATGAGGCGATAGGCGCCATCGGGCATGTGCGTGACCTCGTTCGGGTCGGCCACGGTCCAGGCGAAGCCTGCCGGCAGCGCGTCACGATCGACCGAGCCCAGCCACAGGGCGGCTCCGGCGGGTGCCCGCTTCGCACCGGCCGCGATCCAGTCACGCCACGGGGCTCGTTGCGATTCGCGCGCGGCGCCGATCGAACGCCGGTGTCGCTCGATCGCTCGACGGATGACCGCGATCGACGCCGGGTCGGCACCGTCCGAGATGCCGATGGCCGCCGCTCCGGCAGTAAGCCAGCGATCCGCCGCGCCGACCAGGGAGTCCTCCGCGCCGGTGTCACCCAGGGCGATGCCGGCGAACATCGCCCCGAACGGAGCGCCGATGTCCTCCAGCCAGGGTTCCTGCGGACGGTCGCCATCGGGAACGGCGAGGCGGAAGAGGATCGTCCCGGGTCGAGCGGGCGCCAGCGCTTCGAGCCAGGCCACGACGGGCTCGATCAGCCGCGTCGGGTCGCCGGTACCGACAGGTACCTCCGCCCAGACGGGTAGCCCGGTGCTGGCCGCGGCGCTGGCCGCCACGGCTGCCTCTCGATGGTCGCTTGGGGCTTCGACCAGGATGAGGTCGATGCCGGCTTCAGCGAGGAGGTCGGCGGCGTCGTGCGCGTCTCGCGCCAGAGCCGCGCCAATGGACCCGAGACGGCCGCTGCCGGGGTCGTCCCCGATGGCCGGCAGGACCCCGGCGATCAGGACCGGCAGGTCCTCGGGCAGCGGTGCCAGCGCAGCAGCCGCGTCGGCCTCGGCCGTGCCGCGATCGGCCGCGTCGTCGCCGTCGTCCTCGCCTTGCTCCGCCTCGGCCTGCCGCCGGCCACGCCCCTCGAGCCCCTCCTCGATGGCCGACCGTGCCACCGTCACAGCGGCCAGCGTCGCCTCGCGCGCTCGACGCGCCTCGCCGACGCGCGCCAGCGCTCGCCGATGCGTGAGCATCGTCTGTGCCATGAGGACGTCCGCGCCGGCCGCGACCTGGGCCGCCTGGCGCGTCCGTACTCCCCGCGGATCGCGCAGATGGGCCGGGAGGTGCCAATCGGTGCCGCTGCCAGGGTGCGTGGCCGGCGTTCGTTCGTCGCCCGATGTCCCCGCGATGAGTCGCGGCCGCTCGTTCATCCCTTGGGCAGCTCGCCCTCACCCGGTGCCGGCGGTCCGCTCGCGACGGGCAGTCCGGCCGCGTGCCAGGCGATGATGCCGCCGGCCACGTTGGTCACGTCGCCGTATCCGTGTCGCGCGAGGTGGTCGGCGGCGACCAGGCTGCGCTTGCCCGCGGCGCACATCACCAGCAGCGGCCGATCTCGCGGCAGCTCCTCGTAGCGAGCCGCGAACTCGCTGAGTGGCACGAGTACGGCTCCCGGCACGCGCACCGTGGCGAACTCGTCCCGTTCGCGGACATCGACGATGAGCGGCCGCCCGGCGCCGTCATCCGCGCTCAGGCGGGCAGCGGCGGTCGCCACATCGCACGATCGGAGCGGGGCGCCCATGCCCATCAGCGTGGCCTCCTCATACCAGGTCGATCAAGGCGCGACGGCCACTGAATCCCTCGGTGACCTCGTGCCACCAGCCGATGTCGCCCTCGCCCAGCCGCCAGCACAGCCAGATCGGTCGACCACTGGCAAGGGCCGGGAAGTCGACCAGGCCCGTCTCGATGTCACGCAGGGTGATGTCCCACGCTTCGATGCTCTCGACGGCCCGCTGCATCCGCTTCACTCGAGCGCGGATCCGCGTCTCGCGCTCATCGAGGTCGCGGGCATGGTCATCGCTGCCGTTGGAGCGCCGGAAGGTCTCGAGTTCGGCCTGCGCGGTCGCGACCTCATCCCGATCGGACCGGAGCCGCTCCAACAGCGGCCGAAGTTCGCCGAGCCGTTCGTTGGCAGCCGCGATGGCATAGTAACGCGTCACCGGCCTAGTCTCGCACGAGCACGATCCCGGCTGGGTTAGCATGCCGCGGTGAGGCTGGCCGACCGGATCGAGGACGCCGGGGCCGAGCCAGCGCCCGTGATCTGACGTGCCGCTTCCGGCGTTGGTGTTCGCTCTCGCGGCGGCCGTCCTCCACGCCGTCTACAACCTCATCCTGGCTCGCTCGGACGACACCGATGCTACCGTCGCGGCGGCGATGGTGGTCGGGGTGGGTGTGCTCGTCCCCATCGCGATCCTGCGCTGGCGCGTCGAGGCGGAGGCGTGGCCCTACGTCGCCGTCTCATCGGCGCTCGAGCTGGTCTACTTCGCGATGCTCGCCCTCGCCTACCGACGCGCCGACCTCAGCCTCATCTATCCCATCGCCCGCGGGCTGGCACCGGTGCTGGTGCTGGTCGTCGGCTTCGTGCTGCTCGGGCAACACGTGTCGCTGCTGCAGGGGCTGGGCGTCGTGGTCGTGGCCGTCGGAGTCGTCCTCGTTCGTGGCCTGCGCGGTGCGGCGGACCTCGTCGATCTCGGCCTCGCCGGCGCGCTCGCGCTCGCCATCTGCAGTTACACCCTGGTCGATCAACAGGGCCTGCGTTTCGCCGATCCGCTGGCCTACCTCGTCCTCGTCGTCGGCATCCCGGGAAGCATCTTCTTCGGGTTCGTGGTTGCGCGCGGCGGCCCGCGTCGCGTCCGAGCCGCGGCGGGATGGCCGGTACTGGCCGGTGGCATCGGCGTCGTGGCGGCGTATGGGCTCGTCCTCGCGGCGCTGACCATGACCGCGGCGGCCGGCGTCGCGGCGGTGCGCGAGGTGAGTGTCGTCATCGCCACAGGTCTGGCGGCCGTCGTGCTGCACGAACGGGTCGGGGCAGCGCGGCTGGCGGGTGCCGTGGTCGTTGTCACGGGCGTGGCGCTGATCGTGGCTGGCTAGGGTCGTCGTCGGGCAACAAAGAAGCCCCGGCGGATGCCGGGGCTTCTGGAGGGCTGGGGCCGGGAGAAGCCCGAGCCAGTGGTGGGAGCTACTGCACGAGGACTCGCCCCGCACCGCTGCCGCCGCTCGAGGTCGTGCGCGGTGCCGAGGCGACCGCCGCTCCGGCGGCGAGACCGAGTGCCAGGGCGACCGTGGCGACGGCGATGGCCAGGCGCTGATGGGTGCGGATCCGGATGGAGGCTGAAGCCGGAGCGACGCGCTTCGTCGTGGCGGCCGCGTCACTGGCCTCGTGGAAGTGACGCCGCTGATCGAGGTGAGACGCGCGGTAGGCGTGCTCGGCGCGAATCAGATCGTGCATCGACATCGGATTGTTCGGGTTCATCTCGTTCTCCTTGATGGTGGCTGCTGGGGGGTGGTCGGTTGATGAGGGGATAGTGCGATCGTGGGCATCGCCGCGCCATCGATCAGGCGACCGCGATCGTGTCGAACTTCGGAACCCCGGCGTGACCGCGGGCGGCCAGGCCAGCTGTCGGGCGGGTGACAGGCGTGGCTAGACTGGCGCGATGGAGCTCCAGATCCGCTACGCGATGAACGGCGACATCAGCATCGCCTGCGCCGCCATCGGCACCGGACCGCGCGATCTCGTCTTCATCCAGGGCGCCATCTCGAACATCGTCGTCCTATGGGAGAACCCCGCCCCTGCGAGGAAACAGACGTAGCACGTGGCCTACGGCCCGGCGTCAGCCGGGTTCGGCGGCTCGCGGGTAGGTGCCCATGAGGCGGACCTTCTGGGTCTCGCGGCCGAGCTCCTCGAGCACGGTGGCACCCGCACCGGAACCGAGGTCGCCATCGAGATCGACCCAGAAGACATAGTCCCAGGCGCGCTCGGGATCGGGGCGGGACTCGAGCTTGGAGAGGTTGACGTGGTTGCGGGCGAAGACGCCCAGCGCGCGATGCAGCGAGCCCGGCTCGTTGTGGACCCACATCGCCAGCGTTGTGCGCGCCGGATCGGCGACGGGCACCGCTGAGGATTCGGCCAGCGCAGCTCGCGCCACGACGACCAGGAAGCGCGTCCGATTGCGCGGATCGGTCTGGATGTCGCGCGCGATGGGCACCAGGCCGTGGAGTGCCGCGGCACGGGGGGAGAGGACAGCCGCAGCCCCGCGCTCGCGGCGCTTGACGATCCCCCGCCCCGCGTCCGCGGTGTTGGTGGATGCGAGCAGCGTCCACGGCCGCGAGCGCAGGAACGCGTCCGCCTGCGCCAGCGCCTGGACGTGGGAATAGACGTGGTCGATATCCGCGATGCCCTGGCCCGGTAGCGCCGCGAGGCACAGCCGGACCGGCACGATGACCTCGCCCCGGATCCACACGTCGTGCTCCAGCAGCAGGTCATAGATCTCGCGCACCGTCCCGTGGACGAGGCTCTCGATCGGCACGACGCCCGCATCCGCCTTGCCGGAAGCCAGCAGCTCGAACACCTCGCGCGGCGAGGCCTGGGCCATCGGCCGGAACGTGCCGAAATAGGCGAGCGCTGCGTCTTCCGCGAACGACCCCGAGGCGCCCGAGAACGCGACGGCCGGGCCGGTCAGACCCGCGTCAGCCAGTGTGAGTAGCGCGGATCGAGCCCGCGCACCGCCTTGAAATAGGCCTGCTGGAGCGAAGTCGTGACCGGGAAGCCGTCGCCGGAGCCGATCGGCCGGTCGTCGATCGATGCGATGGCCGCGATCTGGACCCCGGTGCCCGACAGGAAGATCTCGTCGGCCACGTAGAGCTCCGTGCGATCGACCTTGCGCTCGACGACGTCATAGCCGTGGTCGCGGGCGACGGTCATGATCGCGTCCCGGGTGATGCCCGGCAGGACATCGTCGGAGGTGGGTGGCGTGGCGATCTGCCGGCCGTTGACGATGAAGATGTTGGCCGACGACGCCTCCGCCACGTGGCCCTCACTGGTCAGCAGCAGCGCCTCGCCGTAGCCGCCGGCGTGGGCATCCTCGACGGCCAGGCACGCGTTGACGTACGAACCGGTGATCTTGCCGCGTGCCGGGACGGCGTTGTCGTTGACGCGCTGCCAGGCCGAGAGCGAGACGCGCAGCCCTTCGGTCGCCACGTAATCGCCGAGCGGGAAGGCGAAGATGGCGATTCGATCGTCGAGGCCGGTCAGCTGGAGCCGGATCGACTGGGCCGACTTGTAGAGCAACGGCCGGATGTAGAGATCCTCGGCCGCTTCGTTGCGGCGGAGCATCTCGCGCGTGACCTCGACCAGTTCCTCGGCCGTCTCGGGGATCGATGTGCGCAGCAGTTTGCCATTGCGCAGCAGGCGCTGGTAGTGCTCCAGGGCGAAGAGCAGCGCCACGTGGCCATCGGCCTGGCGGTAGCCGCGGATGCCCTCGAAGATGGCCGTGCCGTAGTTGAACGAGTGCGTCGCGATACTGACGTTCGCGTCGGCGAACGGCACGAGCTTGCCTTCGAAGTAGGCCCAGGCGCCGATGTCGAGGCGGCGGCCGTCGCTGCCCTGGGCCGAATGCGCGGTCGCGACGGCGGTGGCTTCGCGCGTGGCGGTCATCCGTCGAACCATCGGGACGGGTCGTCCTTCTCCACGGTCGGGTCGAATTCAGCTCCCGGCCCTTTCTCCTTCGGTGCCGCGCGGCGGTTGCCGGCCGATTCGGTCGCGCCCTGCCAGTGCTCCTCGGCAAGCAGGTGGTTGAGGGCATCGACATAGGCCTCGACCGAGGCGGCGATGATGTTCGCGCTCTGCGCGACCGCCTCGTATGCGCCGGCTGCACGTGCGCCTCCGGCGGCGGCCGGCGGTGCCAGGCGGACGGTCACGCGGCCCTCCGACTCCGGCCCTTCGGCCACCGCGTGGACGTCGTAGGCGAGCAGCTGCGGCAGCCCCGAGAACACATCGTGGAGCGCATCGCCGACCGCCCGGAAGAGCGCGTCGACCGGGCCGGTACCGACGGCGGACGCCTGCCAGCGGTGATGGCCGCTCTCGATGATGACCGAACCGCGGCTCTGGATGTTCGAGCCGGACGCGCATGTCCAGCGAACGAGCCGGATGGCCTGATCGCTCGTGTCCGATGGGCGGGTCGCGCCGGCAGCCGTGGCCGTGTTGGCCGTGTGGTGCGTCATGAGGGGTCCCTCCTGGTCAGCGATTGGCGGTGGTGAAGTGGCGTTCGTCGCGACGCCGCATCTCGGCGCCTGACTTCCAGATGGCGTATTCGAGGGAATCGGCCAGCGCGAGCGCCGACGCCGCGATGATGTTGGTGGCCGAACCGACCGTCGTCCACGACGTGCCGGCCGCGTCGCGCGACTCGATCAAGACGCGTGTCTTGGCCGCGGTCGCCGCATCACCGTCGAGGATGCGCACCTTGTAGTCGACGAGATGGACCGCGTCGAGGACCGGATAGAACGCCGCCAGCGCCTTGCGCAGCGCCCGGTCGAGCGCGTGCACGGGGCCGTTGCCATCGGCCGCCGTGTGGAGCAACTCGTTCCCGACCTCGACCTTGACCGTCGCCTCGGCCAGGATCTCGCCGCCGCCCCGCTGCTCGACCAGGACGGTGAAATCCCGGATCTCAAAGGGCGCCGCGTAGTCGTGGCGGTGCCGGTGGATGAGCAACTCGAAGGAGGCATCGGCTCCCTCGAACGATGCGCCCTCAGCCTCCAGTTCCTTGATCAGCTGCGACAGCTCGCGCGGATCGATGTTGCCGTCGAGCTCATGGCCGAGCTGCTCCGCGCGCCAGCGCGTGTTGACGCGTCCGCCGAGTTCGCTGACGACGAGGCGCGTCTCGTTGCCGACGAGCGCCGGGTCGATGTGCTGATAGGCGTGGCGGACGCGCGCCGTCGCGGCGCCGTGGACGCCGCCCTTGTGCGCGAACGCGCTCGCCCCGACGTACGGCTGATGCGCGTTGGGGACGATGTTGGCGACCTCGGCGACGAACGCCGAGAGCTCCGATAGGCGAACGAGGTCGGCTCCGGCGGGCACGGTCGGGATGCCCATCTTGAGCGCGAGGTCGGCCCAGATGGTCACGATGTTGGCGTTGCCGCAGCGCTC
>PNAP01000082.1 GCA_003169735.1 Chloroflexota bacterium | reverse complement strand
AGCGCCTCGCCAAGCCCGAGCCCGTCGCCCTTGCCATCACCAGCGCCCAGCCCGAGCCCGAGCCCTTCGCCCAGCCCGAGTCCGACTCCCAGCCCGAGCCCGAGTCCAACTCCCAACCCGAGCCCGAGCCCGAGCCCGACGCCCTCTTCAAGCCCGAGCCCGACCGCTTCGCCATCGCCAGCCCCATCGGCGGCTGCCGTCATCGACTGGCCCGACAGCGTCGCGGGACCCGGCCAGGCTCCGTGGGACCTGGCGTCGTTCGGCGCGGCATCACTGCTGGCGCTGCTGATCGCGTTGCTCGTGCCGTTCCCGGGCACGCTCTTCAACAAGACGGTCGAGTCGAACTATCAGGAGATCCTGGGCTGGTTCGCGCCGATCCGCGAGCGCTGGAAGCGATTCCGCGGCGCGCTTACCCGTGGAGCGATCGGCCTGCCGGCGCGTGCCATGGGACGATTGGTCGGCGGTCCCTTCGGCGTCATCGTGTTCACGGCCGCGACAGCTGTCGTGTACGGATTCCTCAGTCCGGGCTTCGGGCTCAACTCGAGTTCGGCGGCCATGTACATCGGGCTGCTCATCGGACTCTTCTTCATCATCCTCGCGTTCGACCTACCGCTTCGCCTCTATCACCGACGCCGGGCGGGTGAAGCCGGTCGATTGGCGGCACTCTGGTGGACGCTGCTGGTGGCGGCCATCTGCGTCGCCGTGTCGCGGCTGGCGGACTTCCAGCCGGGATATCTGTATGGGCTGATCGTCTCGATCGTCTTCACCACCGAGCTGACCACGCGTGATGAGGGCATCGGCGTCTGGCTGGCCTCCATCTGGTTGCTCCTGCTCAGCATCATCTCGTGGGTCCTCCTCGACGTGGCACGCCAGGCTGGTGGCGACCCGTGGATATTGCTGATGATCACGACAGTGCTGGCGACGTTCGTCGTCGCCGGCGTGGAAACGCTCGTGGTCGGCCTCCTGCCGATGCGGTTCCTGCCAGGGCGGCCACTCTATGAGTGGCGTCGACTGGTCTGGTTCCTCCTGTTTGCCGCGTCCGTCTTCGCCTACATCGTGGTCATCGTCGACCCACGCAACGGCGCACTCTCGAACGACCGACAGACGCCGATGGTCGTGGGCGTCATCTTCCTGATCGCGTTCGGCACGGTCTCAATCGGGACCTGGGCCTACTTCCGCTTCCGCCCTGACCGCGGCCGCCCCGAGACCGCCGACCGGCCCGGCGAGGAACCCGAACCGGGATGATCCGGGCGGACACGGTCAGGCTCGCCGACGCGTCTGACATCGCTGAGCTGGCGCGCCTCCGATGGCAGATGTCGGCCTAGGATCAGGAGTCGCCCACAACGTTCGAGGCGTTCGCCACAGCCTTTGAGGCTTTCGCCCGAGGGGCAATGACGAGTGGGCGCTGGCGCGTCTGGGTGGCCGAGTCAGAACCATCGACCCTCATCGGCAGCGTCTGGCTCCAGCTCGTCGAGCGAGTCCCGCGGCCCGATGAATCGCCCGCGGGTCCGATCGGCTATGTCACCAACGTCTACGTCGAGCCGGCGTCAAGGGATGCCGGCCTTGGTGCGCAACTGCTGGACGCGGTCATCTCCGAGGCGCGGAGCACCACGTGGAGGTGATGATCCTCTGGCCGAGTGACCGCAGCCGACCCTTCTACGGCCGCTCCGGATTCGAGCCATCTTCTCAGCTCCTCGAGCTTCGCTTCGACTCCTGAGCCACGCTCGACCGCCTACCAGGTGGCTTTCCACGATGAATGAACGCGGACGCTGCCTGACGGTCATAAGGCCCCTGGAATCGGGTCCCGACGAGGACAAGACGTCGAAATCGAGGTCTATCGAGGGTCCCGGAGCCTCATGACGCGGCCTAAACGGGCAGATAGCCCCAAGAATCGGCCTGGCTGTTCAGCGATCGTGGAAACTCGGCCGGCAGGAGCGCCGGCGACAAGTTCGGCCTGCGACCGCGAGACCTATCATCGGCGGCGATGGCCGTTCTGAAGATTCATGCGATCGACCGGATGAGCAGCCACGGGCCGATGCTGCCGCGATGCGCCCCCCTTGTGGACGACGTGCGGGCACGGACGGCGGCACGGACCGATTGCGGCGCCCGCCGACGCTCCGGAACGCAATCTCCGGCCACTTTCCACGATGAGTGAACGTGGCGGACACAGGGCGCCGAAGTTCCCTCGAAACGAGCTTCCCGAGCGTCTGATTCGGTCCGAATCGGGCATTCGCAGGAGTTCTCGGGCTCTTGAGGGCCGGCTGGAACCCCCTTCCGCCTCCAAAGTGATCGTGCTGTTCACCCATGGTGAAAAGTCGCTGGGCAACGCTCGCGACCTCCGCACGACCCTGCAGCCTGAATCGGGACCCCTATGCCGTCATGCTACTATTCAGTAGCATGAAAGACTGGCCTCCGAATCACACCAAGTTCACAGCGCCGGCAGATCCGGCCCTCGTTGCGCGACCGATCGCGCGACGGGTCCGACTGGTGGGAGCGCTTGTCGCCACGAGCGTGATCCTCGCGGTCATGGGGATCGTGTGGAGCGCCATCGCGATGGCCGCGGCGCTGAACCGTCCCGCGGCGTACTTGCCGGACCTCGGCGCAGGCGTCATCGCGTGCGGCCTGCCGGGCGCGGCGTTGTGGGGGTGGCGACTCGCGCCGCGCACGGTCGATGGACGGACGCTCATCGGAGCGATCGTCCCGATGGCGTTCCTCACGTGTGTCAGCGGTGCCTACGCGATCGCCCTCGTCCTCAGCCTGCAGAACATCGAAGGATTCCGGGTAAACCTCGAAGGCATCGCTCAGACGCTGTTCCTATCCCTTGGCTTCGCCTTGGTGGGGCTTGTCGCGTACGGATTGCCAGCGCTTCTGGTAACCGTGTCCTGCGCCTACGTTTGGGCCCATTTGGTCCGCGCCATCCTGCGCGAGCCGGACGTTGTGCGGCCTATCATCGGCTGATGGCTGTCCTCAAGAGTCACATCGAGCCGCGAAGCGACCAGTCTCGTGCTGACGCGGCCGCGATGCGGGCGCTCGTGGCCGACTTGCGAGCACGCACGGACACGCTCGCGGCCGGTGGCGCGGGGGGCGATGAACGGTCCATCGCTCGGCATCGGGAGCGCGGCAAGCTCCCCGTCCGCGAGCGAATCGACCGGTTGCTGGACCCGGGCGCGGCGTTCCTGGAGCTGAGCCCGCTCGCGGCGAACGGTCTGTATGACGATGAGGCGCCCGGCGCCGGCATCGTCACGGGCATCGGCCGCGTGTCCGGCGTGGAGTGCGTCATCGTCGCGAATGACGCGACGGTGAAGGGCGGCACGTACCTGCCGATGACCGTCAAGAAGCATCTCCGCGCCCAGGAGATTGCGCTCGCCGATCGGCTGCCGTGCATCTACCTCGTCGACTCGGGTGGCGCGTTCCTGCCGCTCCAGGATGAGGTCTTCCCCGACCGCGACCACTTCGGGCGCATCTTCTACAACCAGGCGCAGATGTCGGCGCGCGGCATCCCCCAGGTCGCACTGGTGATGGGGTCGTGCACGGCCGGCGGCGCCTACGTTCCGGCGATGAGCGACGAGACGGTCATCGTGCGCGGCACGGGCACCATCTTCCTGGGCGGTCCGCCACTCGTGAAGGCCGCGACCGGCGAGGATGTCACGGCCGAGGAGCTCGGTGGCGCGGCCGTTCACGCCCGCATCAGCGGCGTGGCCGATCACGAAGCGCTCAACGACGAACATGCGCTGGCCATCGGACGCGAGATCGTGGCCAGCCTTGCCTGGCGCAAGCCCGATCCGCCATGGGAACGCCTGGCCAGTCGTCCGCCCGCCATCGAATCGACCGATTCGGCAGCAGCCGACGATCCCACCGGCCTCTACGGCGTCATTCCGTCCGACCTCCGGCGCGGCTACGACGCCCGTGAGGTCATCGCGCGCCTGGTCGATGGATCCGAATTCCACGAGTTCAAGCAGGGCTATGGCGAGACGCTGGTGTGTGGCTTCGCCCACCTCGACGGCTACCCGATCGGCGTCCTGGCCAACAACGGCGTGCTCTTCAGCCAGAGCGCGCTCAAAGGCGCGCATTTCATCGAGCTCGCCTGCCAGCGCCGCGTACCGCTGCTGTTCCTCCAGAACATCACGGGCTTCATGGTCGGCCGCGAGTACGAGGCCGGCGGCATCGCCAAGGACGGCGCGAAGCTCGTGACCGCGGTCGCGTGCGCGGCCGTGCCCAAGTTCACGGTCATCACCGGCGGTTCCTTTGGTGCCGGCAACTACGCCATGGCCGGCCGCGCGTACGGCTCACGCGGCCTCTGGATGTGGCCGAACGCCCGTATCAGCGTGATGGGCGGCCAGCAAGCGGCGCGCGTCCTGTCCACGGTTCGCGGCGGCTTCGCCGATGACGCCGCCCGCGACGCCTTCGAGGCGCCGATCCTCGAGCAATACGAGGCGGAGGGCTCGCCCTACCACTCCACCGCGCGGCTCTGGGACGACGGCATCGTCGACCCCGCGCAGACCCGCGACGTGCTGGCACTCGCCATCAGCGCGGCTCTCAATGCCACCATCGAGGAGACTCGCTTCGGCGTCTTCCGGATGTAGGCCGACGTCACGTAGCATCCACGGGTGCAGAGCGGCCGAGTCATCTCCGTCAACGTCTCGCCGGGAGGGCTCCCGAAGCTGCCCATCGAGCGCGCCTGGGTGGGCACGCTCGGGGTCGAGGGCGATGCGCACAACGAGCCGACCGTCCACGGCGGTCCGCATCGAGCCGTGTGTCTGTTCGGCGTCGAGGCCATCGCGCGTGTCCAGGCGGAGGGCCATCCGCTGGGACCCGGATCCGTCGGTGAGAACCTGACCACCGAGGGCATCGACTGGTCGGATCTGCCCGTCGGGACCCGGGTGCGCGTCGGCGACACGCTGCTCATGGAGCTGGCCAGCCCGGCCATGCCGTGCGACACGCAGCGGCCCAACTTCAACGCGGGCCGGATCAACCGGATCTCGATCAAGCTCTTCCCGTCCGATTCGCGCATGTACGCGCGCGTCCTGGTCGAGGGCGAAGTCAAGCCTGGCGACCGGATCGAACTGCTGGCGCCCGCGGAAGACTCGAACGCCCTGACCCATCGACTGCTCGACCGGCTGGACGAAGCCGAGCAGGAGGCCAACCTGCGGCTCTGGCGGGCGGGTCGCGCGGCCGGTCACGACGTGCGCATCCTGGACGACGGGGACCTGTCTGCGGCCGCCTCGCCGGACCTGCCCGGCACGATGTTCAACAACTGCACCGGGCTGCGCGGGCTGCCACAGTTCCTGCCGATGGTGCTCGACCATTATCGAGCGGCGGGCGTGACCGGCTGGTTGCCGACCGAGACGCCGCCGTGGCCGGACGCCGCGCCGGACTTCACCCTGGCCATCATGGTCACCGACCCCATCGAGGTCCCGACAGCCTCCGTTGACGGCGTGACCATCCGCGCGCTGCGACCGGATGAGTGGGCCGAGTGGGCGGACATCTGCGTTCGTGCCCTCGCACTGGACGCCGTGGGCGCCCGGCCGTGGCTCGATCCCGCCGAGCATCTCCTGGCGTCGCGCGGCGTGCACGTGGTCATCGCCGAGGAGGGCGGCGTCGCCGTCGGCGTCGGCTCGCTGCATGTCCACAAGCGCGCCGCGCTCCTTCGCAGCGGCATGGTCGTGCCGCAGGCGCGTGGCCGCGGCGTGCAGCGGGCACTCATCGCGGCGCGGGCGCGGCTCGCGGCACAACTCGGCTGCGACGTCATCACCTCGCAGGCCCCGCTGGACGGCTTCTCGGAGCGCAACCTCGCGGCGATGGGATTCGCTCGGGTCTGGGAGCGGCCCGTCTATCGGTTCGATCCATGAGTGACCATCTGCGCGTGGAGCGGACCGGACCCGGTGGTTGCGTGGCACGGGTGGTGCTCGCGCGGCCCGAGATCCACAACGCCTTCGATGCGGCGCTCATCGACGAGCTGCGCCGGACCTTCGCCGGGTTCGAGACGGAGACGCCCGTCGCCCTCCGCGCCGTCATCCTCGCTGGCGATGGACAATCGTTCTGCGCCGGGGCCGATATCACCTGGATGCGCGCCAGCCTCGGCCTGACGCGCGAGCAGAACGAACAGGACGCCATGGCGATGGCCCAGATGTTCGACTCCATCGATCGTTGCCCCGCGCCGGTCATCGCGCGCGTCCAGGGTGCCGCACTCGGTGGCGGCATGGGGTTGTGCGCGGTCGCGGATCTCGTCATCGCCGAGATCGGCACGCGCTTCGGCTTCACCGAGACGCGCCTTGGGATCCTGCCCTCGGTCATCAGCCCGTTCGTCATCGCCAAGATCGGTGAGAGCCAGGCGCGGGCACTGTTCCCGGGAGGGCGGCGCTTCGATGCGATGCGCGCGTTGCGGATAGGGCTTGTCCACGAGGTCGTCGAGGGCGCCGAAGCGCTGGACGCGGCGGTCGACTCGGCCGTGGCCGACCTGCTCGCCGCCGGACCGACCGCCGCGCGCGCCGCCAAGGCGATCGTCCGTGAGGTGCGCGGCCTGCCGCACGAATCGACCCGCTGGCACACCGCGCGCCGCATCGCCGGCCAACGAACCAGCGCCGAGGGCCAGGAAGGGTTGCGCGCTTTCCTCGAGCATCGCAAACCCGGCTGGTCGCAAGAGGACAGCGACTGAGTCCCGAGGACAGTGGCTGAGTCTCGCCCGCGAGCCGTTTCCCGCCGATCGGGCATCACATGACCATCATTCCCTCGCCTCTCGCCAAACGGGCATCAGGGGCGCATGCGCATAGAACGGAGCGCTGCTCGGCGGAATCGTGGCTGTAACCTGCCCATCTGGAGGGAGGCGCACCCGGGTCGACTCGGCGCCGCGACTTGACACGTAACGCGACAAACGCGACATTCACGTGGTGAGTGACGCGATCGGGCCGGGAGAGGCGGCGAAACGGCTCGGCGTGACGACGCGCACGGTGCAGCGGGGGCTGCGCGAGGGAAAGCTGCCGGCGGTCCAGGTCGGCGCCCGGCTCAAGGTCGATGCGTCGGCGCTGGCGGCAGTCGAGCCGAATGCCGTACCGCCGAACCATCGAGCCATCCGCCGACTACTGGTGGCCAACCGCGGCGAGCTGGTCGTCCGGATCGCGCGGACCTGCCGCGATATGGGCATCACCTGCCTGGCGCTCGTTCCCGAGGACCAGGCGCGCGCGTGGTGGTCGCGCCAGGCGGATGAGATCGTGCCACTCGCGACCACCTACCTCGATGCCGAGGCTGTGCTGCGGGCGGCGCGCCATGCGAACGCCGATGCGATCCATCCCGGTTACGGTTTCCTCGCCGAGAACGCTGACTTTGCCGACGCGGTCGTGGCCGCGGGGCTCATCTGGGTCGGGCCGCCAGGATCCGCGATGCGGGCACTCGGCGACAAGGCAGCGGGCCGTCGCCTCGCGGCGAGCGCTGGCGTGCCGATCCTGCCCGGGTACGAGGGCCAGGACCAGTCAGACGCTCGACTGACGGCCGAGGCCGAGCGCATCGGCTTTCCAGTTCTGGCCAAGCCCAGCGCAGGTGGCGGCGGCAAGGGCATGCACGTCATCACGTCGGCCGAGGAATGCCCAGAGGTCCTCGCTCAGGCACGCCGCGAAGCGAAGGTCGCGTTCGCCGATGAGCGGCTGATCCTGGAGCGCTTCATCGAGCGGCCGCGCCACGTCGAGATCCAGTTCCTGATCGACAGCCACGGTGGCGCCGTGCATCTGGGTGAGCGCGACTGCTCGCTCCAGCGGCGCCACCAGAAGGTGATCGAGGAGTCGCCGTCTCCCGCGGTCGACGCCGTTCTGCGCGAGCGCCTCGGCGGCGCCGCGCTGCGCCTCGCGACCGCGGCCGGATACGTCGGCGCGGGCACGGCCGAGTTCCTGCTCGACGATCGCGGCGGCGCCTTCTTCCTGGAGGTCAATGCCCGCCTCCAGGTCGAGCATCCGGTCACCGAACTGGTCACGGGGCGCGATCTGGTCGCGGACCAGCTGCGCATCGCGGCGGGACAGCCGCTCGGCTTCACGCAGGCCGATGTCTCGTGGCACGGCCACGCGGCGGAGGCCCGCCTCTACGCGGAAGATCCATGGGAGGGGTTCCTCCCCGCCTCCGGCCCCATCGAATCGGTCGAGTGGCCGGCCGGCGATGGCATCCGCATCGATGCGGGCGCGGGCGCGGGCGATGTCATCGGCACGCGCTACGACCCGTTGCTGGCCAAGATCCTGGCTTGGGCCGAGACGCGCGACGAGGCGCTGAATCACCTCGCGGCCGCGCTCGGAACGACCAGGGTGAGTGGCCTTACCACCAACCGCGGCTTCCTCGAGTGGCTCCTTCAGCGTCCCGAGGTCCGCACCGGCGACGCCCGCACCGACACGATCGATGCGATCTGGGCCCCGACGGACGGCCCCGACCTCCTGGATCGCTCCTTCGCAGCCGCCGCGACCGGCCTCACCGCCGGCAAGACGGCCAACGGCATCGCCACCGGCTTCCGCCTCAACGCCCGGCCCGCCGTCCGCGTCCGGATCGGCGCCGACGAACGCGACGTCGCCGTCCCCGTCCACGTCGGGCCCGGCATTGCTACGACCATCTCCAGCGACGAGATCCTCGTCGATGTCTCCGGCCGCGCCTACCGGGCACGCCTCGCGCCACCACCCACGGTCGACGAGGCGCTTCGCCACGCACAACGTGACAAAGGCGCCATCGCCACCGTCGTCGCTCCGATGCCAGGCCAGGTCCTGGCCGTCAAGGTGGCCGAGGGCGACGAAGTCGAGCCTGGGCAGACCCTCGTCGTCCTCGAGGCGATGAAGATGGAGAACGCCGTGACGGCACCGGCGATGGCGACGGTCACGCGGGTCCTCGTGGCGACCGGGCAGCAGGTCCAGCGCGGCGACGCGCTCGTCGAGCTGGAGTAGGGTGCTCCTGATGAAGCTGCCGGCCCGCGTCCGAATCTATGAGGTCGGGCCGCGCGACGGGCTCCAGAACGAGGCCCAGCTGCTCTCGACCAACGTCAAGCTCGAGTTCATCGCGCGGCTGGCGGCCGCCGGCCTGCGCGAGATCGAGGTCACCAGTTTCGTGTCGCCGAAGGCGATCCCCCAACTGGCCGACGCGGACGAGCTGATGACCAGGATGCCGCGCGACAATGGCGTCCGATACCCGGTGCTCGTGCCGAATTGGCGGGGCATGGAACGAGCCGAGGCGGCCGGCGCGCGCTCGATAGCCGTCTTCACCGCGGCGAGCGAGGCCTTCACCAAGGCGAACATCGGAATGACCGTGGACGAATCGCTGGCGGCGTTTCGGCCGGTCCTCGCCCGGGCTGCGCAGCAGGGCATGTGGACCCGGGCCTACGTGTCGACCGCCTTCGGCTGCCCGTACAGCGGCCGCGTCGAGCCGGCCAGGGTCATCGAGCTCGCGACCCGCCTGCTCGACCTGGGCGCCGAGGAGATCTGCCTCGGTGACACGATCGGCGTCGGCGTTCCCTCGCAGGTGCACGAGATGACCGAACTGGCTCTCGGCGCGGGCCTGTCACTCGACCAGCTCGCCTACCACTTCCACGACACGCGCGGCACGGCGCTCGCGAATGTCGTTGCTGGCCTCGAGGATGGCGTGACCTGCTTCGACTCCTCGACCGGCGGCACCGGCGGCTGCCCCTACGCCCCCGGCGCGGCGGGGAACCTTGCGACAGAAGACCTCGTGTACCTCCTCGACGCGATGGGCATCGAACACGGCGTCTCGCTCGAAGGGGTGCTTGCGGCGGCGCGCTACATCGCCGATGCACTCGGTCGCCCTCTCGCCAGCAAGGTCGGCCAGGCAGGGGCGTTCAAGCCGTCGGGTGAACGAGTCTAGCTAGACGAGCGTCCCGTAATGGGTCGGCTCGACCACGAAGGCGCCGTTCCGCGCGCGCATGTCGCGGATGGTCACGAGCGAGGCATACAGCACGATGATGGCGAGGATCGCGAAGACGACCAGCAACCGAGTCCGGCTGATCCGGAACGGCGACCGGCGACGCGGCGACGCCGAGGCGATGGTCCCGTACCGCTCGGAATAGGGGATGTCCTCGACCGGGGCCGTCGGAGCACCCTCGACCGATTCGTCGTAGCCGCAGGCAGGGCAGACCTGGGGCTCCCCCTGGAGCTCCGATTCACACCGCGGGCAGAACACTGATTCCATGCCGCGGCAAGGCTAGGGGGAGTTCAGGGGTATCGACCACTCCCTCGTTGGTCCTGTCCGTGGGCGGGTCGGCGGCCGTGGCAGGTGGTCGGGTGCGGTGCGGTGAGCGAGGAATCTGGGCGCATTCGAGGGGACTACGGGGCTACGCCAAACCGTGCCCCTGCTACGATGCCGCAGACGCGCGGCCGAGTCCCGGCCGGCAAAAGGGGATTGTGGACAGTGTCGTTTTGCTGCTCAACTCGAATTACGAGCCCCTCAACGTGTGTGACGTACGGCGGGCGTTCAGGCTCCTCTTCGGTGAGAAGGCGGAGGTGATCGAGTACGACCATCATGAGATCCACACCGCCCGCGAGGTCTTTCGCGCCCCCAGCGTGATCCGCCTCCAGTACCACGTGAAGCGGCCTCGGCCGCGCGTCCGGCTCTCGCGCCGCGAGATCTTTGCCCGTGACGGCCACACCTGCCAGTACTGCGGCGCCCAGACGCACGACCTGACGCTCGATCACATCGTGCCGCGACACCGCGGCGGCGCGCACACGTGGGACAACCTCGTCGCCGCCTGCAAGGGGTGCAACCATCGCAAGGGCGGCAAGCTCCTCGATGAGGCGCGCATGCGTCTGACGCGCGCCCCGTTCGAGCCGCGGTGCGACGTCTACACCCAGTTCACTTCGTACCTGGCGGACCCGCGCAACGACGGCTGGCGCGATTACCTCTTCCTCGGACACCACTGAGGCCGGCGCGATGGCGCCCGCCGCTTCCTCGATCACTCCGTCGCCTCCGTTCCCCGTCGCGCAATGGGCGATGGAAGCGCTCGAACGGCTGTGGAGCGCGGGCCACGCGGCGTACCTCGTCGGCGGCGTGGTACGCGATGGATCGCTCGGCCGACAGACCGGCGATGGCGTGCCTGACTTGGCCACGTCGGCGCTCCCCGACGAGGTCCTGCGCCTCTTCCCGGGTGGCGGCTACGAGAACCGGTTCGGGACGGTCCTGTACGGAACGCGGCCGAAAGAGGTCGAGATCACGACCTTTCGGCGAGACCACCGCTATGGCGATCACCGGCGACCGGACGAGGTGACGTTCACCGATTCGATCGAGGAGGACCTGGTCCGGCGCGACTTCACCATCAATGCGATCGCGTGGGGCAGGGCGGCCGGCTCGGGCGAGGCGAAGATGGTCGACCCGACCGGTGGGCAGGCGGACATGGCACTGCGGCGGCTTCGGGCGGTCGGCGATCCGGACGTTCGATTCGACGAGGACGCGCTGCGGCTGGTCCGGGCGGCGAGGATCGCGGCGCAGGTGGGTTTCGCGATCGAGGACGGGACGCTGGCCGCCATGAAACGCCACTCCGGCGATGTGCGCTACGTGGCCGCGGAACGGGTCGGGCAGGAGCTCGGCCGGATGCTTCGGGCCGCGCCGCCATCGGCGGCGTTTCGCATCCTGGCTGCCACGGATCTGCTCCAGCCGCTCTTCCCGGAGCTCGCCGCACAACGGGGCGTGCCCCAGGACAAACTGCCCGGCCACGATCTTTGGGACCACTGCCTGGCTGCCCTTGACGCGGCCGCCGTGATCGCCCCGAGCGACGAGCGGCTACGGATGGCCGCGCTGCTCCACGACATCGGCAAGCCGGCGACCTTTGCCGATGGGCATTTCGTCGGGCACGATGCGGAGGGGGCGCGGATGGCCGGTGCGCTCCTCAATCGCGTGGCTTATCCGAGTCGCGACGCCGACCACGTCGTGCGCCTCATCGCCAACCACATGTTCAGTTACGAACCGGCGTGGAGCGATGCGGCGGTGCGGCGATTCATGCGCCGTGTCGGGGTCGACCTCGTTGACGATCTGATGCTGCTGCGCATGGCCGATAACGTCGGCTCCGGTGTGCCCGCCGAAGCTGGGCATCTCCCCGAACTGCGGGAACGCGTCGAGGAGCAGCGCCGCTCCAACGCTCCGCTGGCGCTGGCCGATCTAGCCGTCGATGGCCACGACCTGTTGCGCGAGCTCGGCCGCGAACCTGGGCCGTGGCTCGGGGCGCTCCTCGATCGGCTGCTCGAATCGGTGGTCGCGGACCCGTCGCGAAACACGGCCGAGCGCCTCCTCGCCGACGCCCGGGCGTGGTCGGCGTGATCGAGCGCCTCCTCTCCGCCGAGCGGCTGCTGCGCTACGGCATGCTCGACCAGGCCGAGTCGCTGTTCCAGAGCGTGGCCGATGCCGAGCCGCGCAACTCCTTCGCCTTCGTCGGCCTCGCCCGCGTCGCCGCCGAACGCGGCGACAACCGGACCGCACACCGCCTGAGCGCCGAAGCCGCCCGCCTCGACCCCGAGAACGGCATCGCGGTCGCGCTCGCCGCCCGCACCGCGGAGCTGCTGGCGCAGGCCGGCACGCCGATCCCGGCCGTACCGGCGGAGAAGCCCGCTGCCGAACGCCGCGGCCTCCTCAAACGCGTGCTTGGCCGTCGAACATGAACGTGGTCCCCAGTCCGGTCTTCGCATAGCCAGTCTCGGCCGGCGTCCGGGGAAGGACGGCGCTTGGGGCTCGATATGCGCAAACCGGACTGGGCGGGAAACGGAGGGCTGGGCGGGGAACGGAGGGCTGGGCGGGAAACGGAGGGCTGGGCGGGAGAACGGGGTCTCGGCCGAATGCGCCCCAGCCGGGCCGGGGTCAAGACTGTCGAAGCCTGTCGGGGCGTAGCATGCCGTGATGCGCGTCCTCGTCACCGGCGGCGCCGGATACATCGGCAGCATCTCGGTCGAGCGGCTGCTCGAGGCCGGCCATGAGGTGGTCGTCCTCGATTCACTGGTCACCGGCCATCGGGAATCGGTGCCTGCCGGAGCCGAGCTGGTCGTCGGCAGTGTCGGCGATCACCAGGCCGTCGGCCGGTTGCTGCGCGACCATGGCATCGAAGCCGTCCTGCACTGCGCGGCGCGCTCGCTGGTCGGGCAGTCGCTGGCCGAGCCCGGGCTGTACTACCAGGAGAACGTGGTCGGCGGCGTGGCCCTCCTCAACACGATGCGCGACGTCGGCGTGTCGAGGATCGTGTTCAGTTCCACGGCTGCGGTCTACGGCGTGCCGACCTCCACGCCCATCGGGGAAGACGCTGTCACCCGCCCCATCAATCCCTACGGCGCGACCAAGCTCGCGTTCGAGGAGGCGCTGCGCTGGTACGGCGTGGCGTGCGGCATGCGCGCCGTCTCGCTGCGCTACTTCAATGTCGCCGGCGCGAGCCCGACCCTCGGCGAGCGTCACGACCCGGAGACACACCTCATCCCCAACATGCTCAAGGCCTGTCTCGACGGGCCGCCGTTGACCGTCTTCGGCGCCGATTATCCGACCCACGATGGGACGGCCATCCGTGACTACATCCACGTGCTCGACCTGGCCGACGCGCATCTTGCCGCGCTCGAGCTGACGGCTTCCCACCCGCCCGGCCTCGAGATCTGCAATCTCGGGTCAGGGTCCGGGTTCAGCGTCCTCGAGGTGCTCGCGGCGGCCGAGTCGGTGGTGGGCCGGCCCGTGCCGCGCGTCATCGGCGAGCGTCGCTCCGGCGATCCGCCGGTCCTCGTGGCGTCCAACCAGCGCGCCGCCGAGCGACTCGGCTGGAGCCCCGTGCGAGGCACGCTCAACGAGATGATCGGATCGGCCTGGGAGCGCCTCCGGCCGCCCGTCTGATCGCTGCGCCGTACCATGGCGCGATGCGACGCTCAGCCCCCGCCAAGATCCCGACCGACCCCCGCGACTGGCGCCCCCAGGTGGCACGAACGACCAACCGGCCGATCCCCATCATCGACCCGATCGTCGAGCCGCTCTGGACGGGCACGCGCGTCCTCGCCCACTTCCAGGCCGATCCGCCGAGCCTGGTGCTGATCGACGATCTCGGCGACGATGTGCTCGATGCCATTCCCAACGTGGGCGCCGAACTCGCCAAGGCGATCATCGCCGTCGATGCCGTCGTCGACGGCATCCTGACCACCCAGGCGACGCGCAGCAGCGAGGGCGCCTCGGTCGTCCATGACGCCCTCGTCTCGCCGGCGGGATTCCTCTTCGGACGTCGGCCGGCCATCGACGTGCACCGCGACGCTGCGCCGCGTGACGAAGCCGTGCTTGCCTTCGTCGCCGTCGACCTTCTCCAGGTCGACGGCCAGACCCTCTTCGACCTGCCGCTGCTGGAGCGGAAGCGCCTGCTCGATGGCGTCATCGCGCCTTCCGAGCGCGTTCGCGTGTCGCCATTCACGCGGCCGCCGGCCGATCCGTGGGTCGTTTCGTGGAAGGGTGCCGGCCTCAAGGGCGCCATCATCAAGGCGGCCAACGGCCGGTACTCGCCCGGCGCCCAGGTCTCCGATTGGACGACGATCACGCGCATCCATCAACACTAGAAGGCCATGGCACCCGCGAGAACCACACGAGGCTGGCCCGTCGTCGTTCGCCGCGTGACCGCGGACGACAAGGCTGACGTGCTCGGATTCGCGACCAGCACCTGGGACGGCTGGGATTACATCCCATCGGTCTTCGACGGATGGGTGGCCGCGACCGACGGGGTCTTCCTTGGCATCCTCCCGGGCCGCGCCGCTGACGGCGGCTTGCCGCGTGACGCCGACGGCGAGCCGCTCGACACCGAACGCGTCATCGCCATCGCGAGGGTCACGTTCCTCTCCGAGGAAGATGCGTGGATCGAGGGCATCCGCGTCGACCCTCGGGTCCGCGGCATGGGCATCGCCACGGACCTCCAGGTCGCGGAACTGCGCTGGGCCGCCGCCCACGGAGCGCGCCACGTCCGCTACGTGACCGGGCAACACAACGAGGGCTCGCACCGTCTCGGGGCACGCCACGGTTTCGAGATGCTCGGCGCAGTGCGCTGGTACGGGCGTAATGACGAGGATGACGCGGATCCGCCCGTGGCCGTCACCGAGGACGGCGGCACGGGCTCCGCGGACGCCACTGTTGCCGCCGACCTGATCCTGGACGATGACCACGGCGGGGCGTGGTGGGCGGCGGTCGCTGTCGATGCCACGTTCCAGGCCGCTCACCGCCTGTACGAACCGCGCTCCTGGGCGCTGTGCGGATTGACGGAGGATCGATTCCGCGCCCTCGTGGCCGCTCGCCGCGTGCTTGTCTGGCCGGTGGGTGTCACCGAACCGTCGGCGGCACCGAACGGTCGATGGGCGCTCGCCATCAGGCGTCCCGGTCCCGAGGGAGAGGACGACCCATCACGACCGCTCTCGCCGGCACTGGTCGCGGGCGACGCCGGCGCCGTGCTCGACATCCTGCGGGTCATCGGCTCGGGGCGGGCGGGGATGCCCGAGGTCAGACTGCCCGATCCCGACCCTCCGATCCTTCGGGACGGCGGCGCCGAGGCCTGGACAAAGGCCGGTTGGGGCCCGATGCCGCGGACGACCCACGTCTTTGCGCGTGACATCGATGCCGATCATCCCGTCCCGGAGCCCGACGATGCCGCGCTGCTGACCTACGGCGAAGAACCGCGTCGGGTGGCACAGCCGCGCCGTCCTTGAGCGTCGGTCGAGTGCGCGGCCGGCCCTTTGTCGCTAGGCTGGGCCCCTGATGCCCCAAGCCACTTTGCCGAAGGGCCTCCGGGACGAGGTCGAGCGGCTCGGCAAAGCCGACATCATGGTCGGCATCCCGAGCTTCAAGAACGCGAGCACGATCGGTTATGTCGTGCGTGCCGCGCAGGCCGGCCTCGTCCAGTACTTCCCCGACCTGCGGCCGGTCGTGGTCAACGCCGATGCCGGTTCGCCCGACGGCACGCAACGGGTCGTGGTCGATACGGAGCCGCCCGAGTACATCGAGCGCATCCTGCTCGTCCGGCCTCGGAACCGGCTGCAGCGCATCAGCCTCACCTACCCGGAGATCGATGGTGTCGGCGGCAAGGGCGCCGCGCTGCGGACCATCTTCGGTATCGCCCGGGCGCTCGAGGTGCAGGCGCTGGTGGTGGTCGACTCCGACCTGCGCTCGATCGTGCCGGAATGGATCGAGCTTCTGGCTGGACCGATCCTCAAGGGCGGCTTCGACTTCGTGGCGCCGCTCTATTCGCGCTACAAGTACGACGGCACGATCACCAACACGGTCACCTACCCGTTCACGCGGGCGCTCTACGGGCTGCGCATCCGGCAGCCCATCGGCGGCGACTTCGGGGTGAGCGGCGATCTCATCGCCCACTACCTCGAGCAGGATGACTGGACGCCCGACATCAGCAAGTTCGGCATCGACATCTGGATGACCACGAAAGCCGTCACCGGCGGGTTCGCCGTCTGCCAGACGCGACTCGGGGCGAAGGTCCACGACCCCAAGGACCCGGGCTCGGACCTCGGGCCGATGTTCAGCCAGGTGGTCAGCACCATCCTGCGCCTCACCGTGAAGCACGCCGATCGGTGGCTCGGGGTGCGCGGCTCGCGCGAGATCCCTGCCTACGGTTTCGAGCGGATCATCGATCCGCCGCCGCTCGAGGTGAACACGCAGCGCCTGCTCGACGAGATGGCCAAAGGCCGCCTGACCGCCGGCGACACCTGGGCCGTGGCCCTCGCGCCCGAGCAGCTTGCGGCCGTCACGGAGCTGGCCGAGGAAGCCGGCCGGGTGGTCGATGCCGCGACGCGTGCTGACACGCCGACGACCATCGAGGACAGCACGTTCACCTTCCCCGACGAGACCTGGGCGCGCATCATCTTCGACTACGCGCTGGCTGCCAAAGCCGATGCCGTGCCGCTCGATCGACTCGTGGCGTCGCTCATCCCGCTCTACTTCGGGCGCGTGGCGAGCCTCATCATCGAGACGCGCGAACTGACGACCGACCGTGCCGAGGCCTTCGTGGAGCGGCAGGCCCGCGCGTTCGAACTCGGCAAGCCCTACCTGGTCGAACGGTGGCGAGCGCTCGATGCGGCCGCGAACGCCGTCGGGCCACGCGGTGGCAAGCCGAAGGGCAGATCGGCGTCACGGACGACGTCACCGACGAAACCGCGCGGCCGACCCAAGCGCGACACCCCGAAGAAGGCTGCCACGTGATGGCGCGTCGCAGCCTGCCGTCGCGCATCCTCCTGCCACTTGCCAACCCGCGAACGGCGACCGACTTGATGCGCATCGGGGCGGGCCTGATGGAGCATGGCGGCACGCTCATCGCACTCGGCATCGTGGAGGTCCCCGAGGGCATGCCGCTCTCCGAGGGTGCCACCAAGGCGCGCCAGGCGCGGCGGCTCCTCCAGCGCGTCCTAGAATCCGCGCCACCGGGCGTGGAGGTGCGCACCGTCGTGCGCATCGGCCGCCGCGCCGCGGAGGGCATCGTCGAACTCGCCACCGAAGAAGAAGCGGAGCTGATCATCTTCGGCTGGGGCGGCCGGCCCGGCGGTCGACATGGCGCCGCGGAATCCGTCTTCAGCCCGACCATCGATGAGGTCGTGCGCGACGCACCGTGCGACATCGCGGTCGTCAAACAACGCGGCGTCGAAGGCGTGGAGCGCATCCTGACCGCAGTCCGCGGCGGCCCCCACGCAGAGCTCGCCCTTGACTACGCGGACGCGCTCGGCCGTGCGTTCGATGCCGCGGTCGACGTCCTCCACGTGCTGCCGCCGGGCGTCGATCCGATGGTCCGCTCGCAGGCGGCACGGGCGCTGGCCGCCTTCGTCCATCGACATGCCCCTGAGCGTGGCCGACCGCTGGTCGTCGAGGGCGACGATATCGCCGCCACCATCATGCGCGAGGCGGAGCAGGTCCAACTCGTCGTCATGGGCGCCACTGCCGTCACCACGCGCGACCCGACCAATCGCGCCCTGTTCGGGGCCCTGTCAGAGACCGTTGCCCTCCAGGCGCGCCCGACCGTGATCGTCGTCAAGACCCGCGAGCAGCCAACCCGGTCGGTCTTCGAGCAGCGCTCCGAGCAGGCCGAGACGCTGGAGGCCGCCGACCGTGCGGCGCATGCCAGCCGGAGCATCCCGGCGCTCGTCGATAGGTGGTTCGCCGAATCGAGCTTCCATCACAGCGAATACAGCGACCTTGCGCGGCTCGTCGCGCTCAAGGAGAAGCAGGGACTGACCATCTCGGCCGTGCTGCCGACGCTCAACGAAGCCGCGACCATCGGTCCGATCGTGCGGGCCGCGCGGCGCGAGCTGATGGAGAAGGTGCCGCTCGTCGACGAGTTGCTCGTCATCGACTCCGATTCCACCGACGAGACGCGCGCCATCGCGGAGGGTGAGGGCGCACGCGTGGTCCGCCACTCGGAGGTGCTGCCGCGCTACGGCTCGTACCAGGGCAAGGGCGAGGCGCTCTGGAAGAGCCTCTTCGCGACGACCGGCGATCTCGTCGCCTGGTCCGATACGGATATCCAGGACTGGCACCCGCGCTTCTTCTACGGCACGCTCGGGCCGCTGCTGACCGAGCCGCGCATCGGTTACGTCAAGGCCTACTACCAGCGGCCGATCGTCGATGGGGGCGTGCTCAAAGAGGGCGGCGGGGGTCGCGTCACGGAGCTCGTCGCGCGGCCGCTCATCAACATGTTCTTTCCGGAGTTGAGCGGCTACATCCAGCCGCTCGCCGGGGAATACGCGGGACGCCGCGAGCATCTCGAGCAGATCCCCTTCTTCACCGGCTATGCCGTGGAGATCGGCCATCTCATCGACCTCGCGGAGCGGCTCGGGCTGAACGGCTTCGGCCAGGTCGACCTCGACATCCGCATCCATCGCAACCAGGAACTGGAAGGGCTGTCGAAGATGAGCTTCGTCATCCTCCAGGCTGTCATGAAGCGGCTGGAAGAGCGGCATCACGCGCGCCTCTTCCCGGAGATGGGCTCGACCATGAAGCTGCCCCGCTCGACGCCGACCCACCTCAGCCTGGAGGTCATCGACCTGGCCGACCAGGAGCGGCCGCCGATGATCCGCATCCCGGAGTACGCCGCTCGTCGGCGGGCGGCCGCAGAGAGCCGGTGAGGGTCCTCATCGCGCCGGACTCGTTCAAGGGCTCGCTGAGCTCGGTCGAGGTGGCGCGGGCGCTTGCCGACGGGTGGTCGCGGGCGCGGCCGGACGATCCCACGCGGCTTTCGCCGTTGGCCGACGGCGGTGAAGGGACGCTCGATTCCCTGCTTGCGGCCGGCGGGTGGCTGGAGCTGCCGGCGGCGGCCCGGGATCCGCTTGGCGAGCCGATGACGGGCCGCTTCCTGCGCCAGGGGGACCGGGCGGTCGTTGAGTTGGCCACGGCGTCGGGGCTGTCGCGTCTGCCGGCGGGGGCTCTTGACGCCATGGCGGCCTCGACGTTCGGCACGGGGCTGATCCTGGCCGCCGCCATCGGGCTCGGCGTCCGGTCGGTCGTGCTCGGTCTCGGAGGCAGCGCTACCACTGATGGCGGCTCGGGACTGCTGCGCGCCCTGGGGGTGCAGTTTCTCGACGCGGACGGTCGCGAGCTGCCGATGGGCGGCGGTGCACTCGACCGACTGGCGCGGGTCGACCTGTCCGGCCTGTCTCCGGTGCTGGCGGAGGTCTCGCTGACGGTAGCGTCCGACGTTACGAATCCGCTCTTGGGGGAGTTCGGCGCCGCGGCCACCTACGGTCCGCAGAAGGGTGCGGATGCCGCGTTGGTCGCGCGGCTGGACGCCAACCTGCGCCACTATGCCGACGTGCTGGAGGCGGCCACCGGCCGATCCATCCGCGACGTGCCCGGTGCCGGCGCGGCCGGCGGCACGACCGCCGGTCTGCTCGCCATCGCCGACCGATTCGCATCGTTCGAGGTCAGGCCCGGGGTGGACGTGGTGATGGACCTGACGGGCTTCGACGACGCTCTTTCGGCGAGCGACCTCGTGCTGACCGGCGAGGGCAGCATCGACCGTCAGACCGCGTTCGGCAAGACCGTGCTGGGCGTGGCGCGTCGGGCGGCGGCGGCCGGTCGTCCGTGCATCTGTTTCGGGGGCGGAGTGACCGTCGCCGGGATCGAGGCGCTGGCCGGTCTCGGCGTGGTCGTCGTGCCGACGACCGAAGGGCCGGTCAGCGTGCACGACCAGATGGCCGCCGGAGCGGCACCAGTGGCGCGGGCCGCGGAACGCGCCGCCCGGCTGGTCTCGCTGGCGTGAAGCGGCGCCGGCTGACTCCCGAAGGCAAGGCCAAGGTCCGAGCCGCTCGACTGCGCCGCTTGCGGCCCGGCCTGGTCGAGGACACCATGGCCGGCCTCGCGGCGATGTACGGGCACCCGACGTGGCAGCGCGTCCACGACCCGATGAGCGAGCTCGTGCTGACCATCCTGTCCCAGAACACCGCCGACGTGAACGCGGAGAAGGCGTTCGACGCGCTCCGCCGCCGCTGGCCATCCGCACCCGGATCGAGCACCGCACGGATCAATCGGCCGGGTTGGGGCGGCGCCGGTATCGGTGGTGGACCCGCGCCTGACTGGGCCGCGGTGGAGTCAGTACCGGTGGCCGAGCTGGTCGATGTCATCCGGCCGGGCGGGCTCGCCCCACAGAAGGCGCCACGGATCCAGGCGGCGCTGCGGACCGTGCGCGAGTCGCGCGGCGACTACTCGCTCGAATTCCTCGGCGACCTGCCGGCGCTCGAAGCGCTCGGATGGCTGACCGCGATCGACGGCGTCGGGCGGAAGACGGCGTCGGTGGTGCTCCTCTTCGCCTTCGGCGCGCCACTGATGCCGGTCGATCGGCACGTGGAGCGCGTCTCCAAGCGGATCGGCCTGGTGCCCGAGGCGGTCGACGTCGATGCTGCCCACGAGCTGTTCCTGGCACTTCTTGAGCCCGACCAGATGCACGAGGCGCACGTCAACCTGATCACCCATGGCCGTCAGACCTGCCACGCGCAGCGTCCCGCCTGCGGCTCGTGCCTCTTGGCGCCGCGCTGCCGCTACGTTGATTCGCGCGCGCCATAGCCAACGCGATCGCGCCACTCGCGCAACGGCCGCATGGCGCCGCTCGACCGGCGGCCACGTGGCGCCGCTCGGTGTCATCGAGGCCGTGTACCGATCCGTTTGGCGAATGCGAATCGGGGAAGCGTTAACCGAACCGAGGAGCCGATTCAGACCATTCCGGTACAGGATGGAGCCATCGCTGAGCGTGGCCCGGGCATCGATGCGGTCGAACGGGGCGTCTTGGCGACCGACCGGCGCGCTAACGCTCCCCGGATTCGCGTTGGGAAACATCGGGCGGATCGACGTACGGATGCGAGGACGAAGTCTGACTCTCCCCGGTTCGCGCAAAGGTGGGGCGATCGGCTCTCCCTCGTTGGCTGAGCTCGCTGGCGCCGCTCGGCCAAGAGGTCGGCAGCCACCCCGCAGCAGGTCCGGGCGCGCTACGCTGGACGTGGGACGCCATACCAAGCAACCGTGCCGTGGGAGCCTATGTCCGTGACCGACCTTGACACCCTCATCGAGGGTTTCCTGACCAACGAGTTCGAGACGTCACCGGTGCTGGCGAGCAGCCTCGGGCTGACCGAGTACGACGAACGGCTGGACGATCTCTCGGCCGACGCGTTCAAGAAGCGTGACGCCGACGCCGTCGAGTGGCTCGCCCGTTTTGAGGCGGTGCCGGATGACGGCCTCTCCGCCGACGCGCGCATCGACCGCGACCTTGCCATCGCGATGCTCCGTGGCCGCGTCATCGTGGCTGACTGGCAGGGCTGGAAGCGCGATCCGCTGGTCTACTCGGGGCCGGCGTTGAGTGGCATCTTCGGGCTCTTCCTGCACCGCATCCGCCCCGAATCGGAGCTGGTCGACGCGGCCATCGCGCGCCTGGAGCAGATCCCGCGGGCCCTCGAACAGGGAGCGGCGAACCTCGACGCCGATCTCGCTTCGGAACTCATCGTCGGCCGTGGCCTGGCCTCGGCGCGGGCGGGCGGCCGCTACGTCCGCGATCTCGTGCCGATGGAAGCCCCGGAGGGCCCGCAACGCGACCGACTCCGCGCCGCCGGCGAGAAAGCCGGCGCCGGGTTCGACGCCTGGATCACTTTCCTCGAGGCGTTCAAGAGCCGCGCCCACGGTGAGTGGCGCTTCGGCGAGGAGCGCTACACGCGCCTTCTCCGCGAGCGCGAGAGCCTGACATACGACGCCCGCACGCTGCGCGCCCGCGGCGAAGCAGAGTACGACCGCCTCGACGCCGAGATGCGTGCCCTCGCCTTCCGGGCGCGCGGCACGGAGGACTGGCGCTCCGTGCTGGACGAAGCGAACCGAGATCACGCCCCGACCGAGGAGGGGATGCGCGCCGCCTACGCCGATTGGACCGAACGCGCCCGGACCTTCCTCGCCGAGACGGGCCTGGTCACGCTGCCCAACGGAGAGAGCTGCATCGTCGAACCATCGCCGGTCTTCCAGCGGCCGGTGATCGGCGTCGCCTCGTACAACGGCTCGCCGGCCTTCACCGACCTGCTGCTCGGCCATTTCTTCGTCCCCTTCGCGCCCGACGGCACGCCGCCCGAAGAGGTCCAGAAGCGACTCGAGGCGAACAGCTACGACGGCATCCCCACGGTCGCTGTCCACGAGACCTACCCCGGCCACCACTGGCACATCACGTGGAGCAAGATCCACGCGTCGCACATCCGGCTGGTCCTCGGCACGCCCTATTTCAGCGAGGGCTGGGCGCTCTACGCGGAGCAGGTGATGCGCGAGCGCGGCTTCTTCACCGATCCGGTCCAGGAGCTCTACCACCTCGAGGCGACGCTCTTCCGCGCCGCCCGGATCATCGTCGATACCAGCCTTCACATCGGCGACATGGATTTCGAACAGGGCGTCACCTTCATGACGACGAAGACGCCGTTGCCCGAGCCGACCGCCCGCGCCGAGGTCGGGCGTTATTGCTGGTGGCCGACGCAGGCCTCGGCCTACCTCACCGGCTGTCTCGAGATCCTGCGCATCCGCGACCGATTCCTGGCCTCGAAGGGCCAGGCGGGCATCGAGCCCGCCAAGGTCGATGTCGCCATCCTGCGCGAATTCCACGACCGGCTGGCGGCCACCGGGCGGCTGCCACTGGGGCTCGCCGAGCGCGCGCTGATGGACGTCGAGCCCGGCGCTACTGCTGGAGGAGCGCCACCAGCAGGCTGATGCCCAGGATGCCGATGACGCCTGCGGCGAGGATCGCCTCGCGACGACCGCGGTACTCGGCGGCCGTGGCGATCAGGCCGGCGACCGGCGTGATGATCGCGGCAAGGACCCCGATGGTCGCCCATCCCCACGGTTCGAGACGGCCGATGGAACCGGTCACGCCCGATACGTCGAGGGTGCCCGGCACCTGAGGCCGGCCGACCAGCTCGAGCACGACGGCGACCAGGAAGAAGGCGGCGCTGACGACCGAACCGTCGGTCAGCACGAGGGCGGTCAGCCGGCTGGACGCTCTCACAGCGACACGTTCTGGATGAACCGGGCGAACATCTGGACGGCGAAGAAGAGCGCCACGCCGATGAACGCGAGCCGCAGCCCGGCCTGCGAGACGCGCGTCGAGAATCGGGCTCCGGCGCGCGCGCCGATGAAGACGCCGAGTGCCACGGGGCCGGCCAGGATGGGATCGAGGACGCCGGCGGCGAAGTAGATGAGCGCGCTCGTCACGGCGGTCGGACCGAGCATATAGGTGCTCGTCGTCGTTGCGACGCGGATGGGGATGCCCATCGCGATGGTCATGGTCGGCACGTTGATGACGCCGCCGCCGATGCCGAGCAGCGCCGAGACGTTGCCGGCGAAGAACGACGAGACGAGGCCGAACCGGATGCGCCGCGCCCGATAGGGGATCTCCGTGCCATCGGTCGGTTCGGTGTAGGTCGAGACGAAGTCGCTCGCTTCGTCAGCGGGGAGCGGCGCGGACGTCGACGGCTTCTTTTGCCGCAGCAACTGCACCGCTACGAACACGAGCAGCAGCCCGAACAGGCCGGCCAGCACGTTCGCGTCGAGCACCTTGTTGAGCAGCGACCCGGTGATGCTGCCGGCGACGGTGGGGATGAGCAGCATCAGGCCGAGCCGCCGGTCGGCGAGCCCCGCGCTCAGGTAGCGCGATGTCGCGCCGGTGGACGTCGCGATGACCCCGATGAGGCTGGCCGCGATGGCCGTCTTGATGGGCACGCCGAGCAACTCGGTCAGCACCGGCACGATGATCAGGCCGCCGCCGATGCCTACCAGCGCTCCGAACGCTCCCGCCCCGATCGACGCCAGGAACGCCCCGACGGCGATGCTCACTGGGGCAAGGCAGCGAGCCAAGCAAGGAAGCGCATCCCGAGACGATAGCGCGTCGACGCCTTGCGGGCGATTGGGGACAGACCGTGGATGACCCGCCGACCTGGCTCGAAGTTGGTGGACAAATCCCCTTGTCGAGGACCCGCGTGGGCGACTAGATTCTTCTCAGCCCGGAGGGGCCATACGGAAACCGGATCGCTGGTTCGAGAGCTTGCTCACGACGCTGGTGGTCACGGAGCCGGACGGTTCCTCCGGGTCACTCTTTGTGTCAGTAGACCCAGGGGATGAACCGCTTCGTCCGGGCCTCATAGGCGGCGTACTCGGGCAGGGCGGTTCGCAGCGACGCTTCCTCGACGTGCGACTTGCCGGCGAACAGCGCGAACAGCAAGAACGCGGCGCCGATCGCGAGCAGGGACGATGTCGCGAGCCCCCAGCCGATCGCGGCGAGGATGAGCCCGCTGTAGATGGGGTGCCGGATAAGGCGATAGGCACCGGACTGGATGAGCGGCGCTCCGGGGACCGGCCTCGGGAAGGGGCTGAGCCGCGCGCCGAGGATCCACACCGCCCAGGTCGCGAGCGCGCCGCCGAGGACGACGGCGACGACGCCGAGCGACATGGCGATCGGGCCCCAGGAACCGCCGGCGCCCTGATGCGATCCATCCCACAGCCCCGCGGCCGCGATCACCACGAACAGGATGCCCTGCGCCACCACCCAACCCTCGCCGCGGGGACCGAGCGATGGGAGGCGCGTCTGCACGCGGCGATCGTAACTCGGTCGAGCCGCCTGCCTACCGGTCAGGCCGCCTGCCTACCGGTCGGGTCGGCCCGGGTGATTGGGGTCGGATGGCCCTGCGTCGCGTGATGCGCAGCGGCAGAGGCTCTCCTCGGCGGGCTGCCACGGCTCGCGACTCCGCGGTTTCGACGGAACGGACACGAGGAAGAATGTGATGCGCTCGCTGCCGGCCACGACCCACGAGCACCACGATGTGATCGAACTCCACGTCGACCGATTGCCGAGACTCGCCGAGATGATCGGGCGCGTGTCCCCCGAGACGTTCGCGACGAGCTTCGAAACCGAGTGCGGCTTCATCCTCGGCCAACTCGTGCCGCACATGGAGGCGATCGAGACGACGCTCTATGGTCGGCTCGAGGCGTTGATGGGCACGCGCCATTCGATGGCCCCGATGCGGCGCGAGCACGACCAGCTGCGCGATCTGTTCCGCTCCCTCTGCGAGTACCGCAAGGCGGCCGCTGGCGGGACGCTGGATCGGGCTGGTGAGGTCGGCCTGCGAAGGGTCCTCTACCGCCTCTACTCGATCCTGAAGGTCCACCTCGCCGAGGAGGAGTCGTACCTGGGCGTGCTCGACCGCGGATTGTCAGACGAGGAGAAGGACACCCTCGCGCGGGGACTCGATCACGCCATGGCTGAGCCGTTGTAGCTCACCGAGCCGCCCCAGCTCGCCGAGCCGGTCAGCCGGCGGAGACGTCGTCCTCCGCGCGTCTCTGGCGCGGTCCGACGACCGCCTCGAGATAGCGCCCGTTGAACTCACCGATGAGCCGTGCGCGCTCTTTCATCACCGCCGCCCACTCATCGATGGTCTCGTAACCGGCCGCCGTCAGCTCGTATTCGCGCCGCTGCGGACCGACCGAGTCGGTCGACCAGGAAGAGGTCACCTGGCCCGCGTCTTCGAGGTCGCGCAGGATCCGATAAACCTGGCCGATATCGACCGTTCCCGAGGTGACGCCCATCTCCTCGAGTTGGGACGTGATGGCATAGCCATAGGCTCCGCCGCCGGCCAGCAGCACCAGCACGAACGGCTCCATCCAGCGGCGTCGTGGCCCGAGTGGCGCCCAGCCCCGATGGACCGGGATGCCGGCCGCGTCGCGCTCTGATGCGAGGCCGGGATCATCGGCCGCTGCCGCGGCGCCGCGGAGCACCGGTCCCGTGGGTCTGCTTGACGCATCCATATGCGTCAGCAGGATAGCCGCCGCCAGCGGCCCCATCGCCGCCCGGCCGTCAGGCGTGCTCGAAGCCTCCGTGCTCCAGGGCCAGCGCGAGCGCCTCGGCGACCTCGGTCGAGACGGCATGATCGAGCATGCCGACGTAGAGCTGTTCCTCGGCCAGGTGGATCTTCAACAGGGCGTACAGCCGGAAGATCACCCGCCGGAGCGCCATCGCCTCGCCGGTCGGCAGCTTGCCGGCCGCGAGGTCCTTCTGGATGTGCACGAGGTCGTCGACCAGCCGACGGATCTCGGCGTGCTCGCGCCGCATCGGCGTCATCGAATGGCGGTTCTGGAGCAACCGCTCCAGTTCGGGGTAGAGGCTGCGCTCCGTGGCATCCATGTGCGGCAGGAGCAGTACGGTCAGGAACGTGGCCGCTTCGTCGACCTCCGGACTCAGGTCGACCAGCGGGACGGTCCCGATCCGGTCGCCGAGCATCGGCAGATGATCGACGTTCCACATCAGTCGCTCGTGGTGTTCCTTCGAAACGGCGGGCAGGGTCGAGAGCATCAAGGGCCTCCTTCGGCTATTCGTGGACGGCAAGCGCCAGGAAGAAGAGAGCGACGGGCCGATAGACGGCGTGGGCGAACTTCATGAACGGCGCCAGGAGGACCAGCTCCATCGCCACGGCCACGTGGAAGAGGAAGAGCCAATACCCCCACGCTGGCGCGCTCGGCAGGTACAGCGCGAGTTCGATGGCGAAGCCGGTCACGCCGGTGATCCAGACGAGGGCGAGGAAGGTCCAGTCGGCGGCCGTCGAGTGGCGGACCGACCGCTCCACGCCTCGGTAGCGCTGGACGATGAGCATGCTCACGCCATACAGCAGCAGCAGGCCGGAGACGGTGCCGAGCAGGCGCACCGGATACCAGATGGGGACCGGCGTGCCGGTCGCCTTGATTCCGGCCAAGGCAAGGCCGTAGTCGATGATGGTCGCCGCGAGCAGTCCGAGGAAACCCCACATCGTCGAGGCGTGGAGGAACCAGCGCCGGCGGTACCAGGGGGCGAGCGAGGCATCCGAGTCGCAGTCGGCGCGGTAGCGGCGCTGTCCGAGTGATTCGACGCCGAGGGCACTCCACAGGGCGCCCGCCGAACGTCGGAGTGCGGCGCGGCTGCCGACCACGGCTCGCAGGGTGACTGCATTCGCCGTGCCGAGACGGCGGACCATGGTCGCCACTCCGGCCAAGCCGGCAAGGAAGACCACTGCCATGACGACGATGCCGAGGTCGTGGATGAGCGCCTCGGGGATGAACCCGAAGATGTCGAGCGAGGTAGTGCTCTGGGGTCCGTGGGCCGCGTACATGAACAGGGCGAAGAACGCGGCCAGGATCACCGCGATGAGCGTCCCGATGATCGGCCGCGTGTACATCAGCCTCGCCAGACCGGTCCGGTCGTAGGAGGCGATGGCATAGCGGCGAGCCGCCGCCATGAACTCGCTCGGCTCGGCCTGGGTCGGGCACGACTCCGAGCACTCGCCGCACGCGTAACAGGTCCACAGTTCCTTGCTCGACAGGAGCTTGTCGCGCAGGCCGACCTGCGCGTAGCGGATCATCCGCCGCGGGAAGGTCGCATCCTCGCTGACGAGCGGGCAGGTCGCCGTACAGGTCCCGCAGCTGAAGCATGCGGAGACATCGGCCGCACCGTAGCGCTGGATGTCGGAGAGCAGCCGGACATCCACCTGGGCGGTCATGCCGACACCTTCCCGGTCGACTCGTAGCGGAAGTAGCCGTCGTCGGTGGCGCCCTTGATCTCCGCCACGTAGCCGTAGCGCCGCATGTCCATCACCCAGTACACGACTTCGTGCGTGGGGCAGCCCATCGCGGCGGCGATCTCGGGCACGGTCTGCGGCCCGTCGCCGAGGATGGCGAGGATCTGTCCTCGCATCACGGGCTCCTCGCGGATGATCTCGCGCAGTTCGCGGTTCGGCACGTTCATGCGACGGCCACCTCCAGCAAGCCATCGATCATCGCCGTGATCTGAGCGTCGGTATAGCCGCGCAGGTCGATGGCGTTCTCGGGACACATCGGCACGCACCCGCCGCAGCCCTTGCAGCCGGTCTCGCTGATGACCGCGGTCGGCCTGGCCGTGACCGCGGCCATCTCGATGGCGCCGTAAGGACACGCATCGAGGCACACGCCGCACGCGGTGCAGGCGTCAGCGTCCACGACCGCGACGAGGGGATCGAGTTCGGCGAAGCCCTTCTTCAGGATGACCGCGCTCTGGGTGACGGCGGCCAGACCGGACGCGACGCTCTCGCTCGAGTTCTTCGGTCCCTGGCACGCGCCCGCGATGTAGACACCGTCGACGACGGTCTCGACCGGGCGGAGCTTCGGATGGATCTCGTTGAAGAAGCCGTCCCGCCCGAGCGGCAGCTTGAGGACGTTGATGAGCTCGTCGTTCTTGCACGGGATCATGCCCGTGACGAGGACCACAAGGTCGGCCGGGATGGCGAGCTCTTCCCCGCCCGTGAGCAGGTCACGCATCGTGACCGTCAGGTGCCCGGCGTTGTCCTGTGCCACCGCCGGCGGTGCGTCGTCGGCGAACTTCAGGTAGACCGACCCGAGCTTGCGCGATTCCGTGTACATCAGCTCGAACTTGCCGTAGGTACGCATGTCCCGGTACAGGTGGTACTGGTGGACGAGGGCGTCGCGCGACGCCAGCTGGACCGATGCCGCGACCGTCGCCGCGCAGCAATAGCGCGAGCAGTAGGCGTTGGCGCCCGGCTCAGCATCGCCCTGGCGACTGCCGACGCAGTAGACGTAGGCGACGCTGCGCACCGCGCGGCCGTGGTAGGACAGCGGTCCGGCCGACGCCTCGATGAGTTCCTTGAACTCGGGCAGCGTCACGACGCCATCGATACCGTAGCCGAACTCGCCGACCTCGGGCTGGTAGGCGTCGAAGCCGGTCGCGACGATGATCGAACCGACCTCGATGGTGAGCGTCTCGGGGCTCGCCGCGCCGACCCGGATGCCGACCTGGTAGTTGCCGAAACTGCCCGCCTTGCTGACCATCTCGGCGCCGGCGAAGACGGTGATCGACGGTCGCCGGCCGATCTCGTCGATGAGCGAGGCGATCAGCGCGCGGCCGTTCTTGCCGGTCGGGTACATCTCGTCGAAGCGGCCGACCCATCCGCCCAGTTCGGCTTCGCGCTCGACGAGGAACACGCCGAGGCCGATGTCAGCCAGGCCGATGGCCGCGCGCAGGCCCGCCACGCCGCCGCCCACGACCAGCGTCCGCTGGGTCGTCTTGACGACGATCGGTTCGAGCGGTTCGGTCAGGCGGGTGCGGGCGATGCCGGCCCGGACGAGGCTGATGGCCTTGTCGGTCGTGCCCTGGGCGTCCTCGGTGTGCACCCACGACGCCTGCTCGCGGACGTTGACCTGCGTGTATTCGTAGGGGTTGAGTCCGGCTCGCTTGGCCACGCCGCGGAAGGTGACGACGTGGAGCTTCGGGGAGCACGACGCGACGACGAGACCGTCGAGATGCTGTTCCTCGATGTCGCGCTCCATCTCGCCCTGACCCGAATCGGAACAGGCGAACATCATCTGGCGCGCCACCACGACGCCCGGCTCCGCCTGCGCGGCCGCGACGACCTGGTCGACATCGACGTGGTCGGAGATGTTGCCGCCGCAGTGACAGACGTAGACGCCGATGCGTCGCTGCTTGTCGGTCATGCCGGCACCTTGGTCCTTTCCAGGTAGGCCGCCACCTGCGCGACGGTCGATCCGGCGTGCAGGATCGAGTCGGCGATGTCCTTGGCGCCGGATGCGGCGCCGGCGACGTACACGCCCGGGATGCTGGTCCGGCCCGGATCGGTGTCCTCGTTCGTCTCGGCGACATAGTGGAACTCGTCGGTCGACAGGGCGCCCATCGGGAAGAGCGCCTGGGCGTCGCTGTTGGGCTGGACGCCGACCGCCAGGACGACCAGGTCGTATTCAGCCTCGACCAGCCCGCCGCCGTGCTCGATGTCCTCGTAGCGGAGGACCAGGTCGCCGTTCTCCTTCTCGGTGATCCTGGCGACGCGGCCCTTGACGTAGTTGGCGCCCATCGCCTTGGCCTGCTCGTAGAACTCGTCGTAGCGCTTGCCGGGCGCGCGGATGTCCATGTAGTGGACGGTGACGTCGGCGACCGGTAGGGCGCCCATGATCAGCTGGTTCTGCTTGATGGAGTACATGCAGCAGAACCGTGAGCAGAGCGGGTTGCCGACGGTCTCATCGCGGGAGCCGGTGCACAGCACGTAGGCGATCCGCTCGGGCACCTTGCCGTCGCCCGGTCGCAGGATGGTATTGAACGGGCGCGTCGGCGCCAGCAGCCGATCCATCTGCATGCCGGTGATGACGTTCTTGAACGTGCCGAAGCCGTATTCGGGCTTGAGGTCAGCGGCGAAGAGCTTGAAGCCCGTGGCGACGACCACGGCGCCCACCTCGACCTTGAAGGTCTCGTCCCGCGCGCGGAGGTCGATGCAGTCGTCGACCGGGCACGCATCCACGCACTCGCCGCATTCCGAGCAGACGCCACAGTCGAGACAGAGGCCGGCGCCGCGGCGCGCCTCGGCCTCGGTCATCGGCAGCTCGACTTCGCGGAAGTCCGTCGGCGCGGGGCTGAGGACCTGGCTGGGATCGGCGGGGACGGCCAGCCGGTACGCCTTCTGGCGCGCCAGGACCTGGGCCTTGTCGACGACCGACAGTCGCAGGTCGAAGCCATCGATGCCGTCGAGGTTCCGGTCCTGGATCCAGTGATCGATCATGAAGGCGGCGCGCTGGCCCTGGCCGGTGGCGCGGGTGATGTCCGAGGCGCCGGACACGACGTCGCCGGCGGCGAAGAGCCACGGTGTCGCGCTCTGGAGCGTCGTCGGATCGACCGTCAGACGCCCGCTCGGGTCGGCCGCGACGTGGGCCGAGAAACCGTCCGTGTCGGGCGCCATGCCGATGGCCGCGATGACCATGTCGCACGCGATCTCGAAGGTGCTGCCGGGGATCGGCTCGGGGTGGCGACGGCCGGTCGCACCGGGCCTGGCCGGTTCCATCCGGTCACAGCGCAGGCCCCGCGTCGCTCCGTGCCCACTGTGGAGCACCTCGACCGGGGCCGCTTCGAAGACGAAGTGCACGCCCTCCTGCTCGGTGTCGTCCGCCTCGACGTGGTGGGCCGGCATCTCGGCGCGGCTGCGACGGTAGACGACCGTGACGTCGCGCGCGCCGAGTCGGCGAGCGGTGCGGGCCGTATCCATGGCCACGTTCCCGCCGCCGATGACCACGACCCGCTTGTCGGAGAGATCGACGCCCTCACCGAGCTTGACCGCTCGCAGGAAGGAGACGCCGCTCATGACGCCGTCGAGCTGATCGCCCGGAACGCCGAGCGTCGTCGAGCGAGGTGTGCCGGTCGCGAGCAGGACGGCCTCATAGGCGTCCGCGTGGAGTGCCTCGAGGTCGGTGACCGGCGTGCTCGTGGCGATCTCGACGCCGAGCGCGGTGACATTGGCGATGTCCTGCTCCACGACCTCGCTCGGCAGGCGGTAGGCGGGGATGGCGAGCCGCAGGAAGCCGCCGGCCTTGGGCGCCGACTCGAAGATCTTGACCGCGTAGCCCTTGCGGGCGAGTTGCCATGCAGCGGTGAGGCCCGCCGGGCCCGATCCGACGATGGCAACGCGATGGCCATTGGGCGCTGGAACCTCGACACCGGGGCCGTCGAACTTCTCGTAATGGATGTCAGCGACGAAGCGCTTGAGCCGGCGGATGGGCAGGGGACCGTCGAGGGAACCGCGCGTGCATTCGACCTCGCACGGGGCATAGCAGGCACGCCCGAGCGTGCCCACGAGCGGCGTCGCGTCGAGCACCAGTTGGAAGGCCTTCTCGTACTCGCCGCTCCGGATGAGCGACACGTAACCGTGCGCCTGGATGCCCGCCGGGCAGGTATAGGAGCACGGCGACGAACCGGCTCGTTCGATGACCGCCTTCTTCGGCACCGCCTGCGGGAACGCGATGTAGGCAGCGCGTCGGGCGACCATGTCGGCGTTGAACTGGTCGGGAACAGCGACCGTGCAGGCCGTTTCGCACAGCTGGCAGCCGGTGCAGGTCGTCTCGTTGACAAAGCGCGCCTTGCGCTTGACGGTGGCGTGGAATCGGCCGCCGGCGAGCGGATCGATGCCGTCGACCTCGCTGTAGGTGAGCGTGGTCACGTTGGGGTGGTGGATGGATGCGGCCATCTTCGGCGTCGAGATGCAGCTGGCGCAGTCGAGCGTCGGGAAGACCTTGCTGAGCAGGATCATCTTCCCGCCCACGCTCGCCTCTTTCTCGACGAGCAGCACGCGGTAGCCCATGTCACCGAGCTTGAGGGCGGATTCCATGCCGCCGATGCCGGCGCCGACGACCAGGACGTCGTAGTCGTTCATGCCGCCACCGCCGAGGGTCCCAGCGTTGCCAGCGCCTGGCCGAACTGCTGGACGTGGCGGGTAAACGGCTCGGCACAGACCGAACAGATGGCCGCCATCTTCAGGCGCTGGCCCTGATGGCCGCCCTTGGTCAGGAGGGCCTGCGCCTGGGCGACGATGCGCGACGCCCGCACCGAACAATCCGCGAGATACGCGCACTCGTCACCGTCGGAGGCGATGAAGACGCCGTCGAAACCATGGTCGATGGCGTGCAGGATCCAGGACGGCCGGATGCCGCTCGTGCAGGGCATGCTGATGACCACGACTCCCGGTGAGTACGACATGTGCGAACTGCCGGCCAGGTCGATGCCCGGGTCCGAGATGTTGTTGGTCGAGAACACCAGGATGCGCGGAACGAACGTCCGTTCCTGATCCGGCGGCTTGACCGGGGTGAGCGTGGTCATCGCAGCATGACTCCCTGGTAGGCCGGCCTCACGGCCGGTGGTCACTACTTGCCGCGGCGAACGAACACGCGTTCGTAGCCTTCGCCGGGCAGGTAGCCGAGGAAGGCGTGGCCGACCTTCGTCGACCAGGCGCCGATGTCGTTCTTGGTGGCCGGGTCACTCGACCAGATCTCGATGACCTGGCCGATCTGGACGGTGCCCATGCCTTTCTTGGCCTCGAGCAGCGGCCCAGGGCAGGCGCTGCCCCGTGCGTCGACGACCTTGGCGCTCTCGAGAGCCGACAGGTCGATGTCGCTGAGTGGAGTCGTCATCGTGATCATCGGAGTGGTCCTTTCTGGGGCTAGTAGACGAGGCTGCTGGTGGCCGAGGTGACCTCGGCGACGAAACGTCCCGCGGCGACGATCTCGGCACCCGGGATGAGCGACTCGGCGATGCCGCGACTCTTCACACACGGCCCACAGACGAGCAACGTGCCGCCGAGCTGCTGGAAGTCGTCGAGCAGCTTGGTGAGCGGTGGGAAGCCCGCGGCCTGGACGGTGCCGGCTTCGCCCAGGTGCATCAGGCAGACGCCATCGGCCTGGAAACCGATGACCACATCGACCTCCGAGGCCAGGGCCGCGCAGGCCATGACGAACGGGATGGTTGCCCGCTCCGGGTCCTCGGGTCCGTGGGTGGCCATGATCACGAGCTTTTCGTGTTCTGCCATGTCGAAGCTCCTCTCTGTGGAGTGATGGACGATCAGATGAAGACGACAGGGCCGGTCTCGGCGTCGAGGAAGAACGTGGCGATGCCGCACACGTCGTCCACCATCGGGTCGAGTTGTGACTGGTCGATACCAAGGAACGACATCGAAGCCGAGCAGGCGCGGATCTGGACGTCGCCCAGCTCCTTCGCCTGGCGGAACGTCTCCGCCCACGGGAGCGAACCGGCGGGTGCGGCGGTCATCGTCGATCCCGGGCGGATGGCGTCCGAGGCAAGGCCGTGGTCCTGCCCGATACGGTCGGCACGGAACGCGTCCAGCGCCCAGAACTGGACCAGGATGTTGACCGGCCGGCCCATGGCCGACGCACCGGCCGCGATCGTGGCCGCCGCGTGGAGCTTGTCGTCCGTGCCGGAGAAGAGGACGAGTGCGATGGGGTCGCTCACGAGTGACGTACCTCCGTGGTTGGGTAGCCGATAGGCCCCGATTCATGTGCCGCGGCGGCCAGGTCGCCCAATCTCGAGAGGCGACGGACCAGGACCCCGCGCATGAGTTCGCAGGCGGAGAGGAGCTGGGGGTCGGTGAGCTGATAGCTGACCGAGCGTCCGTCGCGCACCGCTTCGACGATGCCCACCGCACGCATCGCGCCCAGGTGCTGGGACGCTGCGGCCTGGTTCATCCCCAGCTCGCGTGCCACCTGGTTGACTTCCCGCGGCCTCGCGCCCAGCAGGTGGAGGATGCGGAGCCGGTGAGCGCTCGCGAGCGACCGGAGCATCGAGGCCTGGAGCTCGTCGATGTCGTGCGTCGCGTTCTGCATCGCCCACTCCCTGCAGAGGGATCTGATCGCTGGACCCGGGTGTATCCCGACGCCCTTATCAGCTCCTTACAGGTATATGCGGGAAGCATGTATATGGTATGAGCTGATAGTCACGATCGGGCGTGCCGAATGGCCTCTCCGGAGTGCGAGGTGGCGCCCGATGACCTCGCGGGCGCTAAACGTGCCGCGCCGGTCGCAGGCTCGCGCGGCTCATGACCGCTGTGGCGGTCCGACCCTCCGTGGTGATCGCTCCGCAAGAGCCGGTTTCGCCATCTCCTCGAGCGTCCTGCGCTTGCGAACGTCGACCTGGTCGACCGCGCCAAGGACATCGCTCCAGGCGCGCTTCCACCCAGCCAGGTCCGCCTTGCCAGCCAGCGTCGAGTCGGCCATCGCGCCGCGCACCAGCATGGCGGCGCGCAGTGCAGTCGCGGTCGTGGTCGTCGCCGCGCGGATGGCCCAGATCACCTCCAGGTTGTCCTGCTCGATGACCCGCAGCGCCGCGTAACCCTGCGTCGCGACAGCGAGCTGCAGCAGCAGGTCGCGGCGGCGGCGGCGGATAGAGAACTGGGCCTCATCGGCGAGGCCCCGGCTGTGCGCCGGGTCGGTCGCCGCGAGCGACGCGATCCTCTCGTCGAGGAGCTGGTCGATTCGAGCGGCGAGCACCGCGTATTCCCGCAGCGCCTGGATCTCCCGCCACAGCGCCACTTCCTGCTGGGCGATCGCGGCGTTGTCTTCCTCCAGCGTCTGGCGGTTGCCATCGAGCGCCTCGACGACCTGACGGACGAGCCCCTCGGCACGGTCCATCTCGCTCGGCGCGCGTGCCAGCGTCTCGACGGCCTTGCGCAACCTGGCCAGGTTGCGGCTGAGCGGCGCACCCTCGCCCAGCAGCCCCTTGAGTGCGCGCGCCGGGCGCTCCTGAAAGTTACGGGCGATCTCGGTCGTGGCGCGGATCTCGCGATCGCCGAGGCCGTCGATGGCGGTCACGGCACGCCGGAACGCAGCTGATCCGACGGGCGCGGCAATCAGCCGTTCGACGAACGGCGCCGCGACCGCTTCGACTCGCGCCGCGACGTCGGGCGTGACGTCGACCGAGACGCCGGCGGCGAGCGTCTCTGGATCAGCCTCAGGCAGATGCGCCGCCATCGCTGGCCGGCTCGGCGGCCGGGGCCGGTCGGTCGGTGGCCGTGGCAGGCTGCCCGGCCGCGGACGTCCCCTCGATGGAGTGGCGGCGTCCACGTCCCGCCCTGGCTTCGGCGAGATCCGGCCCGACTGGCGTCGCCGTCTTGACAGGATCGGCCGGCCTCGTTCCGTTGGAGTGGACGGCGCCGCGACCATTGGCTCCTGCGGCCATCGGCATCAACGATTCGCGAGCCATGCCCGCCAGTGCCCCGGCCTGCTGGATGACCTGGGCGAGCGCTCCGGTTACGCCCTCGGCCCCGTTGAGGACCGTGAACGTGCCGACATGGTCGAACGACGAGGCCGCCGCCCGGACGATCTCGGGCAGGTTCTCAGCGATCTGCTGCGCGATGACCGCTTCCTGGTTCTGGCTGAGTGCCGCGGCGCGTCGCTCGATGCCGGCCGCTTCCGCCTCCATGCGGGCGCGGATAGCGTCCGCTTCGGCCATGCCCTTGGCACGCGTCGCGTCGGCTTCGGCCTGGCCGGTGAGCCGCGTGGCGCCAGCCTGGGCTTCGGCCTGCATGGTCAACGCCGCAGCGGCGGCCTGCGCCTGGACCTTGGTCTGGGCCGCGAGCGCCTCGGCGTGGAGGCGGACCTCCTGGGCTTCGGCTTCGGCCTGGCGGATGCGCGCGTCGCGGTTGGCCGTGGCGAGCGTCGTCTGCCGATACGCTTCGGCATCGGCCGGCTTGCGGACATCGACCTGGAGTTGCTGCTCCTTCTGCTGTGCCTGCAACTCGGCGACGCGCGTCTCCTCGCCGACGACCGCCTGGCGTGCCTTGGCCTCGGCCAATGGGCCCTGCTGCTGCGCGAACTGGGTGGCCTGGTCGATCTCGGCCTGGAACCCGGCCTTCTTGATCTCCGTGTCGCGCATCGAAGCGGCGATCTGGGCGGCCGAGCTCTGTTCCTGGGCAACGGCCTCGCGGTCGGCGATGGCGCGCGCGATGCGGGCGTGCTGCTCGACTTCGGCCTGGTGCGGCACGGCCAGGTTCTCGATGTAGTTGCTGGGGCTGGTGGCCGCCTGGATCTGGAAGCTGTCGATGACGAGCCCGAACGATTCCATCTCCTGGCTGCAACGGTCGCGGACCTGCTGCGCGAACTTGTCCTGGTCGCTGATCATCTCCTCGACGGTCATCGAGCCGGCGATGGCGCGAAGGTGGCCGACGAAGACGTTCTGGACCTTCGACTCGAGCTCGACAGCAGGGCGATCGAGGAAACGGCGCGCGGCGTTGGCGATGGAGCGGTAGTCGTCGCCGACCTTGTAGACGACCACGCCACGCAGGTCGAGGCGGATCTTCTGCTGGCTGACGCAGGGGACGGTGATCTCGCTCTCATGCGCTTCGAGCGACAGGGTGCGGACCTTGGTCACGCCGGGCAGCACGAACGCGCCACGGCCGGTGACGATGCGGAACCCCATGTTGCCGTTGGGGCCCTCGAATGAGCCGCTCGAGCGGAAGCCCGAGATGATGAGCGCCTCGTCCGGCTCGGCGATGCGCCACGCCTTGCGGAACAGGATGAAGATGCCGACCACGATGAGAACGACGACCGCGATGGCGATGACAAGGACGGTCGTGGCGACGTCGATCATGAGTTGAGCCTCAACGTATCGGTCGGTTCGACTTCGACGGTCCGTCCGCCGAGGCTGCCGACCACGATGACCTGGGCGTGCTGGGGGATCGTCGCGCCGGCATCGGACGACCGAGCCAGGAACCGCTCCGTCCCCTGACGAACCTCGATGAGCACCTCACCGAGATGACCGGGAGTGATGGCCGCCGTCACGCGGCCGAGTTTTCCGACGACATCAAGTGCCATGGACCTTTCATGCTACGCGCAGTTGGGCGAGCCGTAGCTGCCCGCGTCAGCCAGCAGGTGTCGGCTGATCCGCGATCACCGACGGCTCCTCCCACGACCGATGCCCGCCGCGCATCAGGGAGACGCCGGCACCGATGACGCTCGCCACCACGCCGGCCGCGAAGGCGAGGTGGAGCGCCGACATGAACGGCCCGAGATCGATGCCCGAGCCGCCGACCTGCTCGCCCGAAAAGATGGCCACGAGCACGCTCGGATCCATGGCGCTCGTGACGAGGCCGATGGCAAGGGCGATGCTGACGATGAACCCGGTCTGGGTGAGCATCATCCGCGTGCCCGCCGCGATCCCGCGCTTGGCCGGCGGCACGACGCCCATCACCGCGCTGGTGTTCGGGGAGTTGAACAGCCCCGAACCTGCACCGATGATGAGTTGCCACAGCGCGAGCTGCCAGTAGGGCGTGTCCACGCCGAGGGTCACCAGACCAGCCAGACCGAGCGCCGTGATGACCATGCCCAGCGTCGCGAGTTCGCGCGATCCGTACCGATCGGCGAGCGCGCCGCTGATGGGCGACAGCACGAGCAGCCCCACGGCCAGCGGGGCGAGCAGGATGCCGGCCGTGACGGGGTCGTCGCCCTTGGCGCCCTGCAGATAGAAGACGAGCAGGAAGAGCACGCCATTGCGGGCCACGCCGTTGAGCAGGCCCGTCAGATTGCCCATCGCGAAGAGCCGATCGTTGAACAGGGACAGGTCCAACAGCGGCTGGCTCTGGTGACGCTCGACCCAGATGAAGAGCGGCGCGGCGACCAGGAAGATGACCACGCCGCCCACGATCCAGGGTGTCGTCCAGCCGTAGATGCCGCCGAAGGCGAGCGAGGTCATGATCGCCAGCAGGCCGATCAGGTAGAGCGCCGAGCCGACCCAATCGAGCGACCGACTGGTCGATGGCCGTGCCTGCTCCACCAGCAGCAGCCACGACGCGATGGTGCCTATGACGGCCAGCGGCACGTTGAACCAGAACACCATCCGCCACCCGTAGTTGGTCAGCAAGCCGCCCACGATCGGTCCGAGGATGAGTCCCGCACCGACGACCATGGCGTTGATGCCGAGCGCCCGGCCCAACTCGCGCCGCGGGAAGGCATCGGTCACGAGTGCGGCCGAGTTGGCCAGCAGGAACGCGCCGCCGATGCCCTGCAGGACGCGCGCGCCGATGAGCTGCGTCGCGTCCCCCGCCAGCGCGCAGAACACCGAGGCGATGGCGAACAGGGCGAAGCCGAGCGTATAGGTGCGTGCCCGGCCGAACATGTCGGCGAGGCGGCCGGCGTTGAGCACGAGCACGGTCACCACGAGCGTGTAGCCGACGACGATCCACATCAGCGAGAAGAGGTCGCTATGGAGGTCGCGCAGGATGTCCGGCAGCGCGATGACGAGCGTGCCCGACGTCAGCGAGGCGAGCAGCGCGCCGATGCTCGTGACGAGCAGCACCCACCAGCGATAGGAATCGTCGGTCTCGCCGGCCGTGTGGGGCCGGCTGAAGCTCAGGCGCATCACGGGGCGGCGGCCTCGCGGTCGCTCACCGCGGCCCAGCGGTCACTCACCGCGGTCTCGCGCGATGGGCATGGATGCGGTTCGCCTTGGCGGCCGTGTCCGCGGCGTTCACCGTCGTCCACGCCCGTCTCGGCGCACGGCCTGGAAGCACGGCCGGTTCCAGCAGCGCCCGGTCCCACTGCGCCAGATCCGCGCCCGCCCGATACGTCGATGCGAAGAAATCGAGTGCCACGGCGTTCGGGTCGGCAGAACGTCGCACGTCGTCGTAGGGCAGCACGAATTCGCCGAGCTGCACGTCGTAGGACGCCGCTGCGGGGCGCACGGGCGTGGTCGCATAGCCCTCCGGCTCGGGATAGGTGTAGGCATAGAACGCGGGCCCGGGCGGATCGATGCCCGGCCACCAGCCGATGCTCGATTCCTCGCGGGAATACGCCTCTTCCATCACCCAGGCCCCACAGTTGGGGGCGCCACCGGGATGGAGCGGCGCCGGCCGACCGGAGTAGCGGGCGGCGGCCAGATCGAAGCTCCCCCAGAAGAACTGCACCGGACTGACCTTGCCGGCGAAGCCGCTCTGGAATGCCTTCATCACGCGATCCGCCTGGAGCAGGCCGTGCCAGAACGATGACGCGTGGCTCGGCACGTAGGAAGCGTGCTGCTCATCGTCCTCGAAGGGGATCGCATCCGCTATCTCGACCGGCCGGGGCCGGATCTGCACGTCGATGGCCAGGCCTCGGAGTCCGGCCATGAACTCGACGTAGAAGCGCGCGACCGATCGAGGCTCGAGCGGCATCGTGAACGCCTGGCCCTCTGTGTCCGTCACCGTGAGCTTGTGCGCGATGAAGTCGAAGTCGACCTGGAACTGGCGGCGGCCATACGGGATCGGGGACGTCGTCAGGCCGCTCGCGGTCACGTAGAGCGGGACGTGCCACCAGTGATTGAGCGGCGGCGTGAGAGCCATCCTGACCTTGCCGACGATCTGCACCCACAGGCGCAGCGTCGAGATGGTCGGTTCCCATTCACGCCACGGAAGCTCCGGCCAGACCGGCCGATCGTCCCCGAGTGTCGTCACGCGCGCAGCATACGAGCGGTTCGCGCGCGACGCCGTTCAGGCGGTGATGACGATCTTGCCTCTCACGTGCCCATCCTCGCCAGGTGGGTGTGCAGGAAGACCGTGAATGGGATGGTCAGTCGATGCAGCCCGTGCTTCCGCACGCCCACATTGATGGCGCTGATGACCTCGCCGTCGCCGAGGTAAACGCCGACGTGCGTGCCGTTGTTGTAGATGACCAGGTCGCCGGGGCGTCCATCACTGGCGCTGGCCAGACCGCGAGCGCGGAAGTAGCGCAGCAGCTGGGCGGCCGTTCGTCGCCGGCCGCCGATGCGGGACAGCTGACCGGTCTCCTCGAAGACCCGGAAGACCAGGCCGGAGCAGTCGAATCGTGGGCCCGTGCCACCGTATCGGTACGGGGCACCAAGGTGGGAGCGCGCCGCGTCCAGGACAGCCTGGACCGGATCGGCGGCGTTCTGCGTGACGGGCGACGCCGCATCGATGCGCAACGATGGGGCCAGCGCAAGGAACACGGCGACGGCCACGGCCATGACGACTCGGTGCCGGTGCGTCACGGTCTCTTCACGGCATGAAGAACCAACGTCACCCTCGGGCTCGGGATTCGTTGCCCGGTATCGTCGCTCGCGGCGGAGGATCCGTCATGTGCCGTTCGGCCTGATTCGCGACGGGCGCGCGTCTCGACGCAGTAGGCCGCGGCCGCCATGTCCAGCCCGGGCACGCAGGTGAAGCCGCTCGCTAGCGGGGGCTTGATATCGGCGCGGCTATACGTATACTGCCACGTATAGATACGACCGCAAACGGGAGCTACGATGTCCAGGTGCCGAACAAGACCATCTATGTCTCCGATGGAGACCTTCCCCTCTACCAGCGCGCACAGGAGCTCGCTGGAGGCAATCTCTCGGCAGCGATCTCGAGTGCGCTCCGACGTTACGTCGACGTCGAGCAAGGACGTCACGAAGGTTTCGACGAGATCACCGTTCGGGTCGGGCCGAAGGCCGGCCGCAAGGTCCGCTTCTCCGGCGTCCTGCTCGGGACGTGGGGCAACAACACCACCGTCATCAATGTCTATCGGACCCGCTCCGGCAAGTTCGTCATCCACACCCAGCGGACGCCTGACTGGGCCAGCCGCGATGCGGACGGCAAGCCCGGAGGGTGGCGTGCCTGGTTCGGCCTTGGCGATTTCAGCTGGATCGCGTCGACGGGCGATTCCACGCTCGACGTCGTCGACACCGTCGACGCACTGCGCGAGAAGCTCCCGCCCGAGCTCTACGACCTGGTCGCAGCAGCGGCCCGACAGCCGGTGGTCGAAGACCTCGACATCTGAGTCCGGGGATCCGCTGGGGTCGCGGCGATGACCGGGCCAGGGGTCGCGGAGGCGACGGACCTGGCCATCCAGGTCCATGGATTGCAGAAGTCCTACGGGAAGCTGCAGGTGCTCAGGGGTGTGGACTTCGATGTCGCGCGTGGAAGCATCTTCGCGCTGCT